>DASRSH010000054.1:0-8666 GCA_035656575.1 Opitutaceae bacterium
TCGGCTTGTTGAGATTTGGTACGTGACCCCTTGGCTCGGATCGCTTCAGCTATTTCCAACTTCCTCAGGTCCATGAAATTAAATCGACTTTTACTGGCGGCGCTTGTCGCCGCGCTGCCTCTGGCCGCTTTGGCGCAAGAGGGGCTCAGCCTGCATGTTCGCATTACCGCCGCGCCTCCGCCGCCTAGCGCGGAAGTGGTTCCGGCAGCTCCCGGCCCCGGGTATGTTTGGGTGCGCGGCCACTGGGCCTGGCGCCATGGGTGGGTCTGGGTGCGCGGGCACTACGTCGTGGGCCACCCCGGCTACACTTGGGTCGCCGGCCATTGGGACAACCGCGGGGGAACCTATGTTTGGGTCGAGGGCTATTGGGCGGCTGCACAGCCCGTGGCCGTTCCCCCCGCCCCGCCGCCGGCCCCGGAGGGCCAAGTGGTCGAAGGCGCCCCGCCTCCTCCCATTCCCTATCAGGAAGCGGTCGGAGTCGCGCCGGGACCGGACTTCGTATGGATCGGCGGCCATTGGACATGGCGCCACCATCATTGGGAATGGATGCGGGGCTACTGGGCCCGCCGCCACCATCCCGGCGCCGTTTGGATCACCGGCCACTGGGAGGCCCGTCCCGGCGGCTACGTTTGGGTCAACGGCTACTGGCGATAGCCAAAAAAATCTCACCTGCCCGAGTCAGGTGCCGACTCGGCGCCTTTTTATTTCGCCCAGGTTCGATCCAAACCGGGCCGGAACCGGCTCCCCCGAAGCCGACTTGGCGCGGTTTTCCGCCCGCCTCCGGGTGCGGCGATCCGGCGGACGCCCTGTCGTCCGCGGCTCTCGCCGCACAGTTTGGCAGGCGGATCCGGCGCCACGGAGGCGGAGCGGAGAGCCCGTTCCGGCCCGGTGGGGGCGGGCCCGCTTTCCGCCGCCGGCCCAGCACTGTTCCACCCGATGAACAGCCACTCGCAAATGCGGCCCCAGGAGAATTCCCTTTTCTCTAGCCCCAATTTTTCATGAAAATCACTTCAATCTCGAGGGAAGACGCCGGGCGATAACCGGCCGAAACCTTCCAGCGATGGGCTGAGAGCCCACCTCGGGCGATTTCGGTCGCTTCTCGCGCGGCGCTTCGTCGATCTTGAAGCGTTTTCATGAATAATTGGGGCTAGGCATAGTGCCCCTGAAACCACCGCTCCGCTTTGGGCTACACTTTAAATTGAACCTTTAGCGGTGAATCAGCCAGTGGCCGAACGGCCCCTGGTAGAACCCCAGCACGACCGACGCCAGCGCGAGAGCCGCGACCGTGATGCGGGACACGAGATTCACCGGCGTGCGCTCGGGGCGCGGGGTCAGCTCCGTGCCCGGGCGCCAGACTTCGAAGTAGGCCGCGCGCAGCCACCCGAAATAATAGTAAATCGAAATCACCACCGCCACGAGCGCCGCCGCGAGCGGCACGAAGGCCCGCGCCTGGTAGGCCGAAACGAAGATCAGAAACTTCCCCATGAACCCCGCCAGCGGCGGAATGCCGGCCAGCGATCCCAGTCCCACGGCCAGAATGCCGGCCAGGAACGGATCCTCCTTCGCCAGCCCCGAATAGTGCTCCAATTCCTGCTCCGGGTCATTGGCCCCGGCCAGGTGGGCCATGACCGCGAACACGGCGAAATTCGCCAGGAGGTACGCGAACAGATAGAAGAAAATCGCCCCCAGCGCGTACGGCGACTTGCCGATTGCGAGCACGCCCAGCAGCAGGAACCCGGCGTGGGAAACGCCCGACAGCCCGATCAGCCGCTTCACATTGTGCTGCGTCAGCGCCGCCAGATTGCCGAACAGCAAGGTCGCCACCGCCATGAACGACAGCACCGGCGTCGTGAGCCATTCATAGGCCGGAAACGCATGACGGATCAGCCCGATCAGCACCGCGAATCCCGCCGCCTTGGACGACACCGCCAGGAACGCCGTGACGGGCGTCGGAGCCCCTTGGTACACGTCGGGAATCCAGATCTGGAACGGAACCGCGCCAATCTTGAAGGCGACGCCGGCCAGCACGAGCAGGATGCCCACCGAGGCGAGGAAGTTGTGCGGATTGGCCGCCAGGCACGCTGCCAGCTCCCCATAGCGGAGCGGCGTGGCCGAATGCCCCGCCAGGGCCGGATCCCCGGCCACCCCGTACAGCAAGGCCACGCCGAACAGCAGCAGCCCGGAACTGAGGGCGCCCATGACGAGAAACTTGAGCCCCGCCTCCAGCGTCAGCGCGTTGGTCCGCGCGTAGCTCACCAGGATGTAAAGCCCGACCGTGACCGTCTCCAGCGCCACGAACAGCATCCCCAGATGGTTCGTTTCGGCCAGCAGCATCATCGCCGCCGTCACCACCAGGACGATGTGGTAGAACTCCACCCGCGGCATCGCCGTGCGCGGCAGCACCACCCGGGCGAGGAAGAACACCAGCATCGAGGCAAGCAGGAAGAAGAGCCGGAACACCTGCGAACTGACCGAAAGCTTCAGGAGCCCGCCGAAGATTTCCCGGCCGAGATACGGACTGTGAACGTTCGCGGCCAGAATCACGAAGACGGCCGCCTGGCCGAGGATCGCCACGGCGGGAATCGCCCCGTGGCCCTTCTTCGGCAGCAGGATTTCCAGCACCAGAAGAAACAGCGCCAAGCAGCCCAGCGTCACCTCGGGCCAGATCGCGCCCCAGGAATTGCCGGCGGCCAGTGCGGAGAGTTGGACGGGATCCATGAGGTCAGCGGGCCAGCGTGAGGCCAATCGCGTGGGTCAGCGACGCCGGGTAAAAGCCGATGAAGAGCAGGGCGCCCAGGAGCAGCAGGGCCGGCACGCGCTCGGCGAAGGTCAGGTCCGTAGCCGGATGCCGCTGGGCCACCTCCAGCGCGGTCCGGGTGGGCGGACCGAAAAAGATCCGCGCCGCGGCGCGCAGGCCATAGACCGCCGACAGGACCACGCCCGCCACCGCCAGCGCCGCGAACCCCGGCGAAAACTTCCACACCGCGGTGAAGATCGTGAGCTCCCCCCAGAAGTTGGCGAAGCCGGGCAGGCCGATGCTCGCGAAGGTCGCGGCGACAAAGAAGGCCGCAAGCACCGGCGCCTTCTGCGCCAGGCCGCCCATCTCGTCCATGGAGAACGTGTCCGTCCGGTGGTGGACCATGGTCGCCAGCATGAAGAGCAGCGCGACCGAAAGGCCGTGGGCCACCATCAGCAGAACGACGCCGCTCACCCCGAGCGCGGTGCCGCAGGCGATCCCCAGAAAAGCGTACCCCATGTGCATGACCGAGCTGTACCCGATCATCTGCTTCACATCGCGCTGGGCCAGCGTGATCAGCCCGATGATGATCACGTTGCCGAAGGCGGCCAGGACCGCGAGCGTCTTCGCCCAGGGCGCGATCGCGTCGGGCAGGAGCGGCAGCGCGATCTGGATCAGCCCGTACAGGCCGAACTTCTTGAGCACGCCGGCGTGCAGCATCGCATTGGAGCTGGGCGCGGCCCCGTAGCCCAGGGGCGCCCAGGAATGGAACGGCCAGAGCGAAACGAGGATGCCGAAGCCGAACAGCAGGCAGCCGAAGAAGTGCTTCTGCTTCAGCGCCGCCAGGGGCGCCCCCGCCAGGACGTCGTGCAGCGTCATCAGGTCGAACGAGTGGGCGCCGCTCTTGACGTAGATCGCGATGAGGCCGATCAGCGACAGCATGGCGCCCAGGGTCAGATAGATCGTCATCTGCATCGCCGCATAGATGCGGTCCCGCCCGCCCCAGACCCCGATCATGATGAACGTCGGGATGACGGCCAGCTCGTGGAAGAAATAGATGAAGAACACGTCCACGCTGCAGAAGATGCCCATCAGCCCCGCCTGCATGATGAGCAGCAGCATCAGGTAGTGCTTCAGCCGCTCCGCCGCCGAGTGGATCGCATACCAGCCGGCCGCGAAGCCGACGATCCCGGCCAGGGCGAAGAGCGGCATCGAGACCCCGTTCACCCCCAGCTTGAGCGCGATGCCCAGGCCGCTGAGTCCGGTGTCGTAGCGGGTCACGAAGGCGAACCCGTGGTCCTTGGCCGCCGAGCCGAAATGGTACCAGACGTGCAGGCCCATCAGGACGGGCACGGCAAAGCCCACGTACGCCAGCCGGACCGACCAGCGTTTCGGCAGGCCCAGCGCGATGGCCAGCGCCGCCGCGAGCGGCACCACGATCGAGGCAAGGAGAGGGTCGAAGGGCAGGCTCATCGCAAAGTCAGAGGAGTCCGGTGGCGAAGGCCCAGAAGATGACGACTCCGATCAGAAACCAGGTCACGTAGGCGTTGATCCGGCCGACATGCAGGGCGCGCAGGCCCAGGCCCGCCAGCCCCGCCAATCCCGCGACGCCGCGCACGACCGCGCCGGCCAGCCCGATCACGTCGATGAAATTGAGCACCATCGCCACCCGCTGCTGCACCTTGGCGACGTAGTAATCGTACACCGCGTCGAACGACTCGCGCAGCGCGCTCAGGCCGCCGAACACGCCCGGCAGCGTCAGCGACAGGGTGTCCTCGCTGTCGCTGCGATAGAACAGCAGCGCCGCCGCGGCGCCCACCGTCAGCACGATCAGGCTCGTCACGAGAATGGGATAGCTGATGCCGCCGGGCGCTTCCGGCACCCGGTCGAGAATGCCGGCGAAGGGCCGGGCGTACAGCGCCTTGTATCCGCCCAGAACCGACAGGATGGCGAGCACGATGAGCGGAAGGGTCATCACCGCGCCGCTCTCGTGCGCGTGCTCCGCGGCCTCGGTCCGGGGCCGGCCGAGGAAGGTCAGCTTCCACATCCGGCACATGTAGAAGGCGGTCAGCGCCGCCGTGAAGGCCAGGATCCAGAAAACCGCCCGGTCGTTGGCATAGGCCAGATAGAGGATCGCGTCCTTGGAGAAGAAGCCGGCCAGGAATGGCAGCCCGGAGATCGCGGCCACGGCGATCGTGAAGGTGACGAAGGTGATCGGCATCCGCCGCCGCAGTCCGCCCATCTTGAAGATGTCCTGGTCGTGGCAGCCGTGGATCACCGAGCCGGACCCGAGGAAGAGCAGGGCCTTGAAGAAGGCGTGCGTGGTCAGATGGAACATCGCCGCCCCCACCCCGGCCAGCACGAGCCAGCGGCCCGCGCCGCCCACCTGCAGCGGGCCCAGGCCGAAAGCGGCCACCATATACCCCAATTGCGACAGCGTGGAGTAGGCCAGGACCCGCTTGATGTCGCTTTGCGTGATGGCGCACAGGGCGGCATACAGCGCCGTCAACGTGCCCACCCAGCGGATCACCCGCAGGGCATCCGGCACCATCAGCATGTCGATGCGGCAAAGCATGTAGATGCCGGCGGCCACCATGGTCGCCGCGTGGATCAGCGCCGACACCGGCGTCGGGCCTTCCATCGCGTCCGGCAGCCACACCTGCAGGGGAAGTTGCGCCGACTTTCCGACCGCGCCGCAGAAGAGCAGCAGCGGAATCGCCCGCCCCAGGACGGAGCCGGCGTGGGCCTGCGCCGCCAGCGCGGTCAGGCTGACCGTGCCATGGGCCCAATAGCAGTAGAGGATGCCGAGCAAAAATCCGAAGTCGCCCACCCGGTTGACGATGAAGGCCTTCTTCGAGGCCTCCACCGGCCCCGGACGCTCATGCCAGTGGTTGATCAGGAG
Source organism: Opitutaceae bacterium (assembly GCA_035656575.1). Taxonomy (GTDB): domain Bacteria; phylum Verrucomicrobiota; class Verrucomicrobiia; order Opitutales; family Opitutaceae; genus Palsa-1447. Next base: position 5,640 of record DASRSH010000054.1, read on the forward strand.
CCACGAGCTGAAGCCGACCAGCTCCCAGAATATGAAGATCATGAACAGGTTGTCGGCCAAAACGATCCCGATCATCGAGAACATGAAGATCGACAGTCCCCCAAAATAACGCCCCTTCGCGGGGTCGTCGTGCATGTAGCCGAGCGAGAAGACGTGCACGCACAGCCCGACCAGCCCGACGATGCACAGCATCAGCGCCGCCAGGTCGTCGTAATGAAATCCGAAATCGATCCGCAGTCCCGGCACCGCGAACCACGCATGGGCGGCGCCGAAACGCACCCCGCGCAGCCCGAGATCGAAGGCGATCGCCGCGATGCCGACAGCCGCCAGCACCGAGATGAATGCCGCGGCCGAGCCGCGGCGGCGCAGGAAGCAGGCGATCAGGGTGGCCGACGCGAGCGGCAGACCGAGAGTCAGGGCGGCAAGATGCGCGGGGCTCATCAGTTCTTGAGGGCGCTGAGCTGGTCCACCTGCACCGTATGGCGGCGGCGGAACAGGGCGACGATGATGGCGAGGCCGACCGCGACCTCGGCCGCGGCGACGGTCAGGATGAAGAACACGAGGACGTCCCCATCCAAGGTCCCGTTGAAGCGCGAAAAGGCCGCGAAGGCCAGCGTCGCGGCCACCAGCATCAACTCCAGGGACATGAAGATGACGAGCGTATTGCGGCGCACCAGGACCCCGAAGAACCCGATGGCAAAGAGGACCGCGCTCAGCGCGATGTAGGCATGGAGCGTGGGCGCGATCATAGGCCGGAGCGCTCCTCCTCGGGATGGGTGCGGCGGCTGAGCACGATGACGCCCAGCATCGCAATCAGGAGCAGGAACCCGATCACCTCCACGGGCAGCAGGTAGGCGGTGAAGAGCAGGTCGGCATAGCTGGCCAGCGCGGCGCCCACGACCGGCACCGGACCCGGCGCGGGCAGGTTGCCGCGCAGATGGACCGCCAGGCTGGCGACCCCGGCGATCAGCAGGGCGCCGGAGACAAAGCCCGCCAGGACCCCTGCGCCTTTGCGGGTCGGGGTATTCTGACCGCGCATATCGAGCAGCATGATGATGAACAGGAACAGGGCGACGATCGCCCCCGCGTAAACCAGGATGAGCAGGAAGGCCAAGAGGAAGGCGTCCAGCTGCACCAGCAACCCGGCCACGCCCGCCAGGCAGAGCAGCAGGCACATCGCGCCGTTGACCGTGTTGCGCGCGGCCACCATGCCGAGGGCGGTCACGACCGTGAACACCGCGAGGAAAACGAAGGCGAAGCTGGACATGGCCGGGTTCAGTGGTGGCCGCCGGCGGCGCCTTCCTCCGCCGCCTTCTTCTTGTCCCACTTGAAATGCTGGTCGGGCAGGACGCCGCCCAGTTCGAGCAGCCGGTCCATATGGTTGACCATCGACTCGCGGGTGTAGCCCGTCATCGAATACTGGTCCTGCAGGAAGATCGCCTCCTCGGGGCAGACCTCCTGGCACAGGCCGCAATAGATGCAGCGCAGCATGTCGATGTCGAAGGCCTGCGGGCCCTTCTCGATGTGCTCGCGGCCGCTGTCCTCAGGCACCTGGCCCGGGGTGATGCGGATGGCCTTGGGCGGGCAGACGAATTCGCAGAGCTGGCAGGAGACGCACTTGATCCGGTGGTTCGGATCCATCACCAGGGTCGGCACCCCGCGGTAGCCCGGCGGAATGGCGGGCCGCTCCTCCGGATACTGCAGGGTCACCTTGGGCGCGAAGAAGTGCTTGATCGTGATCTTCAGCCCGCTGGCGATCTGCGGCAGGTAGGCGCGCTCCGAGAGGCTGAGCGGCTGGCGGGAGACGGGTTTGACGGCCATGGCGGGAGGTTACGAGCGGTGCAGCTGCAAGAGGGCGATGCCGGCGGCATAGACCACGAGGTTGATGATCGCGAGGGGCAGCAGCTTCTGCCAGCCGATCTTCATCACCTGGTCATAGCGGAAGCGCGGCACGGTCCAGCGCACCCACATGAAGAAGAAGATCATGCCCAGCACCTTGCCGATGAAGATGACGATGGAGAGCAGGCCGAGCCAGAACGGATGCGGCAGCAGGTGCAGCCATCCGGCCAGCCGCTCGAGGGAGATCCAGGGCAGCGGGTTCCATCCGCCCAGGAACAGGAGCGTGAACACCGCCGAGCCCACCAGCATGTTGGAGTATTCGGCGACGAAGAAGAGCGACCATTTGAACGCGCCGTACTCGGTGTGAAAGCCGCCGACCAGATCCGCCTCGGACTCGGGCATGTCGAACGGCTGCCGGTTGGTTTCGGCAAACAGCGCAATCAGGAACACGGCGGCGGAGACCGGCATGATCAAAATGAACCAGGCGCCGCCCCAGAAGCCGGCCTGGCTCTGGAACTCCACCACCCGCCCCAGTCCGAGCGAGCCGGGCAGCCCGGGGGCGTTGGTCCACAGAAAGACCGGCAGCACCGCCAGGGTCAAGGACAGCTCGTAGGAAATGAGCTGCGCCGAGGCCCGCACCCCGCCCAGGAACGGATACTTCGAATTGGACGCCCAGCCCGCGAGAATCAGCGAATACACTCCCAGCGAGGCCACCGCAAAGACCGCGAGGATGCCGATGTCCACATGGGCCAGCGCCAGCGGCATCACCCGCCCGGCCGCGTCCACGTAAGCGCCGAAGGGCACCACCGTCACCGTCGAAAGCGCCGGGATCATCGCGATGATCGGCGCGAGGATGAAATACGGCCGGTTCACCTGCCCGGGCGTCGGCTCCTCCTTGAACAGAAACTTGAGGCCGTCCGCCAGGAGGTTGAAAGCCCCCAGCCGCTGCAGAACCGGTCCGAGCACCGGCACAAACCGCATCCACGGGACGATGGCGCGGTTCGGACCATGGCGCCCCTGGATCCACGCGGAAATCTTGCGCTCGGCCATCGAACAGGCGCCTGCGATCGGGAACATGACCGCGATCACCGCCAGCCCCTTCAGGATCGCCTGCCCCAGGGACGGGATGCCGTAGTAATAGTGGGCGATCGGGATCATTTGAAGTGCAGCCCCTTGCCCTCGGGAAAC
>DASRSH010000055.1:0-3659 GCA_035656575.1 Opitutaceae bacterium
CCCTACTACGCCCTCTTCCTGGTCGGCCCGGCCGCAAACGCCCTGGAGATCGCCGCCGGCCGCCTGCGCCCGGTGCCGCGGCGGTGAACGCTCCGCCGCCGGCCGTGATCAGCGCAGGAAGCTGGCCAGACGCATTTCCACCACGCTTGCGACCGGCCGGCCGTCCTTGAGGGCCGGCTCGTAGCGGAATTTCCGCACCGCCGAATCGATGTAAGGATTCACCGCGACCAGGTGATCGGGTTTCGCCGATAACCCGCGCACCACCCCATCTTCGCCGACCGTCACATAGAATGTGCGGTTGAGGTCGTCGGCGGGCGCCCGCTGCCTGAAGTCGGCCGGCAGCGCGATGCGCAGCGGCTGGGCCGGGAGGCTCTGCTTGGCGTGGCTCGCGACATAGGCGATCACCAGGTAGCGCATGGCGTCGTCGGCGGTGAGGTCCACGCGCCCCTCGGAGAGATTCGTCGCCAGCTCCAGGCTGCCGGAATAGAGATGCACGCTGACTTGACCGGGAATGAACCCGGGAGGGAAGCCGGTTTGCGTGAAGGCCACCCGCCGCGGCTTCGGTCCCAGGTCGCCCAGGGGCTCGATGTGCACGTTGTAGCCGGAGGTGCCGCCGCTTTCGCGGAATTCGGTAAGCACCAGCGCGTAGGTGTCGTGCATGACCCGCGGAGTGGACAGTTCGCACCCGATGTCGAGGGCGTTGTCGCCCGCCGGCGCCGGCTCATGGCCAAAACTGGCCACGGCCGACCGAAGGGAAACCTCGTTGTTGGACGCCGCGACATAAGGGGCCGAAGCGGCGACCACCTGTGCCGAGGTCGGGCCCTGCCCGCTCGTGGCCTGCCCAGCGGCCGCCTGGCCGGTGAACGCCGCAATGCCGGCGCCTCCGCTCTCCATCGATTCCTGGGCATCGACGGCCATGTCGCTCATCAACATCTGCATGCGCATGTCGGCAAAGCGATCGGCGTGGGGTCCAACGGAGGTTGCCTTGACGGTCATTTGATCGATCCGCGCGATGACATCGGTAAGCTTCAGACTCCGCTCAATGCGGACACTGCGGATCGCGTCGCGACGAATATGCAGCAATTTGCCATCGCCGAGCAGCGCAACCGAGTACCCCTTGACCCCGACGATTTCGTAGAACCCGGGGCCATTTTCGACCCGCACGGTGGCGCCCGCAAAGAGCGCGTGATCCTTCCGGGGCGCGGCCTCGTCGGCGAGGAGCGGCGCGACCAGCGTCAGGGAAAGTGCGGCCAGCAACGGCAGCCCGGCACCGGCAAGCCGCGGCGCGGCTTTACTCTTGGGGATTGTCTTCATGGTTGGGAATGAGATTTCTGATTTTTTCCAAATAGGCCTGGAGGGCGGGCGATTTTTCGACCGCCAGAGCCTGTTCGAGCTCGTCCGCACACAACCGGTAGTGCCGCGCGCGCAGCTCAAGATCCGCGAGCTCAAGGTGCGCGCGATACGCCGACGCGGGAGACCGTGCCGCCGCTTCAAGATATTCGCGCGCCGCCGTGTCGGACCCGCCGGCCTTGAGCACCTGGCCGAGACGGAGCAGCAGCGGGCCGTACAACGGCCGGGCGGCGAGCGCCGCTTCAAGATCCCGGCGGGCCGCTCCCCACTCCTTGCGGACGACCTCCAGTTCGGCACGGGTCTGCAGAAACGCGTCGCGCTGGTCCGCGGGCACGTCCTTGGCCGCCGTGGCCAGAAACTCCGCCGCCTCGGCGTCGCGCCCTTCTTCCAACGCCGCCATGGCGGCGCCGATCAGCCGTTTCGCCCCCGCCGTCGGATCGCGCTTGAGCAGGTCGCGGTAAACGCCCAGCGCCTCCGCCGGAAGATTCTGCTGGGCGTAGAGGTCCCCGAGCTGCACCACCATCTCGTCGTTGGCCACCCCCAGCGCCCGAGCGGACTCCAGGACGACGATCGCTTCCATCGGCCGGTTTTGCGAGAGCAGAAGCCCGGCCAGGTCCTGCCAATGCCGCGGCTCGCCCGGCTGCAGCTGGATCAACCGGCGGACCAGGGGTTCGGCCCGTCCGTATTGCCGCGTCTCGATGTACAGCCCGCACAACCCGTCAATCCAGTCGGGGTTATCCGGCGCGGTGGACAACGCGCGCAGGTATGCCATCTCCGCGCCCACGCTGTTGCCCACTCGCTGCAGGGCGTAGGCGAGCATCCCGCTGGTTTCGGCTGTCGCGTCGCCCAGTTCCACCGCCTTGCCGAAGGCGGCCACGGCCTCTTCATAGCGTTGCGCGCCATAATAGAGCACCCCGAGGTTGGTCCACGCGCGCTGATAATCGGGGAAAGCCTCGACCGCCCGGCGGTAATCCGCCTCGGCCTCCTCGCGATGGCCCGCCTGATACTCGGCGTTGCCCAGCACAAATTCGAAGGCCGGGCTGGCGTGCGCGCCGCCCGCCGTCACGCCTTGAAGCAGCTGGATCGCAAAATCCGGCTGGATCTTGAGCAGGGCCACGACCTTTTCGTAAAGGGCGTACTCGCCGGCGGTCATTTCCGGCTCCCGGTTGGTGAGAAAGTTGGCGGAGTCGTTGATGATGCGGTCCTGGTCCGCCTGGGCGGCCGGGAGGCTGGCCCGCGCCGCCGCCGGGCCGAGCAAGAGCGCCGCCGCCAGCCGCGTGCCGCCTCGGAGGCGACGCAGCGCCGCCCTCCGCCGCGTCCGATATTGGGACATTTTCATGGTGGCATCCGGGTTAACGGGCATCGAAGGGAGTCGCCCCCGATGCTCTGACGGAAATCGCTTGCTCCACCCAGCAGCGGACCTTCCGGCCCTTGCGGATGGCCGGGCTGAACTGCCATTCGCGCACCGCCTCCATGATGGCCTGGTCGAAATCGTCCTCGCCTGAGCTGCGCATCAGCCGCACATCGCCCACCGCGCCGTCGGTGTTCACGACCAGCAGGAGCACGACACGCGGCGTCGTCATCCTCCTGACCCTCTCGTCGCTGATCTTCGGCTTCACCCGATATACGACCATCGGACGCTGGTCCACCTCATCGCGGCTGAAGATCCGCAGGGCGGGCGGGGGCGACCCGTCCACCGGACGCGCGATCGCATGGGCGAGGTCGAATCGCGCCGCCACCACGGGGCGCGCGGGCGGGGGCGCCTCGGTGGCCAGAAGGGGGATGTCCGGCACCTGGATATGGACGGCGCTCGCCGCGTCCGGAGAGATTTCCAGCCGCAGGGGGCCGACCAGCGGGCCTGGCTCCGGCGGAGCCGGTTCGCGCGGCGGCGGCGGCGGCTCGTCGAAGGGCAGCGTCACCAGTTGGGCGGTGTAGACCGGCGTCGCCGGTCGGGGCCCTCGCGGCGCGCGCAAGTACGCCAGCGCAATAAGGATGAGCCCCGCGCAACCGAGCCCGCCCAGCGACTGCACGATTCGCAGGGGAGTCGAGGCGGCAAAGAGCGCCACGGGAATTTCGGCGGGCGGGTTGCGGTTCACGTTGGGTTCAGGGCTGGTCGGACCGTGCGGTGGCGAACTGCACGGTCGCAATGCCCGCCTTCTTGGCTTCCGCATAGACCTGCGCAAACACCCCGTGGCTGGTCCGCTTGTCGGCCTCGATGATCAACGCCTGGTCGCTGCTGAATGACGCCTGCTTGACGAGCAGCGCCACCTGATCGAGCTGGATTTCCTGCCCGTCGAAAAATATCCGGT
>DASRSH010000056.1:0-40951 GCA_035656575.1 Opitutaceae bacterium
TCAAACCCTGGGCTGGCGGAACGGGCGCTGGGCCGGCGGGCTCCGCGTGGTCGTGACCCTTTGCTGCCTGGCCTATTTCGTCGGCAACCTGCTGATTCCCGGGGCGGTTCTCGCCGGGTACCTGAAGCCCCATGGCTGAACTGGCCTCCAAAATCCCTTCCGGCCCGATCGAGCAAAAGTGGCGGGCGCACAAGGCGGGCATCCGCCTGGTCAATCCGGCGAACAAGCGCAAATACGAGGTGATCGTGGTCGGCGCCGGCCTCGCCGGCTCTTCGGCCGCCGCGACGCTGGCCGAACTCGGCTACCAGGTGAAGTGCTTCGTCTTTCACGACAGCCCCCGCCGCGCGCATTCGATCGCCGCCCAGGGCGGGATCAACGCCGCCAAGAATTACCAGAACGACGGGGACAGCGTCTTCCGGCTGTTCTACGACACGATCAAGGGCGGCGACTACCGGTCGCGCGAGGCGAACACGTATCGCCTGGCGGAGGTGTCGGTGAACATCATCGACCAGTGCGCCGCGCAGGGCGTGCCCTTCGCGCGCGAGTACGGCGGGCTCCTCGCCAATCGCTCGTTTGGCGGCGCCCAGGTGTCGCGCACGTTCTACGCCCGGGGACAGACCGGCCAGCAGCTTCTGCTCGGCGCCTATTCCGCCCTGTCGCGCATGGTGGGCGCGGGCGCGGTGCGCCTGTTCACGCACGCGGAGATGCTCGACCTCGTCGTGGTGGACGGCCACGCCAAGGGCATCGTCGTGCGGGACCTGATCACGGGCGAACTGACCCGCCATGCCGCCGACGCCGTCATCCTGGCGACGGGCGGCTACGGGAACGTCTTCAACCTTTCCACCTACGCCCGGGGCTCCAACGCCACGGCGATCTGGCGCGCCTACAAGCGGGGGGCGTGCTTCGCCAATCCCTGCTTCACCCAGATCCATCCCACCTGCATCCCGGTCACGGGGGACTACCAGTCCAAGCTGACCCTGATGTCGGAGTCCCTGCGCAACGACGGCCGCATCTGGGTGCCGAAGCGCGCCGAGGACCGGCGCAAGGATCCCAACGCCATCGGCGAAGCGGACCGCGACTACTACCTGGAGCGCATCTACCCCTCGTTCGGCAATCTCTGCCCCCGGGACGTCGCCTCCCGGGCGGCCAAGCGCGTGTGCGACGAGGGCCGGGGCGTGGGGGAGAGCGGGCTGGGCGTGTATCTGGATTTCTCGGACGCGATCCGGCGGCTGGGCGAGGACGGGGTCCGCGAGCGCTACGGCAACCTCTTCGACATCTATCACGAAATCACGGCCGAGAACGCCTACCGCACGCCGATGCGCATATTCCCGGCCGTGCACTACACGATGGGCGGCCTGTGGGTGGACTATAACCTGATGTCGAACCTGCCCGGGCTGTTCGTCCTGGGCGAAGCGAACTTTTCCGACCATGGCGCCAACCGGCTGGGGGCCTCCGCGCTGATGCAGGGGCTGGCCGACGGCTACTTCGTCATTCCCTATACGGTCGGCGACTACCTGGCGACCCAGAAGCCCGGCGCCCGCCCGTCGCCCGACGCGGCCGAATTCCGGGCCGCCGAAGCCAACGTGCGCGCCCTGACCGGCCGCCTGCTCGGGGTCAACGGCCGGGAGCCGGTCAGCCATTTTCACAAGCGGCTCGGGCACATCCTGTGGACGCACTGCGGCATGGCGCGCAACCGCGCCGGCCTGGAGCAGGCGCTGCGGGAGATTCCGGCGCTGCGCGAGGAGTTCTGGGCGAGCGTGCGCGTGCCGGGCGCGGCGGACACCCTCAACCAGTCCCTCGAGCGCGCCGGGCGGGTGGCCGATTTCCTCGAACTGGGCGAACTGATGTGCCGCGACGCGCTGGCGCGCGAGGAGAGCTGCGGCTGCCATTTCCGCGAGGAGCACCAGTATCCGGACGGGGAGTGCAAGCGCGACGACGACCGTTTCGCGCACGTCGCCGCCTGGGAGTTCGCCGGCGAGGGGCGCGCGCCGATCCGCAACACCGAGGCGCTCGCCTACGAGGCCGTGCACATGAGCGTGCGCAACTACAAATAGCCATGGCGGAGAAAAAGACGCTTTCGGTCACGCTGCGGGTCTGGCGCCAGGCCAGGGCGGGCGCGCCGGGCCGCTTCGTCGAGTACCCGGCGCGCGGCCTGAACCCGGACATGTCGTTCCTGGAGATGCTCGACGTGGTCAACGACGACCTGACAGCCCGGGGCGAGGAACCGATCGCGTTCGCCCACGACTGCCGGGAGGGCATCTGCGGCACCTGCTCGCTGCAGATCAACGGCAAGCCCCACGGCCCGGGCCGGGGCGTCGCCACCTGCCAGACCTACCTGCGCAGCTTTCGCGACGGCGACACGATCGTGGTTGAGCCGTTCCGCGCCCGCGCCTTTCCCGTCCTGAAGGACCTGGTGACGGATCGCACGGCGTTCGACCGCATCCAGCAGGCGGGGGGATTCATCACCGCACGCACGGGCTCGGCGCCGGACGCCAACGCGATCCCGGTGCCCAAGGACGACGCCGACCTCGCGATGGACGCGGCGCAGTGCATCGGCTGCGGGGCGTGCGTGGCGGCCTGCAAGAACGCCAGCGCGATGCTCTTTGTCGCCGCGAAGGTGTCGCACCTGGGCCTCATGCCCCAGGGGCAGGCGGAGCGCGAGCGCCGCGTGCTCGCGATGGTCCACGCCGCGGACGCGGAGGGCTTCGGCGGCTGCACCAATCAGTACGAATGCAGCGCGGCGTGCCCCAAGCTGATCTCGCACGACTTCATCGCGCGGCTCAACCGCGACTTCATCAAGGCCTCGTTCCATTCGGCGTTTCGCCAGCCGGCCCGCGTTTCCGCGGGCGAATAGCCCGGAAGGCTGTAACTTTGGGCGGGGCTGCGGGGTAATGGTGGTAGCAACAATGACCACCATGATCACTTCAATCCTCAGCTACCTCCCGCTCATCATTTCGGTCGCCGGCGCCGCCGGCACCCTGGCCATCGGCTTTCACGACTATACCCGCGCCCCCAAGCCCCTGGCGGTTCCGGCGCGGGCCCGGGCGCGTTCCCGGCTTCCCCTCGCGGCCTGATCCGCTGGCCCAAGTTTTGCCATGAAAGCGCATCAAGTTCGGCGAAGCGCCGCGCGAGAAGCGACCGAAACCGCCCGCGTTGGGCTCTCCGCCGATCGCGGGAAGGTTTCGGCCGGCGGTCGCCCGGCGCCTTCCCTCGAGATTGAGGCGATTGTCGTGAAAAATTGGGGCTAGAGAAAGGCCGGAATCTTTTCGCCCGCGATCATCTGCTCGAACGTCTCGCGGGCATTCACCAATTCAAACGCGCTGCCCTTGACCATCACCTCCGCGGGAAGCGGATGGGCGTTGTAACGGTTGGCCATCGCAAACCCGTAGGCGCCCGCGCTCATGAGCGCCAGATACTCGCCCTCGCCGACTTCCTGCAGCGACCGGTCCTTGGCGAAGACGTCGCTGCTCTCGCAGATGGGCCCGACCACGTCCGCCACCAGCGTCCGCCGCGACGAATCGCGGTGCAGGGGCACGATCTCGTGATAGGCGTCGTACATGGCCGGCCGGATGAGGTCGTTCATGCCCGCGTCGACGATGAGAAAATTCTTGCCCAGGCCCCGCTTCAGGTACTCCACCCGCGTGAGCAGGACGCCGGCGTTGCCGACCAGGAAGCGGCCGGGCTCCAGCAGGATCTTCAGGCCGAGGGCGCGCAGGGCGGGCCCGACGGCGGCGCCGTACGTTTCCGGCGTCAGCGGGCGCTGATTCTCCGGCAGGGCCTCCCACCAGCCGGGCTGGCCGCTCGCGAAGGCGTCGCGGTACACAATGCCGATCCCGCCGCCGATCGAGAAATAGGTGATCCCGTACTTCGCCTTCAGCTCCGCGACAAAGGGGGCCAGCTTGGCGACCGCCTCCGTGATCGGGCCGGCCTCGGTCATCTGCGATCCGATGTGCATCTGCACTCCGCGCAGCGCGACATGGGCGTACTTGGCGGCCCCCTCGTAGGCCGCCGCCGCCTGCTTGAGCGGGATGCCGAACTTGTGGTCGCTCTTGCCGGTGCTGATCTTGGCGTGGGTATGGGCGTCCACGTCCGGGTTGATCCGCAGCGCCACGGGCGCCTTGACCCCCAGGGTGCCGGCCACGTGGTTGATCCGGGCCAGTTCGGGTTCGCTTTCGACGTGGAACGAGAAGATCCCCTGCTCCAACCCCAGCCGGATTTCGGCCTCGGTCTTGGCGACCCCGGCAAACACGCTGCGCCGGACGTCCCCGCCGGCGGCCAAAACCCGCTTGAGCTCGCCCCCGCTGGCGAAGTCGAAGGCGGCGCCCAGATTGGAGAAGTGCTTGAGCACTGCGAGGTTACCGTTCGCCTTGTTGGCGAAGCAGATCTGGAGGTCGATGCCGGGAAGACTCCGGGCCAGCCGGCCGTAGTTGTCGGCCATGGTCGCCGCGCTGTAGACGTAGGTCGGGGTGCCGTACAGGCGCGCCACTTCGGCCAGATCTACGGATTCGCAGTGGAGATTGGATCCGGCAAAGCGAAATTGGTGCATGGGCGCAAAACCCAGCAGGTTGGAGAATTTTCAATTGAAAAACCAACCCGAAATGCCGATCTGATATACTAAGACAGGATGGCATTCCGCTTCAGCCAGCTTCTTCGCCGCCGTGCCCTGCGCTTTGGACTCAAGCGCGAGGGGGCCAGCCGTCTGCGCGATCCGCGCTTTGCGAGCTTTCTGGCCCAGAGCAACCGGCGCTCGCTGAACACGGATTTTCAGGACGCCGTCCTGCGCGCCCGCCGCCTGGTGCGCTATGCGCTCATTCTTTCCCTGATCGGCGCGGGGGCCTGGATCGTGCTCGAGAGCGCCCACGCGATTTCGATTTTCCGCTAGGCTCCGGGGTCCAGATTGGGCGTGAAGTCTGCGCCCGCTTGATTAGAGAAGAGGCGAGATGAATTTTGCCGTCGTAGGCGCAGGCGCGTGGGGAACCGCCTTTGCCGTGCATTTGGCGAGGCTCGGCCAAGCGACGACGCTCCTGCCCCGCCGGGCCGAGCAGGCGGCGGCGCTGACCGCGGCGCGGGAGAATGCCGAGTACCTGCCCGGGGTGCCGCTGCCGTTCGAGCTGCGCATCGGAAGCGAGTGGGGTCCGGCCGTCAGCGCGGCGGACGTCGCCTTTCTCGCCTGTCCCGCCCAGGCCCTGCGTTTGACCATGGAGCGGATCCGCCAGGAACGCAGCCGGTCCGGCGGGGCGCCTCTTTTCATCAGCCTGGCCAAGGGGCTCGAGCTTGGGACCCACCTGCGCCCGACCGAAGTCGTCGCCGCCATTGAACCGGGTGCGGACGCGGGCATTCTCACCGGCCCCACCCATGCCGCCGACGTGGCGCAAGGGCTGCCGGCGGCCATGGTGCTGGCGTCGAAGGCCCAAGGCAGCCTGGCGGAAGTGCAGTCCGCGATCAGCAGCACGACGCTGCGCGTGTACACGTCGGACGACGTGGCGGGCGCGGAATTCGGCGGGGCGCTCAAGAACATCTACGCGATCGCCGCGGGGTGCGCCGACGGGCTCCGATTGGGGGACAACGCCAAGGCGGCGCTCCTCACCCGGGCCCTGGCCGAGATGGTCCGCGTGGGCACCGCGCTGGGCGCCCGGGGCGAAACGTTCTACGGGCTGAGCGGCTTTGGCGACCTCGTGGCCACCTGCCATGGTGGCTGGAGCCGCAACCGCGAATTCGGCCAGCGGGTGGGGGAGGGGGCCCGGGCGGGCGACCTGATCGCCAACCGCCGGACCGTGGTGGAGGGCTACCGGACCACCGAGGCCTTCTTCGGCCTCTGCTCCCAGCGGCGGGTCGACGCGCCGATCCTGCGCGAAGTGCACGCCGTGCTGTTTGCGGACAAGCCGCCGCGCGACGCGCTGCTCGCCCTGATGTCCCGGGGCCTCAAGGAGGAGTCGCGGGTCTGAGCCGTTCGCGCTTGAAAGTGGATGGCGTTGCCGTAACCCTTATCGCCGAACCCTATGCCCATGCGCGCGGTCATCATCGAAGACGACGAGGTGTTTCGTCGCATGCTGGCCATGGCGTTGAACCGGGTTCGGGGTTTGCACGTCGCCAGCACGTTCGGCGACGGCAAGGCGGGGCTGGATTATTGCCTCAAGGAGCAGCCCGGCCTGCTGGTCGTCGACCTGTACCTGCCGGGCATGCACGGCCTGGAGATCGTCAAGGAAGTCCGGGCGAAGATACCGGCGACCCGCGTTCTGGTGGTCACCGGGCATCCCGACGGCGAATTGCCCGCGCGGCTGATCGCCCAGGGCGTCCACGGCTTCGTGGACAAGAACGCGCCGCTCAGCTACGCCCTGCAGGCGGTGGAGTCGGTGATGGACGGAGGCATGTTCTTCGCCGCGCACGTTCCGCCGAAGCAGACCGATGAAGGCCGGGGCGGCCCGCGCATCCCGCCGTCGGTGAAGGAGGGGCCCGCCGCGCCCGCGCTGGCGGCCGTGGAGGCTCTGTCCGCGCGCGAATTGGAAGTGGCGCGGCTCGTGGCCGAGGGATTCTCGTCCAAGGAAATCGCCGCCCGGCTGGATCTCAGTGTGCGCACGGTGGAAAAGCACCGCGCGAACATCATGGACAAGATCGGCGTCCGCGAGGTGGCGAGCCTGGTCCGCTGGTGCGTTCAGAATGGGATCGTGAAGATGTAGCCGGTCACAGGGCGGCGGGCGGCGAGTTGTCGGGGCCGGCGAAATCGCGCAGCGCGGCCTCGGCCCGGCGGACGCGGGCCTGAAGCAAGGTCAGCTCCATCGCCGAAGGCGGCGGGCCGCCCGCATCGAAGCGCTTTTCGATCTCGAGCGCCTGCTTCGACAGGTCGGCCAGGCCCATCTGCGAGGAACTGCTCTTCAAGCTATGGGCGGCGCGCCGCGCTTCCGCCCGGTTTTCCTGGCCGATATCGCTCACGAGCTTGGGCGCCGTGCGCAGAAAGATGCGCACCAACTCCCGGGTTTCCTCCACCCCGAGCACCTGGATCAGGGCGGCCAGCCGCTCGTTGGGCGGATTCATTTGCGCGGCGTCTGGGCGGCCAGCTCGTTGCGCAGATCGTAATTCTGGCGCGCCAGCGCGGCCACCTGATCGCGGGCCTGCCGCAGCTGTTCGCGGACGCCGTCCAGCTGCGCCGCGGCCGCCGCGGCGGCCTTGAGGCTCGCGTTCGCCTGCCGCGCGGCGTCGAGCTGGGCCTGGAGGGCCGCGCGCTCGGCCGCGTCATTCTGCAGCTGGTCCTTGAGCTTCTGGTTCTCGTCCTGCAGCAGGCTGTAGCTGCGGAGCGCCGTGGAAAGCCGGTCCTGCGCATCGGCCAGCTGCTGCTGCACGTCGCCGGAATCCGCGGCGGACATGCCGCCGCAGGCCAGGGCGAGGAGGGCGAAACACCAACCGGCGCGATAAAAGCTCATGCCAGGGAGGCTAGGCGGCCCCGCGGCGCGGAGGCAACTCGCGCGTTGTCCGCCGCCGCGAAGACGTTTGAATGGCTGGATGCGTCCCGCGCTGCTGATTGCAATCGCCCTTGCGGCCTCCGGCGCCGGGAAAGCCGCCCCGGTCGAGGTCACGCCGGAGGCCTGGCCCGCCGCGCTGCGCGGCGCCCGGAATGGTCCGGGCGATGTCGACCTGGTGCTGGGCGACGGCGTGTATCCGCTCGCCCAGGCCCTGCGTGTGGCCGGCCGCGGCCTGACGCTGCGCGCGGCGGCGGGGGCGAGCCCCCTGCTGGAGGGCACCGGCGCCCACTTCACCGCCGTCGCCGTCGATGGGGCCCCCTTCGTGCGCATCGAAGGGATTCATTTTCGGCGCTTCGATATCGCGGTGGCCCTGCGCCAGGACCGGGGCGTGCGGGTCGCGGACGACTGGTTCGACGACGTGCACACGGCGATCGTCGGCCAGGACCTGGCGGGCGCCGTGCTGACCCACGACCGGATCGACCAGGCGGGCGGCACGCCGATCGTGCTCCAGGGCGGCGAGACCGTGACGGTATCCGACAACCTGATCTTCGACTACCTGCGCGAATCCGAAGGCGGGGCGGGGATCCTGGTGGACGGGGTGCGCGGCCCGGCCATCACCGGCAATATCGTGCGCGACCAATTCGGGCCGGGCGCGGCCATCTGGGCGCGCCGCTGCTTCTCCGTCGTGGTCCAGGGCAATGCCGTGCTGGACGCCTTTCCGGAGAACTGGCGGTCGGACCAGAACCGCGGGCTGACGGTGAGCGGCAACTATTGGCAGCAAGGGCTGCCGGCGGGCAATCACCTGATCACGTTCCCGGAACAGGCGCGGAGCGTCGTGCTGGAAGCGGGGGTGGAGAAAAGCCGCCAGCAGGCGATGAAGGCCGCGGCCCCCGAGCCCGGACGGCCGGGCGCGTGTTCGCGGGTGACGGCCTGGGCGGGCGATCGCAGCGCTCTCATCGCCTGGCATCCGCCCCAGTTCGACGGGGGCGCTCCGATCCTGGCCTTCGCGGTCCATGCCTCCACCGGCCAGTCGATCACGATCACCGCGGCGGATTTCTCCGCGGAGGGATATGCGCGGCTGGATGAGCTGGCCAACGGCAAACCGTGCACGTTCACGATCGTGGCGGTCGGCAAGGCGGGGCGGAGCGATCCGTCCGCGCCCAGCCCGGCTGTCACGCCCCATCTGATTCGCCCCGCGGTCCCGTCCCCGCCCCGCATTCTGGGCGTCGTCCGCGATGGCGGCGTGGCGTGCATCCGCTATGCCGCGCCCGCTTCGGATGGGGGCGCGCGCATCACCTCCTACACCCTGACGATCCTGCCGGACAAGAGCCGGGACGTGTTCGCCGGCCGCAACGTCATGCGCCTGCGTCCGAACGAGGCGACGTTCGGGGTGATCGACGAGCTTGCCCAGGATGGCGTCTATGGTTTTTCGCTGACCGCGGTGAATGTCGCCGGCGAAAGCAAGGCCGCCGTCCTGCCGCCATGAGCGCGCGCCGCCGTATCCTGCTGGCCGCAGCCGCCGCCCTGGGCGGGTGCGCCGCGCCGGTGGCGCCGCTCGCGAATCTGCCGACCGTGGTCGGCCGGCATGAGTGGCGCCCCGAAGACGGCCGGCTGAACGTCGCCGCGACGCTCGCCAATGACGGGTCCGCGCCCGCGCGGGTGCGGGTCGACTGCCAGTTTGAGGGCCCGGGGGGGCTGGCGGCGGGGCCGGTCCAGTCGCAGACGATCGTCCTCGGCCCGGGCGAAACGGGCACCGTCCACTTCGCCGCCGCCGACCCGGCGGCGGGCGACGAGGCGATTTCGGTCAGGAGCGCGGCAGCAGCTCGCTGACCAGCGACTTTTCCTCCTTCAGCTCGTTCTCGGTCGCGGTGACCTTGCTGCGGGCGAAATCGCTGAGGGCCACGCCGGAAACGATCTCCCAGCTCTTGCCGTTGCTGCGGAGGGGATAGGAAAACATCAGCCCCTTTTCGATGCCGTACGCGCCGGGAGAGCATACCGCGGCGCTGAACCAGCCGTCGCCCGGGGTGGGCGTCGTGAGGGCGCGCACGGTGTCGACCACCGCGTTGGCGGCCGAGGCCGCCGAGCTGAGCCCGCGCGCCTTGATGATGGCCGCGCCGCGCTGCTGCACCGTCGGGATGAACGCCTCGCGAAACCAGGCTGCGTCGGGAATGACCTCCGTGGCCGGGCGGCCGCCGAGGCGCGCGTTCTCAAAGTCGGGGTACATCGTCGAGCTGTGGTTGCCCCAGATGGCCAGCCGTGAAACGTCGGTGGTCGGAAGCCCCGACTTGAGCGCGAGCTGCGTCACCGCGCGGTTCTGGTCGAGCATCGTCATCGCAAACCAGCGGTCGGCCGGAATGGTCTTGGCGTTGTTCATCGCGATCAGGCAATTGGTGTTGCAGGGATTGCCCACCACCAGGATCCGCACATCGCCTGCGCCGCGCCGGGCGATGGCCTGCCCCTGGCCGGTGAAGATCTTGCCGTTGATTCCCAGCAGGTCCTTGCGCTCCATGCCCGCCTTGCGCGGGACGGACCCGACCAGCAGCGCCCAGTTGACGCCGGCAAAGCCCTCGTCGAGCGAGGCGGTGGCGACGATGCCCTGCAGCAGCGGGAAGGCGCAGTCCTGCAGCTCCATGACGACGCCGGCCAGGGCCGGCAGGGCCGGCTCGATCTCCACCAGATGGAGGATCACGGGCTGGTCCGGACCGAACATGGATCCGGAAGCGATGCGGAACAGCAGGGAGTAGCCGATCTGGCCGGCAGCTCCCGTGACGGCGACGCGAAGGGGCGTTTTCATGCGAGAAGGGGCAGCCTAGCGGGAGGCAAACCGGGGGGCAAGCGCGGCGTGGGTTTCGCGGATGAGCGCCTCGGTTTCGGGCCAGCCGATGCAGGGGTCGGTGATGGAGACGCCGCGGCGCAGCTCGGCGCGGGGCCGCGGAAACGGCTGCGCGCCGGCCTCCAGGTTGCTTTCCAGCATCGCGCCGATGATCGACCGGTTGCCCCGCGCGATCTGGCCCAGGAGATCGCGGAGCACTTCCGGCTGCCGGGACGCCTGCTTGCCGGAATTGTCGTGCGAACAGTCGACCAGGATGGCGGGCGGCAGCTCCGCCTTGGCCAGCAGCGCCTCGGTTTGGGCCACGTGCGCCGCGTCGAAATTCGGGCCGGCGGAGCCGCCGCGCAGGACGACGTGGCAATTGGGATTGCCCTTGGTGACGATGGCGGAGGCCGCGCCATCCAGATTGATGCCCAGAAAGGTGTGGGGCTGCGCGGCGGCGCGGATGGCATTGATGGCCGTCTGGATCGCGCCGTCGGTGCCGTTCTTGAAGCCCAGCGGCATGGAGAGGCCCGAGGCCATCTGGCGGTGGGTCTGCGACTCGGCGGTGCGCGCGCCGATAGCCGACCAGCAGATCAGGTCGGCGATGTACTGGGGCGTGATCGGGTCGAGCAGCTCGGTGGCGGTGGGCAGGCCCAGTTCCAGCACGTCGCGCAGAAACGAACGCGCCAGGCGCAGGCCGGCCGCGATGTCGTGGGAGCCGTCCAGATGCGGGTCCATGATGAGGCCCTTCCAGCCGACGGTCGTGCGCGGCTTTTCGAAATAGACGCGCATCACCACCAGGAGGCGGTCCGCGACGGTCCGGGCGAGGGCGGCCAGGCGCCGGGCATACTCGCGTCCCGCATCCAGGTCATGGATGGAGCACGGCCCGACGATCAGCAGGAAGCGCCGATCGTCCGTGAAGATGATCCGGTGGATGTCCGCCCTCGAAGCCGACACGAATTGCGCCTGGCTTTCGGTCTTGGGCAGCTCCGCCAGGAGCTGGGCCGGCGAGGGCAGGGCACGTGTCTCGAGGACATGGATGTCCGAGGTTTTCTGCATGGAAGGGTCAGCTTGCAAAGTTGCCCGCAGCATGGCGATGGGCAAAAAAAGTGGCCGGCCGCTTACCCCTAAGCGGCCGGCCTTTGCTTTCTTAGTTACCCCAAAACTCCCGCTAGGCGGGAGAAGTGGAAAATCTGGATGGTCGAAGGGTTATTCAGGCGGCCCGGGCCGTCAATGGAAAAGGGCCCGCTTTCTTGATATCGATTTATAGGTGACTATCATATCGTAATTTATGGGAATTGATTTGGCACCTTACTTTCCGGCCTCGTGGCTCAAAATCGGCGGCGAGGATGCGGCCGAATACCTCCAGGGACAGGTGTCCAACGACTTGCGACGAATGGGGCCGCGTGGGATTTATACCCTGATCCTGGATCACAAGGGCAAGATCCAGGCAGATGCGTTCATAACTCGCGATGGAGGAGAGTTTTGGGTCGGCAGCGTCTTTGTGCCCCCCTCGGTGTTGCGGAACCGCCTCGAGGCCTTTGTCGTCGCCGATGACGTCACGGTGGAGGACAGAACGGGGGCGTTTGCGGGAATTGCCGTTCTCGGAGCTGGAGCGGGGAGTCTGGTCGATCGCGCGCGGCAGGAGATGGGCCTGCCCGGGTTCGCCCTGGACGGCCGGCGTTGCGCTGAGGAGAACGTGGAATGGATCGTGCCGGCGGACCGGCGGGAGGCCGCCCTGGAATGGCTGCGGAAACAGGCGCCGGGGCCGACCTCGATCCTGGACGAGGCGGAGCTGCGCCGCCGCCGCATCCGGGATGGGCGGGTCGCGGTGCCGGCGGACGCCGGGCCCGGCGACCTGCCGCAGGAGGCCGGCCTGGGCGAAGACGCGGTCTCGTATCAGAAGGGATGTTACATCGGCCAGGAGGTCATGGCGCGCCTGAAGACCCGCGGCCGCGTGCGGCGGCGCCTGCGCCGCGTGCGGGGCGCCGGCGTCCCGCCGCCGGCCGGGACCGCCGTCTTTCTCGGCGCCAGGCGGGCGGGCGAAACCCGCTCGGCCGCGGAGGACGGCGGCGGCTTCATGGCCTGGGCGATGATCGCCGGCGACGCGCCGACCGAGGGCGGGCTGCGGCTGGGCGCGGAAGGGCGCGCGGAGCTCGCCCTCGTGGCGGACTGAGGGGGGAGGGCGGAAGCGGCGTCCGCCGCTTCTCCGGCAATTGGCGTTGACCGGGCGCGGCGGGCGCAGTTGCGTGGCGGATGGACGTGCTGCGGGGGAATTTCATCCGGCGATTTGGACGCCCGCCCGAGGCGGTCACCCGGGCGCCCGGCCGCATCGAATTCATCGGCAACCACACCGACTACAACGGCGGCGTCGTGCTCGGAGCCGCCATCGATCGGGCGGTCTGGGTCGCCTTGGCGTCCCGGACGGATGGCCGCCGGCGGTTTGCGACCTCGTGGCGGGAGGGCACGGCCGAGCGCCCGGCCGCGGACTACGCTCGCGCGGAGGGGGTCGAGAGCTGGATCAACTATCCCCTGGGGGTGCTGGCGGCTCTGGGCCAGCGCGGATTGAAGACGCCCGCCGGCTTCGACTATCTGGCGGAGTCGGATGTCCCGCTCGGCGCGGGCCTGAGCAGCAGCGCGGCGATCGAGCTCTCCTCCGCTTTGGCCTTCGGCGCCTTGACCGGGCAGGAATTCGAGCGCGAGACGCTGGTGCGGATCGGCCGCCAGGCGGAGAACGATTTTGTCGGCGTGCCCTGCGGCATCCTGGACCAGGGGGTCTCGGGCTTTGGCCGGGCGGGGCATCTGGTGTTCATCGATTGCCGGGGTCCCCGATTCGACACCGTGCCGCTTCCGGCGGGCGCGCACTTCTGGATTTTCAACACTCATGCCCGGCACGCGCTGGTGGATGGACTGTACGCCGCCCGGCACGTGGAGTGCATGGAGGCTGCGAAGGCGCTGGGGGTGCCGCTGCTGGCGGATGCGACCGTGTCGCTCCTGGCGGAGCGGTCGTCCGGTCTGGCCGAGGCGCAGTTCAAGCGGGCGAAGCATGTGATCGAGGAAATCGGACGCGTAGGCGCCTGCGTCCGCGCGCTGCGCGCGGGAGACCTGGCCCAGGTGGGCGCGCTGCTCACCCAATCGCACCGCAGTTCCCAGGCCTGGTTCGAAAACAGCACGGCGGAACTGGACTTCCTGGTCGATCATCTGACCGCGCTCCCCGGGGTCTTCGGCGCGCGCCTGACCGGAGGCGGCTTCGGCGGAGCCGTGATGGCGCTGACGGATGAGACGTTCGGACCCGCCGAAGGGGAGCAGGTCTCCCAGGCCTATCGCGGAAAATTCGGAGCCGATTTGGACGTTCTCCACGCCCAGACGGCAAACGGCGCCGAACGGGTCTCTTGAGGGCACGGAGGAATTTGGCGCGGTCGGTGCCCGGGTCCCTCGCCGGAGCGGGGGAATGCGGCCCGCGGCCGTTTACTGGAACAGCGCCCCGACCTGCGTGAACCAGGCTTCCACCGGCGTGGTGAGGACCAGGTAGTAGAGGGCCGCGGCGATGGCCAGCATCGGGCCGAAGGGGAGGCGGGAGGTCATCCGGGGGGCGCGGCGGAGGAGGACGGCCGCGAGGACCCAAAACAGGCCCACGAAGGCGCCCCCGAAGATCGCGAACACGGCGCCGTGCCAGCCGCAGAAGGCGCCGATGCCGCCGACAAAGAGCACGTCGCCCATCCCCATGGCGTCGCGGCGCAGCAGCGCCGAGGCCAGCGAGGCGATCCAGAGCATGAGCCCCGATCCGATCGCCAGCCCCAGCAGGGCATGCCCGCCGGCGGCCAGCGTGGCCAGGAGCCCCTCCGAGCGGAGGGCCGGCACGATGAACGCCAGGATGACGCCCGCCACGCCCAGGCCCAGCGTGAGCGACTCGGGAATGATCATGTGCTCCGCGTCGATGACGGCCGCCGCAAGCAGCACGCTGAGAAAAACCCAGCCCGCCGCGGCCAGGCCGATGTCCGGGGCCGCGTGGCGCCACACCAGATAGAACAGAGCGGCCGTCGCGGCCTCGATCAGCGGATAGCGGACCGGGATCGCCCGCCCGCAGCAGCGGGCCCGGCCGCGCAGCACAATCCAGGAAAGCAGCGGAATGTTGTCGTGCCACCGGATCGTCGCGCCGCACGCGCAGTGCGACCGCGGACGCACGAGCGACTCGCCTTTGGGCAGCCGCAGGATGACCACGTTGAGAAAGCTCCCGATGCACAGCCCCACGATCACCACCGCCGCCGTGATCATGACAGGGCCGCCTCCATCCAGGGCGCCGTTTCGGCCGCCGGGACCCCCGACCAGATTTCCAGGGCCTTGGCGCCCTGATGCACGAGCATGCCGAGGCCGTTCGCCGCCGGGATGCCCAGGGCGCGGGCGCGCCGGAGGAGGGCGGTCTCCGGCGGATGATAGATCATGTCGTAAACGCCCGCCGGCTTGGGCATCGCGTCCAGATCGATGGGCGCCGGATCGCCGGGGCGGAGGCCGGCGCTCGTGGCATTGATGAGCCAGGCGCCCGCCGGCAGCCCCTCGGGGCGGGCCGGATCGAAACCCCGGACCGGGATCGCGCCCGCCCCGGAGCCCAGCAGCGCGAGCAGCGCCGAGAGATTCTCCGGCGTGCGGTTGCCGATCTGGAGGCTGGCGCACCCGCGCGCCAGGCATTCCACGGCGGCGCCGCGCGCCGCGCCCCCGGCGCCCAGCAGGATGACCGGGCGCCCCGCCAGCTCCCCGCCGAACGCGGCCCGCAGGCCCGCGGCCAAGCCGTATCCATCGGTATTATACCCCTCCCAGCCGCCGCCGCTGCCGCGCCGGAGGGTGTTGACCGCTCCCATCGGCCGGGCGGCGGGGTCGACCGCGGCGATGCGGTCGAAGGCGATGACCTTGTGCGGCACGGTCAGGTTCAGGCCGAGAAAGCCGCGGCCGGCGAACGCGTCCAGCGCCTCCGGCAGGTCCGCCGGCGGCACGTCGAAGCGGTAATACCGCCACGCGGCGTACCGAAAATCGCGCTCCGCCAGGCGGCCCAGCGCCGCGTTGTGCATGCGCGGGCTGAGCGAGTGCCCGATGGGATGGCCCAGGACCGCCAGCGCCGTGCCGGGGAAGGAGCGGTGCCGCAGATCCGGCAGCGTCCATACCGGCTCGCCGGGCATCGCGACCGGCGCCCCCGCTTTACCGCTCATTGCGGACGTAGGCCGCCTCGAACTCCTCGATGAATCCCGCAAACAGCCGCGCCTTGTCGCTTTCGCCGCCCTCGCGGTAATGGTTGACCAGGGTCCGGCAGCTGCGGCAGAGCATTTCGCGGACCGGCGTCGGCCCCAGTTCGCCCGGCTGGGGCGTGTAGTCGCGCTGGCGCAGCAGGTCGACCACCTCCTCTTCCGACCGCAGCGCGCCCTGATCCTGCGGATCGGCGAAGAACGGCGTCCCCTCCGACTCGCCGCCGACCAGGAAAAGGCCCGGCAGCCCGACGGGGTAAAGGTCCAGTCCCAGCCGCCCCGCCACGAGCAGATACACGGTGCTCAGAGCGATGGGCAAGCCCTTGCGCCGGGCCAGCACCTGATCGATGAGGCTGTTGCGGGGATCGGTGACGTGCTCCGGGTCGCCGCGGAAACCCCATTCGTGAAACAGCACGCGGTTGATCATCCGGCACTTTTCCCGCGTATTTGACGGCTCGACCAGCAGCTCGCGGCAGCGGGCCGCGATCGCATCGAGCGCGGCGTGGCAGACGCCGGCGTCGGCGAGCGGCGAAACCGTGCGCGCCAGCAGGACGAAGCCGGTTTCCAACTCGTAATTGAGCGAGCGGATGAACAGCCGGAAATCCTCCACGGGATCGCTGAAGCTCATTTCGCGCAGGAAGCGGACCGCGGCGCGCCCCGCGGGCCCCTTGCGTTCGGCCTGCAGGCGCAGAAACGCCGCGGCCGCGGCCCCCTGGGCATTGAAGTGCGCCAGCAGCGCCTTGCGCACCACGGGGCTGGGATCGTCGAGGAGGTGGGCGATCGCGGGATCCACAGGCCCAAGAAGACGCAGGAACCGCCGCGGCGCAACCTATCTCGGCCCGAACAGCGCGGTGCCCACGCGGATCTGCGTGCTGCCGGCCGCAATCGCGGCGGCGAAGTCCCCGGTCATGCCCATCGACAGCTCGGGCAGCGGGGCGCCCAGGCGTTCGCGCAGGCGGTCGCGCAGTTCGCGGAGCGCGTCAAACGTGCGCCGCGCGACGTCCGGATCCTCGGACAAGGGGGCGATCGTCATCAGCCCCTCCACGGCCAGGCCCGGCTGCGCGAGCGCCGCTTCCGCGAGGGCGAACGCCTCCTCGGGCGCGGCGCCGAACTTGGCGGGGTCGTTGCCCGCGTTGATTTGCAGCAGGACCGCGAGCCGGCGCCCCTCCTGCGCCGCGGCGCGGCCGAGGAGCGCCGCCAGCTTGGCGCTGTCAACGCTTTGCACGCGATCGAAATGGCGGGCCGCCAAGGCCGCCTTGTTCGACTGCAAATGGCCGATCAGCTCCCAGCGGATCGCGGCGGCGCACTGGGCGCGCTTTTCGATCCCCTCCTGCACCCGGTTTTCCCCTACGGCGGCAAGGCCATAGCGGGCAGCGTATTCCGCCGCCGCCGCCGGCTGGGTCTTGGTCACGGCGAGCAGGCTGACGGAATGGGGATCGCGCCCCGCCGCGGCGCAGGCTTGCGCCATCTGCGCGCGGACGGCGTCGGCGCGGCGCTTGAATTCCTCGTAGGGGACCGGCATCATGCCTTCAGGTGCAGATCGAAAACCTGAAAATATTCGCCGACCTGGTGGAAACCAAGAGCTTTTCCAAAGCGGCGAAGTTGAACGGCCTCACCCAATCCGCGGTGAGCCAGCAGGCCCGCGCGATGGAGCGCCATTTCAAGGTGCTGCTGATCGACCGCAGCCAGAAGCAATTCCAGCTCACGCGCGAGGGCCAGCGGGTGTATGAGTCGGCCAAGGAGATGCTGCATACCTACGAGACGCTGCTGTCCGAGCTGCAGGAGATGAAGAAGGTCATCAGCGGGACAATCCGGATCTCGACGATTTATTCCATCGGCCTGCACGAGCTCCCGCCGTACATCAAGAAGTTCCTCCACGACTTTCCCTCGGTCAATGTCCGGATCGAATACCGGCGCTCGAACCTGGTCTATGAGGATATCCTGCATAATTCGGTCGACTTCGGAATGGTCGCCTTTCCCAGCAAGATGCGCCAGATCGAGGCGATCCCCTTTCACAACGACCACCTGGTGGTCATCGCCCATCCGCAGCACCCGCTGGCACGGCGCGGCGACGAGGTCGAGGTCAAGGATCTGGCGGGCTATAAGTTCATCGGCTTCGAGCCGGACATCCCCACGCGCAAGGCGGTCGACCAGATGCTGCGCGAGCAAAAGCTGGAAATCGAACCGGTGATGGAATTCGACAACATCGAGACGGTGAAGCGGGCGGTGGAGATCGACCATGGCATCGCCATCGTCCCCCAGGCGACCGTGGTGCAGGAGGCCAAGATGGGAACGCTGACGGTCCTGCACTTCAAGGGGCGGGAATTCACGCGGCCCCTGGCGATCCTTTATCGCAAGGGCCGGGTCCTGACCCCCGCGATGAAGAAATTCATGGACATCCTCGCCATCAACCTGCCGGAGATGCGACTGGCTTGAACGGCAAGGAACAATCCGACAGGCGTCGCCTCAAACCCCGGTGCTGATGAAACTGCTGCTCTGCGCTCTTTTGGCCGCCGCCTCCGCGTCGGCCGCCGTTCCCGGAGAACCGGCCCCGAGCTGGCGGTTCACCACCCTCGACGGCGAATCCCTCACGGGGGCCCAATTCAAGGGCAAGGTGGTGATCGTGGATTTCTGGGCGCCGTGGTGCAGCCCCTGCGTGAAGGAGATTCCGGGGTTCGTGAACCTGATGCGCAAGTACGGGAGCGAGGGCCTCGTGGTGATCGCGGTCGCCACCGACTGCGACAAGGATTCCGTCCAGCACTACATCGACGCCCACCCCCTCGACTTCGAGGTCGGGATGAGCAACGACCAGATCTACGCCGCCTTCGGCTATCCGGACGCCCTCCCGACGACGTTCCTCATCGACCGCTCGGGCGTGATCCGCGACCGCCGGGTCGGCGGCGAGTCGGAGGCCGCTTACGAGAAGAAGGTCCTGGCCTGCCTGCGCCCGCCTTCGGCGCCGTAAATAAGAAGGGGCCGGCGATAACCCCTTAACGCCGGCCCCTCTTTTTTCTTTCACGCTACCCAAAATCCCGTTGAAGGGACTCCTGCACGCGAGCATTGCGCGTGCCAAGGTGTGCGCTAAGAAAGGGAATTGTGACGCTGCCCCCCATCCTGGCCGAGGACGAGACCTTCATCGCGTTCGACAAACCGAGCGGCGTTCTGGTCGCGCCCGATCGATGGGACCGGAAACGGCACTATCTGATGAAAACCATTCATGATGCGCTCGGCCGGGAGGTGGCGAATGTCCACCGGCTGGATGCCGATACGAGCGGCGTCTTCTTATGCGCGCGCAACAAGGCCGCTCTGGACGCCTTGAGCGGGCAGTTTCAGGCCAAGACCGTGCGCAAGAAGTATTTCGCGCTGGCGGTGGTCCTTCCGCCCGAGCGCGCGATGAAGGTGGTCGAACCCCTCCGCGAGGGCGCGGGACTGCCGCGGGACTTTGCCGTCGACCTCGCCTTGGGCCCCGATGAGGCCAATCCGGGGCGCATGCGCGTCTTTCGGCGGCGCGGCGGCAAGGCCAGCCGCACGGAATTCACCGTCCTGGAAGCGTTTCCGGGCTGGGCCTGGCTGGAGTGCCGCCCCATCACCGGCCGGACCCACCAAATCCGACTGCATTTGGCGGCGATCGGCGCTCCGGTGCTGGGAGACGCCTTTTACGGCGATCCGGAGGCGCGGCTGCTCCTGTCGGATCTCAAACGGGGCTACAAGGGGCGGGAGAAAGAGAAGCCGATGATCGACCGGCTCGCGCTGCACGCGGGCGAACTGACCTTTGTCCATCCCTTGACGGGGCAGCCGGTGACCGTGGCGGCGCCGCTTCCCCGGGAATTCGAAGTCGCGCTCAAGTACATGCGCAAGTTCTCCCTGGCGCGCCGTCCGGCCTGGCGAGCAGGTAGTGGCTGACCAGCCACTCGCTGCCGCCGCGATAGCCCCACAATTCGGCGCAGCTCAGGTAGAAGGTCCGCCAGTAGGCCCACCATTTGCGGGCCTCTTCCCCATAGGTGACGCGAAAGAGCGCCTGCAGCTCGCTGCGGTGGGCGTCCATGTTCCGCAGCCAGGCTTCGGCCGTGCGCTGGTAGTGGACGCCGCTCACTTTCCATTCCGCGATCACCGCCAGGTCGTCGGCGAAGGCCTTGAGCAGGCCATGGGACGGCATCTGGCCGCCGGAGAAGAAATGCCGGGCCATCCAGTCGGTGCCGTCCCGGGCGACGAAGTGATAGGGCTGGTCGCGGTGGGTGAAGATATGGATGAACAGGCGCCCCTCCGGGCGCAGCCATCCGGCGATCCGCCGGAGCAGTTCGCGATAGTTCTTGAGATGCTCGAACATCTCGACGGAGACCACCCGGTCGAAGCGGCCCCCCGGCAGGTCCAATTCGTTGATGTCGCGGGTCAGCACCTGGACGTTGCGCCAGCCGCGCCGCGCGCACTGCGCCTCGATGTAGGATCTCTGGGTGCGCGAGTTGGAGACCGCCGTGATCCGCGCGCTCGGGAAGCGCTCCGCCAGGTAAAGGGTCAGCGAACCCCAGCCGCAGCCCAAGTCGAGGATCTCCTGGCCGTCGGCCAGGCCGGCCCGTTCCACGTAAACGCCGAGCATGGCCTCTTCCGCTTCGGCCAGCGTCTCGTTTCCGGTCGGAAACAGGCAGCTGGAATACTTGAGCCGGGGCCCGAGGCAGGCCTGATAGAACGCGGTGGGCACCTCGTAGTGCTGCGCATTGGCGTCCGCGGTGCGCTCCGCGAGCGGCCGGCGGTCGAGGTCGGCAATGTAAGCCTCGAGGCGCCGCCGCCCCTCCTCGGGCGAGGCCGGGGCGATTTCCCGCAGCCGCCGGGCCAGCAGGCGCCGGATGCCGAAGCGCACCAGCCCGTCCGGCAGGCAGTTTCGTTCCAGGAGCGCGTCGATCATGGGCGGGTCCCCCGGGGCCAGGGCACGAAGGCCCGCGTTCGCTGCTGATAGCGGCGGTAGGCCTCGCCCTTGCTGCGCACCGATTGTTCTTCGGCCATGGGTATACCTGTTACGCGGAGCAGCAGATAAAGGATGCATGCGGGCGAGAGCGCCGCGATCCACCCCAGCGGCGACGCCGAGGCGAAGACGGCGAGGCCCACCCACACCACGAACTCAAAGAAGTAGTTCGGGTGGCGGCTGAGCGACCAGAGACCGGCGTCGCACACCTGGCCCTGGCGCGCCGCGTCGGCCTTGAACGCGGCCAGCTGGCGGTCGGCGAGGGCTTCGCCGAGCCAGCCCGCGAGCCAGATCAGGGCCCCCGCGATTTCCGCGGGGCGAAAGCCGGGCTTCGGGTTGCGGCAGGCCAGAAAGAGCGGCAGCGAGAGCAGGACGACCGACGCGGCCTGGAGCTGGAAGAATCCCGCCATCCGGCGCGGGAAGGCGCCGCCCCAGTCCTGGCGCAGGCGCGCGTAGCGCGGATCCTCCCGCGGATGCAGGCGCGACACCCGGCGCAGGAGGTGGGTGCCCAGGCGGGCGCTCCAGCACAACACCAGGCCGGCGGCCGCCCAGCGGCGGGGCGCCCAGCCGCCCTCGCCGGCGGCGGCGGCCAGCGCGACGAGGCCGAAGCCGTAGGTCCAGCCGACGTCGACAATCCCGAAATTGTCGAGGCGGACGGCCCAGCGCCGGAGCACTTCGAACCCGGCGCATAGCAGCGCCAGGCAGGCGGCCGCCACGACCGCGGCGCTCATGGCGGGTAGGGGCTGTTCCGCAGGACCGCCACTTCGCGCATGACCGGGAGCGCCAGGGCGTACACGAGCGCGATCCAGAATGGCGCCACGACCGCCCAGGCCACTATCAGATGCACGACCAGATGCCCAAAATGCTGGAAGAATTCCGTGGGATGGTCCCACAGCAGCCCGAACATCTCCGTAAAGAAATAGCGCATGCCGCCCGGGTGGCGGATCGGGTGCACGCCAAACAGCACGTTGCCCAGATGGTACAGGCCGAAGATCACCGGCAAATGCACCGGCGTGCAGATGCCGTTCACGATCTGGATCGCGGGCTGATTGAGCCGCAGCGCCACGCCGGCGATGAGGCACAGCAGCGTGGTGGTGCCCACAATGGGGAAGAGCGCGCACGCGCTGCCCACGGCCAGCGTCAGGGCGATCTTTTCCGGCGTGATGCCCTGGGTGAGCTGGTGCGCGATCGGCGACAGGACGCGGCGGCGCCAGAAAGACTGCTCAGTATCCGGCATGGTTGGGGCGGGTGTGGACGGCCTGAACGACCGCAATGTTGCGCCGGGCGAAGGCCGCCTCGCAATACGACAGGTAATAGGTCCACTTGCGGATGAAGGGCTCGTCGAAGCCCTGCGCGCGCACGGCGGGAAGCGCGTTCTGGAAGCGGCGGCGCCATTCCTGAAGGGTGCGGACGTAGTCCGGCGTCAGGTCCCGAAGGTCGCGCAGGACAAAATCGCCCGCGCGCGTGAGCTCGCTGCAGACCCGGTTGAGCGACAGCAGCAGCGATCCGGGGAAAATGTGCTTTTGGATGAAGTCGACCCCGCGGCGGAAGCGCGGGTACCGGCTGTCCGGGCAGGTGATGAACTGCAGCGCGGCGATGCCCTGGGGCTTGAGGGTGCGGGCGATCGTCCGGCAGAAGGGCCGCAGATAGCGGTGGCCCAGGGCCTCCATCATTTCAATCGACACGAGCTTGTCGAACTGACCGGCGACGTCGCGAAAATCGCGGAGCTCGATCCGCACGCGGTCGGAAACGCCGGCCGCGGCGGCGCGGCGCGCCGCCTCCTCGAACTGGCGGCGCGAAAGCGTGAGCGTCGTCACGCGGCAGCCGTGGCGCCGCGCGGCGTGGATGGCCCAGCCGCCCCAGCCGCTGCCGATTTCCAGCACGTGGTCCTCGGGGCGCAGGCGCAGGCTGCGGCAGAGCGCCTCGTTCTTGGCCGCCTGGGCCTCCTCGAGCGTGGCGTCCGGGGCCGGCCAGAGGGCAGACGAGTACATCATCGCGGGGTCGAGGAAGAGCGCGAAGAATTCATTCGACAGGTCGTAATGCGCGGCGATGTTGCGGCGGGCCTGCGCGCGGGAGTTCGGGCGCAGCAGATGGCCGGCGCGATTGGCCCAGCGCAGCAGATTGAGCGCGGAGCCGCGGGCCGAACCCGAGAGCGTGGGCGCGGTCGCCTGGTTGTCGATAAACCACCCGATGACCGCGACTAGGTCCGGCGTCTCCCACTCGCCGGCCAGGAACGATTCGGCGAATCCGATGTCGCCGAACAGGGCGCAGCGGCGAAAGAACGCCTCGCGCCGCACGCGCAGGCGCGCGGACACTTGCGGAGCGGAGCCGAACACCCGCGGCGGGCCGCCTTCCGGCAGGTCCAGTTCCAGGCGTCCCAGCGGCAGGCGGCCCAGCGCCTTCAGGACCGGGCGGCGCCAGAGGGAGACAGGGGATGCTGGTCCGCCAAACGCGCGGCTTTGGGATACCAGGGGATTTTCTTGAGCCATAGCCGCAGGGCGTGCCAGTGAATCAGGCCTGTCACACGGGCGGTGAGCAGGGGATAGCGCCAGAAATAAGCGAAGAGACGGGAGTCGGTCAACTCGCGGCGCCGGCCGGTCAGGCCGCTGGCGAGCGTGCGCTCCCCGGCGGCGAAGTCGTCGATGCGCAGGGCCAGGGCGCCGGCCGGAACGGGCAGCGTGAAGTCGAAGTGGACATCGACGTCCGAAAAGGGCGAAACGTAGAAGCTTTTCGGCAGGCGCGCCCGAAAGGCGGGGTCCGGGCCGGACGCGAAGCCCTCCGGGCCGAGGAAGTAGGGCTTGATCTCGCGGAAGGTGTTTGTGACCTCCGCGATCGCGCACGCCGGCCGGCCCTCGGGTCCGAAGCAAAAGTAGAACGAGACCGGATTGAACGCATAGCCCAGGATGCGGGGCAGCGTGAGGAGCAGGATGCGGGAGACGCGGACCCCGCGTTCGGCCGCGTAGGCGGCCACCCGCTCCTTCAGGGTGCCCCCCGAGCCGGTGGGGAGGTAATCCCTTTCCCAGAAGGAAAACAGGTTGCGCCCGTTGATCGAAAGCAGCCGCAGCCGATTGACGGGCCCCAGCTCATCCAGGTCGAGCGCCAGCAGGAATATCCCATAGGTGAAGCGATGCCGTTTGGGCTTGAAGCGGCAATGCGCGACCCGGCAGGCGTAGAGGCCGCTTTTCATGCTGTGTCGGCCGCGGTTTCCCGGATTGCCTGCGGCCGCGCCAGGGCTTGCTGGAGCTGCTCGGAGACGGCCTTCGCGCTGGCAAAGGCGTCCTCGTGGAATCCGTAGCGGAAATAGCTGCCGGCAAAGTACGTCTCGCTCGCGCCCTCGGCGGCCTGGTTCAGGCCGGGAAGGTGCGCCTGGGCGGCGATCGCGTTCAGGTCGAACAGCGGGTGCTCGAAGGAGAGCACCTGGAGGACCTTGCCGCGGGCGATCGCCTCCGGCCGGTTGATCGACACGAAATAGTTTTCGCGTTCCGACACGCCCTGCAGGGAATTCATCCAATAGTGGGTCGCGGTGCCGTTGGCGGCGATCTCGTAGTTCCAGCTCGCCCAGGCCCTCCGGGTCCGGGGCATCACCGAGGTGTCGGTATGGACGGTCGCCGCATTGCGGTAGTAGCGGAAGGCATTCAGCACGCGCGTCTCCTCCGCCGACGGATCGGTCAGCAGGCGCAGCGCCTGATCGGCATGGCAGGCGAGAATGACGCGGTCGAAGCAGCCGCACTCTCCCGCCCGGGTGACGATGCGGACGCCCGCGGGGCTGCGCGTCACGGCCTGGACGGGATCGCCGGCGCGGATCCGATTGCGGAAGGGGCGGGTCAGGCGCTCGACGTAGGTGCGCGCGCCTCCTTCCACGGTCAGCCAGGGATGCTGCGTGTGCAGGCCCAGGAAGCCGTGATTGTGGAAGAAGCGCAGCAGGGTGGCGGCGGGGAAGCGCAGCATGAGCTCGGGCGGCGTGCTCCACACGGCGCTGCTCATGGGCACCAGGTACAGCCGCAGGAAATCGGTCCCATAGTTCCGCCGGCGGACGAACTCCTCCAGGGTGACAAAGGCCTCCGCCGGATCCTCCAGCGCGCCCAGGGCGTCGCGATTGAAGCGGTCGATGGTGCGCAACAGGCGCCAAAACGACGGCCGCAGCAAGTTGCGGCGCTGCGCGAACAGGAGGTTGAGCGAAGTGCCGCAGAATTCCAGGCCGGTTTCCGCGTGGCGCACGCTGAAGGACATCGGCGCCGGGCGGAGGCGGATCCCCAGTTCGTCGAAGAGCCGCGTGACCAGGGGATAGGTGGCGCGGTTGCACACCATGAAACCGGTGTCGACCGGCACCCGGGCGCGGCCGCCGGGCTCCGCCACATCGATCGTGCAGGTGTGCCCGCCAATCCGGGCGTCCTGCTCGAAGACCGTGAGGTCGTAATCCCGGTGCAGGAAATGCGCGCAGCCGAGCCCGGCTATGCCGGTGCCGATGATTGCAAGGGAGGGCACTCCCCTGTTACGGGCGGGGCAGGGGGCTGGATGCAGGGGCGCTGGGGTAGGGCAGCACCGGCTTTTTCAGGGCGGGCGAGGCTTGCACGCTCGCCACCGCGATGGCCGCGGCAGCCGGAACCACCTTCTTCAGAGTCGAACATTCCCCCGCTCGCTCCGCGGCCCGCCGCGCCGCCGCCACGGCGGCATAGTGCTCCATCAGGTTGCCCTCCTCCAGGACCGCCGCCGGAACCGGCTTCAAGTCCCAGATCAGCCCCGTCAGGGCGAGCGCCCTCAATCCATAGTAGGTCGGATCAAACTCCCACCAATAAAAGCCGTTGCGCGCCGCCGCCTGATAGCGGTGGTGGTTGTTGTGCCAGCCCTCGCCCAGCGTGATGAGCGTGAGCACGAAACTGTTGCGCGAATCGTCCTGGGTCCTGAAGCGCCGACCGCCCATCAGGTGCGCCAGGGAATTGATGCAGGAGGTGCCGTGGAAGAGCGCGGTGGTGCTGATGAAGAAGCCCCACACGAGCAGCGGCCATCCGCCGGCCAGCCACAGCGCGAAGGCGAAGAGCGCCGGAACCAAGGCGTCAAAGCGGTTGAGGAACACCAGTTCCGGGTACTTGGCCAGGTCGCGGACCTGGCTGTAGTCGGTCGGAAAATTGCGCCGGCTGGTGATCCAGCCGATGTGCGACCACCAGAAGCCGTGGATGTGGGGCGAGTGGGCGTCCTCCTCCTCGTCCGAATGGCGATGGTGGTGGCGGTGATGGTAGGCCCACCAGAGGGGGCCGCGCTGCACGGCGGTCGCGCCCCACAGCGCCAGCAGGAATTGGCCGAGCCGGGAAGTCTTGTACGTCTTGTGCGAGAAATAGCGGTGATAGATCCCGGTCACGGCGAACATGCGCAGGACGTAGAGGATCGCCGCCGCCGCGACGCACCACAGGGGGGCGCCGACCCAGATCACTCCCAGGCATCCGGCGTGCAGGACGATGAAAGGGATGCAGCGGACCCAGTCCACCCGGTCCTCCTCGGCGCGCACCCGCGCGGCGCCTTCGGGGGCGTAGTCGGCGTCGAACCATTGGACAAAGGCGGCGCAGCAGCGGCGCGGGAGGGAGAGAGGGGGCGGCGTTGGCACGAATGCAGCAGTAGGAAAGCGGAACATTTTTCGGCCCCGAGGGCCGAAGACGAGCACGAATGGAACGAATTGCGCGGACTTGCGGTTGCCCGCCGGCCCGGGACCGCGCCGTTTGGCCCGTTTCGCCTGACCGTTTGACCCACCAACACCATGCTTGCCGGCTCCATTGTCATCCTCCTGCTCATCCTGCTCGTCGGAACCGAGCCTGAAGTCCCGCGGCGGGGGCTCTGACTCCCTTCCTGGGCCGGTAAATTAGCAAGGGCGCCCCCCGCGAGGAGGGCGCCCTTGGTTGTTTACTTAGTAGTTAGCAGCGTAACCGTTGACCATCGACGGAACGACGCGGACCGGCAGGATGACTTTCGTCTCCACCGGGACGCCATTGCGGGTCGCGGGCGCGAACTGCCACTGTTTCACGGCGGCCACGACGTCGTCGGCAAGGTAGGCGTCCGTCGCGGAGACGACGCTGATCCCTTGCGGCTTGCCCGACGTGGTCACAGTGAACTCGACTTCCACCTTCTGGCCGATGGACGATTCCGCGACGCGTGGAGCGACCACGCTGACGGGAAGCGGAACACCGGGAGCCTTCTGGCAGGTGTCGAGGTAGGCCTGTTCCATGCTCTCCGCCGAAGCGAGGGAGACGAGGGACATGCCCAGACCGAGCAGGATTGCGAGTTTGCTAGCTTTCATTTTTATAAACTCCGCGCGAGGCGGAGAGTTTGGTTGTCTGACTTTGGTTGGATTTCTGGCCCGATGCGGCTTGCGCCGCCGCGGACCAAAAGCGTCCGTCTTGGGGTCCCAACCTTCGGGCGGTGAACTCGCACGCCGCCGCCCAAAATTCAAAGAACTCGTTTGAGGAGAACTTCGAAAGCGGCTCCTTAGTATCGTCCAGGCGGCCAATAGCAAGCCGCGCTCGCCTCCCGCCTTTTGATTCTGCTTTAGCTACTGATTGCCAGAGCCTTGAGCGAGTTTTCGGACGGTGACATCTCCGTTAAGAGTCGTGATTTGCACTTCAACGCCGCCTCCGTTGAGCACTCCGGAGATCGTCTTTCCGCCCGTCATCGGCGGCAGGGGGGGCAGCGGCGGGAGGATGATGCCGGACTCGGCGAGCCCTTCGCGGGCCTGCTCGGTTGCCTCGCGCATGGCGGCCTGGGCTTCCCGGGCGGCATCGCGGACGGCCTGGCGGATCGAATCGGCCGATGCGCGCATGGCGTCCCGCCCATCGTCATCGCCGTCGTCGGAATCCTCATGATCGGCGCGGGCCCGCTGGTCCTTGGGCGAGGCGCTGGCCGACAGGTCGGTGGTCACGAGCTGCTTTTCGGAATAATCCGTGAGGATGGTCCCGTTCTGGGTGCGGAGCTGGAGATTGGCCTTGGCGTCCGCGGGCAGTTCGAGGACCACCTCGCCGTTCAGCGAGGACAGCGAGAGCGGATGGCCGGGGGTGAGGGCGTCGTAGTCGGCGTGGACCCGGCCATTGTTGGCCTCGACCGACGCGCCTCCGCTCATGTGCTCCAGATTGATGCTGCCGCTCATGCTGTGCACGTCGACGTCGCCCCCGATATGGCTCATCTGGATACGGCCGGTGTAGGTGGTGACGGCGACGGAGGACCGGCGCGGCAGGTCGATGTCGAAGCTGGCGTCGCCGTGGTGCTCCATGCCGGCCTCGAGCACGATGACGTTGTCGTGCTGGTGGACCTGCAGGCCGCTGGCGGCGCCGATGACGCGCAGGCCGTCGGCGCGGTGCTCGGCGGCGAGCTTCACGTTGGAGCGGACGACGACGTCGGCCGCGTCGGTGCCGTGCACCCGCACGCTGCCGTGCAGGAGCGTGATCCGGACGGTCCCCGGCTTGGCCGGGTCGGCGAACTGGAAGGTGTTGGTTTGAATGGCGTCGTCGGCGAAGGCCGCCGCGGCCGCCAGGCAGGCGAGGAGAAGGACGGAGAGGGGCTTGTTCATAAGGGATTCGCGGTTAGAAGTGAGCGGGTTCGAGCTGGGCCAGGGCGCGGCCGGCGGCCTCCTTGACGGAGGGATCGTCGGCGGTGGTGGAAAGTTTCGTCAGCACGGGGATCGCGGAGCGGTCCCGGGCCGCGGTGAGAAAGTCGATCATGGCGAGCTGCACCAGGGGGCTCGACTCGCGCGGCAGGGACACGGCCACCGCCGTCCGGACAATGGGCTGGTCGGCATGCGCGTAGAGGGCCTGGACGGCGCTCAGGCGGACATTGACGCTCGGATCCATGGCCAGGGCGGTGATGAGGCTGTCGATCGCGTTCTGATTCGGCTTGGGTTCGGCCGCGGTCGTCAGGACCGTCTCCAGCCGCTGGTCGGCGGAGGCATGCTCCTGCTGCTCGAGCGTATAGCCGACGAGCTGGCCGATCTGGGCCCGAATCTCGGCGACGTCCTGCTGGGTCGCCGGCGCGGAGGCGGCCGTCGGCGGGGTGGGCGCGGGAGCGCGGCGCAAGCCCGCGAGATAACCGGCGGCCACCAGGGCGCACGCGGCCAGCGCCTGCACCGCCGGCAGCCGCAGCCAGGCCCACGCGGGGCGGGCGGGCCGGGGTTCCGCCCGGCGGGCTGGCGCCGGCGCGCCGGCCATCTCCTCGGCGATCATCGCGTACACTCCCTTGCGCAGCTCGGGCGTCGGGCTGACCGCGGGCGGGCGATCGAGCAGGCGGGCGAAGCGCTGGGTGGCGGCGAGCTCGGCCTGGCAGCCGGGGCATGCGTCGACGTGAGCCTTGAGCTCGTTGGCGAGATCGGGCGGCACGCGTCCGTCCATCCATTCCATCATCCGTTCCTGAACCGCTTCGCATTTCATGACGCGACCTTCTGTTGCAATTGAAAGAAATGGGCGCGCAGGGTCTGCATGGCCCGGTGGGCCCGCACCCGGGCCGCGCCCGCCGAGCATTCCATGATGTCCGCGACTTCGGCGAACGAGAGCTCCTGCAGCCGGCTGAGGAGCAGCACCTCGCGGTCGGCCGGCTCAAGCCGGGCGAGCGCGGCCTGGAGCAGGTCCCGGTCGTCGCGCGCGGCCGCGAGGTCGGCGGCGGCGGGCTGGGCGTCCGCCGCGCTGTCCAGCGTGGACGGATCGGTGGGAGCGGGGGCCCGGGCCGACTTGCGGGCCTGGTCGGCGGCGCAGCGGCGCGCCATATGGTACATCCAGGCTGAAAAATGGCCCTCCTCGCGGTAGGTGTGGCGGTATTTCAGCATCCGCTGGAAGACGATCTGGGCCACGTCCTCCGCCGCCGTCCGTTCGCCTAAGAGCTTGAACAGAAAGCCGAAAAGAGCCCCGTGGTGGCGCTCGAAAAGCTCCCCCATCGCCTCCAGCCGCCCGTTGCGGACGGCAAGCATGAGGGCATGGTCTGAGGCGGGAGTGGCGTCGAGCATTGCGGGCGTTGTTCTTCCCTAAAACCTCGCAAAAACCGCGATGTTACACCAGCGTGGCGGCTCCAGCATGAGTTTCAAAGTCCTTCTCCGTGTGATCATCTTTTTGGCCATCCTGTTTGTGATGGCGTACATCGGCGCGTACAACACCCACCGGATCGTGTTTGCCTTCCCGCTGGCGCTGCAGCGCGACCTGCATGCGCCCGCCTACCTGATTTTCTTCGGCGCCTTTGCCGCGGGCGTGCTGGGCGGCGCGATTCTGACGGCGGGCGGCGGGGGCGCGGGGCGCAGCCGGGGCAAGGAACGGTAGCCGGGGAACGGGGCGGCCGCTGCCATGCTGGCGTTCGCGGTCGCGATTGTTCTCGGATCGTTCCTGCTGTTCCAGATCGAGCCGATCATCGGCAAGTTCATCCTGCCGTGGTTTGGCGGCGGACCCGGGGTGTGGGCGACGTGCCTGTTGTTCTTTCAGGGCGCGCTGGTCGCCGGCTACGCCTACGCCCACGGGGTGACGCGGCGGCTCTCGCCGCGCGCGCAGGCGTGGACCCACACGCTCCTGCTCGTTCCCTGCCTGGCCTTGCTGCCAGTCATTCCCGGGGACCGTTGGAAGCCCGATCCGTCTGGCAACCCCACCGTCCAGATTCTCGTGCTGCTGCTCGCGGTGCTCGGGCTGCCCTACCTCGTCCTGTCCGCCACCAGCCCCCTCATCCAGGAATGGCACCGCCGGCAGCACCCCGGCCGCTCCCCTTACCGCCTGTTCGCCCTCTCGAACGCGGGCTCCCTGGCCGCCCTGCTCACCTATCCTTTCCTCTTCGAGTGGTCCCTTTCCCGCCGCACCCAGGCCCACCTCTGGTCCGCCGGCTGCGTGGTTTTTGCCGGCGTCTGCATCTATTGCGCTTGGCGCGCAGCACATGAGGTGGAAGCGGCGTCCTCGCCGCTTCCGAAGCGGCGGGACGCCGCTTCCACTATAATAGCATGGGTCGGGCTTCCGGCGATGGCGTCGGTGGTGCTGGTGGCGACCACGAACAAGCTGTGCCTGGATTTGGCGGCGGCGGCGTTTCTTTGGGTGCTCCCTCTCGCGCTCTATTTGCTGAGCTTCATCCTGTGCTTCGATCATCCCCGCTGGTACCGGC
Source organism: Opitutaceae bacterium (assembly GCA_035656575.1). Lineage (GTDB taxonomy): Bacteria > Verrucomicrobiota > Verrucomicrobiia > Opitutales > Opitutaceae > Palsa-1447. The sequence goes on from DASRSH010000056.1 coordinate 30,559, forward strand.
CGCGGCTGTGGAGCGGGCTGGCGATCGTGGCGGCGGGATGCGTGGGCAAGCTGCTGTTCGACGACGACGCGGCGCTGCCGATGCAGATCGGCGTTTACTCGGCGGGGCTCTTCGCGTGCTGCATGTTCTGCCATGGCGAGCTGTACCGGCTGCGGCCGGAGCCCGCCGGCTTGACGCGCTATTATCTGCTGATCGCGGTGGGCGGCGCGCTGGGCACCCTGTTCGTGGCCGTTGTGGCGCCGGCGCTGTTTCGTTCCTTCGCGGAGCTGCCGATCGGCTATGCGCTGGTCGCCGTCGCGATCTCCCTCGTGTGCGCGTTCCAGCGCCGCGTGGAACTCGCGCACGGCGTGGCGCTGGGCGTCGTGGCGGCCCTGCTGCTCGCGCCGCTGGTCAGCCTTCAGGGCGAGTCCCATTGGACGGAATGCTTCCACGATGCACGCCGGGCCTACGGCGAGTTCGGCGACGAGCTTCTCTGGCCGATCGGGCTGCTGCTGGCGGGCCTGGTCGTCTGCTTCGTTTCGCGGCGCGACGGGTGGACGCGAACCTACACGCTGCGAGGGGCGCTGTTCGTCTCCGCCGTCGCGGCCATCGTGGCCGGCGCGTATACGGTGCACGCCCGCCTCGAGCGCGCGGACGTGGTGAGCGCCTCCCGCAACTTCTTCGGGGTCCTGACCGTGTTCAGCTACGCGAACGACGATCCCCACGAGCACAATTATGTGCTGATGAACGGGCGCACCATCCACGGCGCCCAATTCACGGACCCGGCGCGGTCGCGGGCGCCCACAACCTATTATGGGTCGACCAGCGGGGTGGGGCGGGCGATCGAGAGCCTCCCGCCGGGGCCGCGCCGGCTGGGGCTGGTCGGCCTCGGCGCCGGCACCCTGGCGGCCTATTTGCGTCCGGGCGACTCGATGCGGATCTATGAGATCAATCCGCAGGTGGTGGCGCTGGCGCGCAGCCGCTTCACCTACCTTCCCTCGGCCCGGGGCCGCACGCAGATCGTGATGGGCGACGCGCGGCTGTCGATGGAGTGTGAGGCCCGGAGCGGCCGCCCCCCGGTTTACGACCTGCTGGCCCTGGACGCCTTTACCAGCGACGCGATCCCGGTCCATCTGCTGACGCGGGAAGCCTTCGGCCTGTACCTGAAGGAACTGGCGCCGGATGGGATCCTGGCCGTCCACATCTCGAACCGCTTCTTCGATCTGCAGCCCGTCGTGGCGAATCTGGCGCGGCGCCTTCTGCTCGGCTGCGTTGTCGTCGATGACGCCGGCAACGACGACACGATGGTTTACGAAACGAGCTGGATGCTCCTGTCGCGCAATCCCGATTCGCTGCTTCGGCCCCTGATCGCACGGGCGGCGCAGCCGGCCGCGGGAGACATCGGCCAGCGGCTGTGGACCGACGACTACACCAGTTTGTGGCAGGTCCTCCGCTAAACTCTTCGCGCGCCGCTTCCACTGCCCCTTGTTGCATGAAAACGGCTCCAGGTTGGCGGGCGGTCAGCCTGGCGCCGGAATGCTTCGGCCGGCTATCGCCCGGAGTGTTCCCCGGGGATGGGCTCGTTTTCATGCAAAGCCCGGGCTAAGGCAAGCGGCACCGCTACCGGCTAAGTTGATCCAGCACGATGCCCGCGGCGACGGCGGCGTTGAGCGATTCGGCGCGGCCGCGGCGCGGGATCGTGATCCGCCGCGTCAAGCGCGCCTGCACCCCGGCTGACAGGCCGCGGCCCTCGCCGCCGATCACGACGATGGCGGCCGTTTCCGGCTTCAGGGCATGGACGTCATCGCCGGCAAGATCGCAGCCGAGCACCGGCACGCGCGCGGCGGCGAGCGCCTCCGGCAGGTCGACGACATGGGTCGCGACGCGGGCGAAGGAGCCCATGCTGGCGTTGATGGTCTTTTGGCTGAAGACGTCGGCGCAGTCGGGCGAGAGCAGGACCTGGGCGAGCCCGAACCAATCGGCGATGCGAAGCAGCGTGCCGACGTTGCCGGGGTCCTGGATCCCGTCGAGGGCCAGGGTGAGGCCCGAGTTGAGCCGGCTGGCGTCCCAGGCCCGCTCGGCGATGCGCCCCACCGCCAGGACCGGAGAGGGCGAGGGAAAGTGGCTGATGCGGGCCATCTCGCCCTCGCTGACCCGGCGCACCGGCACGTCCGCCTGAAAGGCATCGGTGGCAAAGACGGCCTCGAGGGGATAGCGGGCCTGGACCAGGTCGCGCACGAGTTTTTCGCCCTCGACCACAAACTTGCGCTCGGCGAGGCGGTTGCGGCGCTCGCGCAATCCGCGCAGCCATAGGATCTCGGCCTTGGTCAGCACGGCCGCAGCAATTCGATTGTTTTCCCGCGTCTTCGGCCCGATAGTGGCGGCATGTCCCTGTTATCGTCCCGCAGCGCCTTTTCGCGCCTGGCCGACGAAGTCGGCACCGTCGACGCGGTCGGGGTGGAGGAGCGGGTGGCCAAGTACACGACGCGCAGCATCAAGAAGGCCGCCAAAGTCCAGGGGCTCAAGCTGGCCGTCTCGATGCTCGATCTCACGACGCTCGAAGGCAAGGACACTCCGGGCAAGGTCGCGTCGCTGTGCCAGAAGGCCCTGCATCCCCATTCCGATCCCGACGTTCCGCCGGTGGCGGCGGTGTGCGTCTATTCGGCCATGGTGCGCCATGCCGCGCGCCACGTGGCGGACAGCGCGGTCAAGGTAGCCTCGGTCGCCACGGCGTTTCCGTCGGGGCAGACCCCGCTGAAGATCCGGCTGGCCGAGGTCCGCGCGGCCGTGGCGGACGGGGCGGATGAGATCGACATGGTGATCAACCGCGGCGCCTTCCTGGCGGGCGAATTCGACCGCGTCCAGGACGAGATCGCCGCCGTGGTTCAGGCGTGCGGCTCGGCGGCGCTGAAAGTGATCCTGGAAGTGAGCGAGCTGGAGACCTATGACTCGATCCGCTTCGCCTCGTTTCTGGCCCTGCGGGTGATTCGCGAGGGGGATTTCATCAAGACCAGCACGGGCAAGACGGGGCTCAACGCCACCCTCGGCAACAACCAAGTCATGATCGAGGCGATCCGCGACCACTATCTGGACACGGGCGTGGCCGTGGGGATGAAACCCGCGGGCGGGATCCGCACGGCGAAGCAGGCGCTGCAGTTTCTCGTCGCCGTGAAGGAAACGCTGGGCGACGCCTGGCTGACTTCGGCCCGCTACCGCTTCGGCGCCAGCTCCCTGCTCAACGACTTGCTGCGCCAGATCGAAAAGGAGAAAAGCGGCGCCTACCAGGCCCCCTATTATTTCACGGAGGCGGCCGAGAGCTACTGACCATGACCACCCTGACAGCGGAAAGGAAAAAGGCCTCCGGCCGGAATGGGCGGGCCGCGCCCGAGCTGATCTTTGGCGATCTGTGGGAGTTCGACCCCGCGCCGGAGACGGCGGATCCGCGGCTCAAGCCGCGGTACGACTTGTTCATCGGCGGCGAGTTCGTCCCGCCCCGCGGCGGCAAGTACTTCGACTCCATCAATCCGGGCAACGAGCAGAAGCTGGCCGAGATCGCGCTGGCCGGCCCGGCCGACGTGGACGCAGCTTATGCGGCCGCCCAGCGGGCGCAGGCCGAGGTGTGGGGGCGGATGCCCGGCCGCGAGCGGGCCAAGTACCTGTTCCGGCTGGCGCGCCTGCTGCAGGACCGGGCGCGCGAATTCGCCGTCGCCGAGAGCCTGGACGGCGGCAAGCCGATCAAGGAGTCGCGCGACTTCGACCTGCCCATGGCAGCGGCCCATTTCTTCTACCACGCCGGGTGGGCGGACAAGCTCGAGTACGTCGCCCCGGGGCGCACCGCCCGGCCGCTGGGCGTGATCGGCCAGGTCATCCCCTGGAATTTCCCGCTGCTGATGATGGCCTGGAAGCTCGCCCCGGCCCTGGCCATGGGCAATAGCGTCGTCATCAAGCCAGCGGAGACGACATCGATCACGGCGCTCAAGTTCGCCGAGATCATCCGGGACAGCGGCCTGCCCCCCGGGGTCGTGAACATCGTGGCCGGCGCGGGCGAGACGGGCGCGGCGATCGTCAATCATCCGGCGGCCGCCAAGATCGCCTTCACCGGTTCCACCGAAGTGGGCAAGGCCATCCAGCGGGCGCTGGCCGGGACGGGCAAGAAGCTCACCTTGGAGTTGGGCGGCAAGGCGGCGAACATCGTGTTCGAGGACGCCCCGCTCGACCAGGCGGTCGAAGGCATTGTCAACGGGATCTTCTTCAACCAGGGGCACGTGTGCTGCGCGGGTTCGCGGCTGCTGGTCCACGAGCCCGTGGCCGATGTGGTCGTCGCCAAGCTGCGCCAGCGGATCCGCGTCCTGCGCGTGGGCGATCCGCTCGACAAGAACACGGACATCGGGGCGATCAATTCCCGACCCCAGCTTGAAAAGATCCGGGAGCTGGTCGACAGCGGCGTCAAGGAAGGAGCCGAGATGTACCAGCCGCCCTGCCGGCTGCCGTCCAAGGGATTCTATTTCCGGCCCACGCTCTTCACCGGCGTGACGCAGAGCCACCGCATCGCCCGCGAGGAGATCTTCGGGCCGGTCCTCAGCATCCTGACCTTCCGCACCGTGGAGGAGGCCGTGGAAAAGGCGAACAACACCGCCTACGGCCTGAGCGCGGGAGTCTGGACCGACAAGGGTTCGCGCATCCTCAAGCTGTCCACCGAGCTGAAGGCCGGCGTGGTCTGGGCTAACACCTACAACAAGTTCGACCCCAGCTCGCCCTTCGGCGGCTACAAGGAGTCGGGCTTTGGCCGCGAAGGCGGCCGCCAGGGGCTGCTCGATTACTGCCAACTGACATGAAACGGCTGCCCATCACCAAGACGCCCAAGGTCTACGTCGGCGGCGCGTTCATCCGCTCGGAGAGCGGACGCACCCAGCCCCTGGCCGATGCCAGCGGCGCGTTCGTCGCGAACATCCCGCAGTGCACTCGCAAGGATGCGCGCAACGCGGTGGAGGCCGCGGCCAAGGCCGGCCCGGGCTGGGCCCGCCGCACCGCCTACAATCGCGGCCAGATCCTTTACCGGCTGGGCGAAATGCTCGAGGCGCGCGCCGGCGAAATGGCCGCGGCCATCCGGATCGGCGGGGCCGGCGAGGCCCAGGCGCACAAGGAGACCGCGGCCGCGGTGGACCGGCTGATCTATTACGCGGGCTGGGCGGACAAGTACGAGCAGGTGCTCGGAAGCGTCAACCCGGTCGCCTCGTCGCACTTCAATTTCACGGTGACCGAGCCCATGGGCATCGTGGGCGTGATCGCGCCGGACGAGGCGCCGCTGCTGGCGCTGGTGTCGCTGGTCGCTCCGGCGATCGTCAGCGGCAACGTCGTCGTCGCCCTCGCGTCCGAACGGCAGCCCTATCCGGCGATCGTGCTGGGAGAGATGCTGGCGACCAGCGACCTGCCCGGCGGGGTGGTGAACCTCCTCACCGGCCTGCGCAAGGAGATCGTCCCGACCTTCGCCACCCACGCGCACCTGCGCGCGGTGTGCGGCGTCGCCAGCGCGGCGGAGCGCAAGACCCTCGGCACGGGCGCCGCGGAAAGCGTCAAGCGCACGGTCCTGCGGCCTGCGGAAGAGCCCGCGGACTGGTACGCCGACACGGCCCAGAGCCTGTACCCCATCCGCGAGCTGCTGGAGTTCAAGACGACGTGGCATCCCGTCGGGGCCTAGCCCAGTTGCGCCGGCCTTGCCGTCATGCGTCAACCTGAACGCGGATCGCTCCTTGGCCCCGTGAACCTTCCCTTCCAGCTTTATGGCCGCTGCCGTCGGGACGGCAGCACGACCGGTATTATCCCCTCCGGCGTCGGTGTTGAACCCAGGGCCGGCCGGTGAGCGCACCTGCGCGCGGCCTGTCGGCTGCATGTCATCTCGCGGGGATTCCCAAGTGACCGCGGAGCTGTTTCCCCCGCTGATCATCGCCCGCAAGCGCGACGGGCATGAACTGACGGCGGCCCAGATTCGGGGGTTCGTGGACGGAGCCTCCCGCCGGGCGCGAAGCGGCGGGGACCCCGCGGGCACGGATTGGGCCGACTATCAGCTGTCGGCGCTCCTGATGGCCATCACGCTCAGGGGCATGACCGCCCGGGAAACGGCGGATCTCACCCGCGCCATCATCGAGTCGGGCCAGGTGGCGGACTTGTCGCGGGTGAAGCGGCCCAAGGTCGACAAGCATTCGACCGGAGGGGTCGGCGACAAGATTTCGCTCATTCTGGCTCCGATGGTCGTGGCTTGCGGCGCGGCGGTGCCCATGGTCAGCGGACGCGGCTTGGGGCATACCGGAGGGACCCTCGACAAGCTGGAATCGATCCGCGGCTTTCGCGTCGACCTGACGCTGGAGGAGTATGCCGCGCAGATCGAGAAGATCGGCGCGGCCCTGATCGGGCAGACCAAGGAGCTCGCGCCCGCGGACAAGACGCTGTACGCGCTGCGCGATGTCACGGCGACGGTGGAGTCGATTCCGCTGATCTGCGCCAGCATCATGGGCAAGAAGCTGGCCGAGGGCATCGACGCGCTGGTGCTGGACGTGAAATTCGGGAGCGGAGCCTTCATGCCGGATGCGGCGCGGGCCCGGGAGCTGGCGCAGGCGATGGTCGCCATCGGCCAGTCGATGGGCAAGCCGGTGCGCGCGGTGCTGACGGCGATGGACCAGCCGCTGGGCCGCGCGGTCGGCAACGCCGTCGAGGTGGCGGAATCCCTGGCCTGCCTGCGGGGCGAAGGCCCCGCGGACGTGATGGAGGTGACCTATGCCTTGGGCGAACAGATGCTCGTGCTGGCCGGCCTCGCGAAGACCGCGGCCGAGGCGCGGCCCGCGCTGGAGCAGGCGGTGCGCTCGGGCGCGGCCCTGAACGTCTTTCGCGCCATCGTCGCCGCGCAAGGCGGCGACAGCCGCGTCGTCGATCAGCCGGACCTGTTGCCGGCGGCCCCCGTGCACCAGGACGTGCCGGCGGAGGCGGAAGGCTTTGTCCAAGCCGTCGACGCGCGCGCGGTCGCCCTGGCCGCGCTGCGGCTGGGAGCCGGCCGCGTGCGAACGACCGATCCGGTGGATCCCGCCGTGGGCGTGACCGCGATCGTGAAAATCGGCGAGCGCATCGCCGCCGGCGAGCGCCTGTGCACCGTCCGCGCCCGCACGCGCGCCGCGGCCGCCGAGGCGGCCGAAGCCATCCGGCAGGCGATCCGAATGGGCCCCTCCGCGCCCGCGCCACAGCGGCTGGTGCGGGAGATTCTCTGAAAAGGGGTCACGTACCAATTTCCAACAACCCGGGCGAGCCCGGGTTGTTGGAAATTGGTACGTGACCCCTTTTCCGGCTCAGGCTTCCAAACGCGCCACTTTCCGGCTTTCGGACTCCCAGTCCGCGGTCGCGGCGGCGAGCCGGTCCACCAGGTGCGCGAGTTCGCGGTTGAGGGCCTGGGGCTTGCCGGGTTCGTTGTAGGTTTCGGGCGCCTCGAGGGCGGCGGTCAGTTCGGATTGGCGCTGCTCCAGGTGGGTGATTTCGGTTTCCAGCTGCGCGACACGCGCGCGGGCGGCGCGCAGGGGCGCCGAACGGGCGGCGCGGGCTTCGGCCTCCTGGCGGCGCTGCTCCTTGGACTTGGGGCCGCTCCGGGGGCCGGACGGAGGAGGGGATTCCCGCCGTGGGTGGGACGAGAGCGGCGGGGACGCCGCTTCCACGCCCGCGCGGCCCTCCCCGGCCTTCGACTTTTCGAGATAATAGTCGAAGTCGCCGGCGTAGGGAGTGAGCCGGCCCGCGTCGACATGCACGACCCGCTGCGCGACCTGGCGGATGAAATGCACATCGTGGCTGATGAACAGGAGCGTGCCCGAATACTGCCGCAGCGCGTTGATCAGGGCGTCGATGCTCGCCATGTCGAGGTGCGTCGTGGGCTCGTCCATGAGCAGCAGGTTGGGTGGAGCGAGGAGCAGCTTCGCCAGCGCCAGCCGCGACTTCTCGCCGCCCGAGAGGACGCCGACCTTCTTGAACACGTCGTCCTTGCGAAACAGGAAGCCGCCCAGGATGGTCCGGGCCATCCGCTCGGTGACTTCGGGATTGAGGTGGCGCACGTCGAGGGCCTCTTCCAGAACGGTCCGCTTCGCGTCCAGGTTCTCGAGGCGGTTTTGGGCGAAATACCCGCTCTGGACGTTGCCGCCCAGTTCGCGCGTCCCGGCCTGGATGGGGACCACGCCGGCGAGGATCTTGAGCAGCGTCGACTTGCCCGCGCCGTTCGGCCCCACGAGCACCACGCGCTGGCCGCGCTCGGCGGCGAAGTTCAGGTCCCGGTACACGACATGGTTGCCATAGGCCTGCTCGACCCCCGTCAGCGTGACCACCTTGAGCCCCGAACGGGGCGGCTGCGGGAAGCGGAATTGGACGCGGCGGATGTCTTCCTCCGGCGCGTCGACGGCGTCCTGCCTGAGGCGCTCGATCTGCTTTTCCTTGGACTTGGCGCGCGAGGCCAGCGACGCCTTGGCCCCGAAGCGGTCGACAAAGCGCTGCAGATGGGCGATTTCGCGCTGCTGGTTCTTGTGCAGGGTGATCTGCTGGGCGTGATGCGCCTCCTTCTGGCGCAGGTAGTCGTCGTAGTTTCCGGTCCAGCGGTACAGCGTGCGGTTGCGCAGCTCCAGAATCCCCGTGCACAGGGTGTTGAGGAACGCCCGGTCGTGCGAAATCACCACCAGACCCCCCGGATAGCGGCTCAGATAGTCCTGAAACCAGAGCAGCGCGTGCAGGTCGAGGTGGTTGGTCGGCTCGTCCAGCAGCAGCAGCGCCGGCTCGCTCACGAGCAGACGGGCCAGGTGGGCGCGCATGATCCAGCCGCCGGAGAAGGTCCGGGCCGGGCGGTCGAAGTCCCGCTCGCGAAAGCCCAGGCCGGTGAGGACGATCTTCGCCTTGGTCTCCAGGCTGAAATCGCCGTGCTCCTCGGCGTCCGGAGGCGCCCCTTTCGCCAGTTGCAGGACGGTCTCGTCCCCGGCCGGAGCCGTCTCCTGCGGCAGATACCCGAAGTCCGCGCCCTTCTGCCAGGTGATCGAGCCCGAGTCGGGCGCGTCCTCGCCGAGGATCAGGTGGAAGAGCGTGGTCTTGCCGGCGCCGTTGGGCCCGACCAGCCCCAGCCGGTCGTCGCGCTTGACGAACAGCGAGACGCCCTCGAACAGGGTGCGAGTGCCATAGGCTTTGGAGACGTCGGCCAGGGTCAGCATGCGGCGATAGAGGGGCCCAACAAACCAGAGAAAGCTGGAAACCGTCAACGTGCATCCTTATTGCTCCCCTTTTTCCGATCTCCGATGAAAGCCAAACGCCAAAAGCAGCGCCCCGAGGACCTTCACGCCGAACTCGCCCGCCGCAAGGGTCCGGTGTCGAAGTTCATCGCGCGGAACTACCGGCACTTCAACGCCGCCGCTTTGCTCGACGCCGCCAAAGGGTACGAGGCCCATCTCGACAAGGGCGGCAAGATGCTGGTGACCCTGGCGGGGGCGATGTCGACCGCGGAGCTGGGCATCTCCCTGGCGGAGATGATCCGCCGGGACAAGGTGCACGCCATCGTCTGCACCGGCGCCAACCTGGAGGAGGACGTCTTCAACCTCGTCGCCCACGACTACTACGAGCGCGTGCCGCACTACCGGCACCTGACGGCGAAGGACGAGGCGGCGCTGCTTCGCCGCCACATGAACCGCGTGACGGACACCTGCATCCCGGAGATGGAGGCGATGCGCCGGATCGAGCAGGCCGTGCTCGCGCAGTGGGTGGCGGCGGACCGGGCCGGCCAGCGGTACTTTCCGCACGAATTCATGTACCAGGTGCTGCGCAGCGGGAAGCTGAAGAAGAGCTATCAGATCGACCCGCGCCATTCCTGGCTTCTGGCGGCGTGCGAGAAGAACCTGCCGATCGTCGTGCCGGGCTGGGAGGACGCGACCCTCGGCAACATGTTCGCCGGCCATTGCATCAGCGGCGACGTGAAGCATGTCCACACCGTCCGCACCGGCATCGAATACATGATGGAGCTGGCCGAATGGTACACCCGGACGGCCAAGCGCCTCCGCGACGGCAACGGCTCGATCGGCTTCTTTCAGATCGGCGGCGGCATCGCGGGCGACTTTCCCATCTGCGTGGTGCCCATGCTGCACCAGGATCTGCAGCGGACGGGCGTCCCGCTGTGGGGTTATTTCTGCCAGATCAGCGACTCGACCACCAGCTACGGCAGCTATTCGGGCGCCGTGCCCAACGAGAAGATCACCTGGGGCAAGCTCGGCCCGAAGACGCCGAGCTTCATTGTCGAGAGCGACGCCACGATAGTTGCGCCCCTGATCTTTTCGTGGATCTTGGGGCATTGAAGCCCGCTCCGAACCGCCTCGCGGCCGCCACTTCCCCCTATCTTCGCCAGCACGCGGGCAATCCG
>DASRSH010000057.1:0-6580 GCA_035656575.1 Opitutaceae bacterium
CCGCCATCCTTCTGGCCGCCACCGGGCTGCTGGGCCTCGGCATCATGACGAGCCTGAAGCACGCCAGCCAGGCCGCCAGCCAGGCCCAGGCCGACGCCGCGGCGCTCGCCGCCGCCCGCACCGAGCTCGCCGCGGTCACCACCGGCGCCACCCGGCTCGCCACCAAGAGCCAGCCGGCGGAGCAGTTTCTGGCCATCTGGTCCCCGCATCTGGAAAGCGACGCCTCGATCGACGACATCTTCGGCCGGCTCGACTCCCTGGCGGTCAACAACGTCCTTTCGCCCTCGGGCAAGAGCTTCACCAACTCGTCCCAATACTTCTTCGACGGCAAGCAGCTGCCGGTGGAAAGCGTCGACATCACGGTGGCGGGCGACTTTCCCCGCACGCTCAACTGGCTGGGGGCGGTGGAGAGCGCCTTCCCCCTGGCCCGCGTGCAGCAGGTTTCCTACACCGGAAACGGCGGCTCCATCGCCATGGCCACCCATCTGGTCTTTCCCCGCCGATTCAATTCGCCATGAGCTCCAGCCTTTGCCTTCTCGCGCTTGTTCTGCCGCTGGCGGCCGCCCGGGCCGCCGGTCCCTCCGGCGCCGCCCCGGCCGACGCCGGAGCGATGGACGGCTCCGCGCCGCTGTTCAGCCAGCTGACGGAGGACTACAAGCGCCCCGTGGACGTCCCCAACTCGTTCTTCAATCCCTTCAAGATCCAGGCCGGGGTGCGGGGCGGCGACGACCGGCGCGACACGGCCGTGGCGAGCGACGGCGCGGTGCGCGCCGCCCTGTCGCAGCGCGGGCTGTCGGGCGTGGTCTTCGATCATGATGCGGCGCAGAACCGCGCCATCATCGGCAATCAGGTCTTCGGCGTGGGCGACGAGCTTCAGTTCGTGGACGACTCGGGCAAGACCTCCTCCCTCGTGCCCAACGCGACCGTGACCCTGCGCGCGATTTCGGCGACGCAACTGACGCTGGACGTGGCCACCGGAGGGGAAGCCCCCCACCCCGTCACCTATTCGCTGCACACCTTCCTGCAGCCGTAAGCCATGGTGTCGTCTCTCGTCAGTTCCGCGACGGACCCGGCCGCCCGCGGCGCGAATGAGGCGGCGCCGGAGGGTCCGATCGACTTCGAGCGGCTCTTCGACACCTACGGCATCACGCCGATGCCCCTGGGCACGGCGCGCATTCCCCTCGACCTCATCCGCGCGTATCAGAACTGGTCCGACTTTCTCGGGGGCGGCCCGGACCTGGCCGAGGAGCCCTGGCTGCCGGTCGGCTCCATCGGGCCCCTGCTGATCCTGGGCCACTACCAGCCCCCGCGCAAGCAGCCGGCGCTGCTGCCGCCGTGGTTTTCCGGGCGGGCCCTGGTGCCGGAGGACAGCTACCGGCGCATCGCCGCCGAATTGCGGGACCGCCAGGCGCAGAACCTGCGCCACAGCTACGACCCCCCGCCGAAGGGGGCGCTGCCCCCCGAGCCCCCCGGCTACGCCGATGACCGGGCGGCGCTCCAATTCCTGCAGGATCACTTCGTGATGGAGCCGGCGGTGCGCGCGGCGGCGCGGGCCGGCCTGGAGCGCAACATGCCGCTATCCGACCTGCCCATGGGCCTGCGCGAGGCCGTGCTGTTCCTGCGCCAGCGCGGGGCCGTGGTCGACGTGCGCTTCCTCGATGTTCCGAAGGAGCTCCTGGCGATGGCGCAGCGGACCACCCAGACCTACCACGGCTTCTGCTACAAGCGCACGCCGGGGGCGTACTTCGTCGCCTTTCACGAGATGCCGCCCCATCCGGCCTGCGACGAGTTCACGGCCATGTTCCGGGCCGAGGTCGAGGACGAGCTGCGCCGGCCGATCTATTTCGCCCTCACCGAACTCGACCAGCTCAAGCAAGCCGTCCAGCTTTCCCGCGCCGCGGATGTCCGCGTCAACGCGCCGGTGCAGGTCGAGGCCGGATCGTTCACCCAGGCCGTCGAAATCAAGCTGACGACCGAGATGATCCGCCGCATCGACCCCGACCGGCTGGGCACGACGGACGAGCAGCTCGTCCACTGGGTCATCGGCCAGGCCATTCTCGCCAACGCCCAGGACCTGCACGTGATGTTCGAGCGCAGCTCGGGGGTCTTCCGCATCAGCAAGGACGGCATCCTGCAGACGCTGTACACCTTCAGCGAGCAGCGCTGGGGCATGATCGTCGGCCTGCTGCGCGACATGGCCAAGATGTCGGGGCCGTTCTTCCAGACCATCAGCTCGCGCTTCAGCGTCCTCTTTGACGGCTCGCCGGTCGATTTTCGCGTCGAAGCGACGCCCTTCCGCGACTTCGACCGCGCCCAGAACATGAGCCTGCGGCTGCGCAAGATGGACAACCGCATCCGGACGCTGGGCGACCTGCAGATGCGCGAGGCGGATCTGCGCCAGATGCGGCGCCTGATCTCCCGGCCCGACGGGATGTTCCTGTTCACGGGCCCCACCTGCCATGGCAAGTCGACCACGATCTACGCCGCGCTCAACGAGCTGAACCGCCCCGAGATCAAGATCATGACCGCGGAGGATCCCATCGAGCAGCTCATCGAGGGCGCCCACCAGGCGCAGGTCGACAACGTCAAGGGCCTGACCTTTGCCTCCCTGCTGCGCTCCTTCCTGCGCTCGGCGCCCAACATCATCCTCGTCGGTGAAATCCGCGATCCGGAGACGGCCGAAATGGCCGTGGGCGCCGCCCACACCGGGCACCTGGTGTTCAGCACCCTGCACGTGCGCAGCGCCGCGGCGGTGCCGACCCGCCTGGCCGACCTGAAGATCCCCGCCGGCATGGTCGCCGACACGATGATCGCGGCCCAGTCGCAGCGCCTCATCCGCAGCCTGTGCCCGGTGTGCAAGATGGCGGTCAAGACCACGCCGGTGGCGGAAAAAACCTTCGTCGACGCCGGGCTGGAACCGCCGGCGACGATGTACCTGCCGGGCCAGGATCCGCGCTGCGCGCGCTGCCAGGGCCGGGGCTACAGCGGCGTCACGGCCATCATGGAGCTGCTGGAGCCGGACGACGAGATCTTCGAGCTCATCCGCGCCGAGGCCGGCATGCGCGCCATCTCCAACGCCGCGGAAAAGAAGGGCTTCAAGCCCCTGCGCGTGCAGGCGCTCACCCGCGTCGCCGAAGGCCTGACCTCCCTGGAGGAGGCGCAGCGCAAGGTCCTCTTCACCGTCGGCTGACCATGGCAAATTTCTCCTATCCCTGGACGTTCCGCGTGTTTCTCGTGCGCCACCGCGGCCGCACGCGCGAGGTCGAGGTCTACGGGCCGGTCTCGGTCGCCGGCGCGCGCTTCGCCGCGGGCAAGGCGGACGACGAGGAGATTTCGGAGAAGACGGTCAGCGGGCTCGACCGCGCCGTGCGGATCTTCTTTGCCCGCAAGAGCGCCACCGTCCCCGAGCTGGAGCGCTTCTACAACGGCATGGGCGTGGCCCTGCAGCTCGGAGCCGACTTTCGCTCCGCGCTCGACCTGGTCGCGCCCAGCGCGGAGACGGCCTATTTTCGCGGAGTGATGGCGGCGCTCTATGAGCAGAAGAGCAGCAGCTCGAGCATCGCGGCGCTCATGCGGCTGTTTCCCGAAGCGTTCAGCAACGTGGCCATTTCGATGGTCGAGCAAGGCGAGACTTCCGGCAAGCTCGACGCCGTGTTTCAGAAGCTGGCCCTGATGACCCGGAACCGGCTGATGATCACGGGCGAAATCAAGGCCGGCCTGTACTATCCCGGATTCATCGGCGCCCTGCTGATGATCGCCCTGGTGGTGGTGAACTTCATGGTGCTGCCGATGATCACGCGCAATTTCGTGATGTTTCACACCAAGCTGCCGCCGGCGACGCAGGCGCTGTTCGACATGCTGCAGTTCTGCTCCAACCACCCGACGATCGCCTTCCTCCCGCCCGTCCTCGCCTTCTTCGCCTTTCTCCGCCGCAAATGGATTCTGCGCCAGCCGATCTCCCAAAAGGCCGTGGTGCGGATTCCGAAGCTGGGCATGCTGCTGCAAAAGGAGATCATGTCCCGCAGCCTGCGCACGCTGACCATGCTCTATCAGACGGGCGTGTACCAGAAGGACGCGTTCGCGATCACGGCCAGCGTCGCCGACCACGTCGAATACACCGCCTACTTCAAGGCCGTCAGCGGCCACCTGTCCAAGTCGGCCAGCCTCTACCAGGCGTTCCTGCGCGAGCGCCACCGAATCGGCAAGCTGGGCAAGACCCTGGCCGACCAGATGAAGGTGGCGGCCTCGGCGGCCGATCCCTCGATCATCCTGGCGCGCATCGCGGACATGTACGAGGAGGAGGCGCTGCGGGACGCCAAGAACCTCCCCAAGCTGATCGAACCCATCCTGACCCTCATCATCCTGGGTTTTGTAGGCCTCCTGGCAGCCGCTATTTACCTACCCAATCTGTACCTGATGTCCCATATCGCGGCCCACCCCAATTTGATCACGAAATAGGGCCCCGGGCGCCCCCCCGAAACCCCGGGCGCTGCTAAAATTGGGGTATGAAACTTTCGTCGTTACGTGCCGCCATCGTCTTGGCCCTGGGCGCCGCGGCCGCCCTCCATGGTCAGAACGTCGGCCTCGTGGAGCAAGGCGTCGGAGCGAACGAAATTGTCACCATCTCGAGCTCCGGCGTGGGCAACGATCTTGAGGTCTATTCCGGCGTCCTGGACCTCACCATCGATAGCACCGCGGTGGAAGGCTTCTGCATCGATCCCTGGCACTGGAGCGGGTCCGGAACGATGACCTACACCGCCGAGACCCTCGGTCTCGGGCCGGATGACGCCAACGGCATGGGCTCGACCGTCGCCAAGGAAATCGAGCAGCTGTGGGACAAGTATTATTCGGCGACGATGAGCGGCTCGACCGCTGCCGGACTGCAGATCGCGATTTGGGAATTGGTCGACCAGGCGATCTCGGCGCAGAACAGCTCGTATTGGTTCACGCTCAACAGCAGCAACAATTATGGCGCCTCGAGCATGATCCAGTGGGTCGAGGCGAACGCCAACGCGCCCACCGCCAACCTCGTCGCCCTGACCGGCCCCGGTCAGAATTACGTCACGCTGCAATCCAACGTGGCCGCCTACGCGCCCGTGGTGAGCAACGGCTCGGTCACGGGCACTTGCGGCCAGGCGATGACCTATACCATTTCCGCCACCAACCAGCCCACCAGCTACACGGCGAGCAGCCTGCCCAGCGGCCTCAGCATCAACACCGCGACCGGCGTCATCAGTGGAACGCCGACCACCGGCGGCACGTTCAGCGTGCCGGTCAGCGCCAGCAACGCCGGCGGCACCGGCAATGGGACCGTGACGGTCACGATCAAGTACACGCTCACCATCACCGGCGCGCCGGCGGCGGGCGGCAGCGCGACGGGCGCGGGCACCTACGCCGCGGGCGCCACGGCTGCCATCACGGAGACCGCGGGCTCGGGCTATCGGACGAACGGCTGGGGCGGCGCGGATGCCGGATCGGTCGCGGCCTCGGGCAGCGCGTCCACGACCATTCCCATGACCGCCAATCGGGTCCTGACCGCAAACTTCATGGCCCAAGGCGTGCTGACGGTCACGGCCGGATCGGGCGGCACCGCGACGGGCAGCGGCACGTTTGATGTCGGCACCCACGCGCCGATCGCGGCGACCCCTTCCTCGTCGGACTATTACTTCACCAGCTGGACCGGCAGCGGCGTGGCGAGCTCGACGACGGCTTCGACGACCGTGACCGTCAGCGGCAATCAAACCGTGACGGCGAACTTCGCCGAATACGTTCCGGTGATCACGAGCCCGCTGACGGCCTCGGGCATCAGCGGCCAGTCCTTCACCTACACCATC
The DNA here is from genome assembly GCA_035656575.1 of Opitutaceae bacterium. Classification (GTDB taxonomy): domain Bacteria; phylum Verrucomicrobiota; class Verrucomicrobiia; order Opitutales; family Opitutaceae; genus Palsa-1447. Next base: position 5,835 of record DASRSH010000057.1, read on the forward strand.
ACCGCAACCCACCATCCGACCTCCTTCGGCGCGGTGAGCCTGCCCCCCGGCCTGTCGCTGAACACGACCACCGGCGTCATCAGCGGCACGCCGACAACGGGCGGAACCTTCAACGTCGGCCTGGGGGCGGCCAACGCGGGCGGCAGCGGCAACGCGACTTTGGTCCTGACCATCGATTATGGGCTGACCATTTCCACTTCCCCCGCCGCCGGCGGCACCGTCAGCGGCGCCGGCGCCTATGCTTCCGGAACCCAGGCGGCCATCGTGGAAACGCCCAACGCCGGATACCGGATTGCGGGCTGGTCGGGCACGGATGTCTCGGCGGTCCAGAGCCCGTCCCAGGCCTCCACATCCATAATGATGACGGCCAACCGCAGCATTGTGGCCAATTTCGTGCAGCAGGGAACGCTCACCGTGACGGCCGGGACCGGCGGAACGGCCACGGGCAGCGGGCAATATGACGTCGGCACCAAGGCCGCCATCGCCGCCACGCCCAGCGCCGGCTATGCCTTCTCGAGCTGGACCGGCTCGGGGGTCACCAGCTCCACGTCGGCGTCGACGACCGCGGCCGTGGCGGCCGGCAGCCAGACCGTCACCGCGAACTTCGTCATGCTGCCGCCGGTGATCACCAGTCCCCTCACATTGGCGGACAACCTGAACGAGCCGACGACCAGCTACACGATCACGGCGACCCATAACCCGACCAGCTTCAACGCGACCGGCCTGCCCGCGGGCCTGTCGGTCAA
>DASRSH010000058.1:0-11747 GCA_035656575.1 Opitutaceae bacterium
ATGCCCAGCGAGGGGAAAAACAGGAACATCTGATTCACCCGCAGCTCCAGCGCCGCCCGCATCCATCCCTCCAAGTGCCCCCCGGCGAGGGTGGTGCCCATGCCCGCGGCCATCTTCGCCAGCGAGTGCCACCCCGGCCCAAAAAACAGATGGCTGACATTCTCCCATCGCCCAGCCAGCCACGCCTTCCAACCCAGCGTGCGGTAGGCGTGGACGAGCACGGACCCGAAACTCGACGCCGTGGGATCAGGAGCGCCCGCCAGATGCCACTTGAGCAGCCGGTCGCCGGGAGGATCGAACACCTTCTGGTAGAGCACCCAGGGGATGAGGCACGCGATCAGGATGCCGCCGGCCCGCCCCATGTAAGGCCAGCCGCCGGGGCAGCGGCGCCAGAAGTACCACAGCGCCAGGCCCAGGAGCGCGAACGCCGACCCGGCATGGCCGAGCATGGCCAGGCCTCCGAGCAGCCCGACCCGCAGCGGGGTCCGCCCGGGCTGCCGCTCGATTTCCGCGAAGGCGAGCAGCAGCAACGCCGCCGGGAGCAGCTTGGGCCAGACAAACGTGCAGTTGAAGAGCATGAACCCGCTCAGCGCGGCGAGCAGGATCGCGACCCTCCGTTCCCGAGCCGTCGCGCCGATCGCATCCAGCACGCTCCAGAATGCGATGAAGATCCACGACTGCGCCGCGATGCCGACGCACTCCGCCGCAGGTTCCCGGGGCACCAGGGGCGAAATCAGCAGATGGAGGGCCGCCTGCAGCGGGGGACGGTCGCTGGTCAGCCAGTCTCCCAGGAACGGATGCACCGGCAGGTGCGAATACCAGACATTGCTGAGCAGAAAAGGAATCTGGGTGTCCGGCGGCATGCCCGGCAGGAACCGCTCCTGCGGCAATTCGAGGGTGGCCTCCGCCCCGCCGTAAAGCGTCAGCAGGCACACATACGCGACGCCGAGCAGAAGAGCAAAGATCAGCGCGGGAGCCAGGTCCGACCCCCGCCGGCGCCGCTCCGGCGAGCGGATCCCCGCGAGCACGAGGCCGGCCGAACCCAGCAGGATGATCCACGAAAACGCCTTGCCCAGATCCGCGGAAAGAAAATAGGCCCAGAAACACGCGTAGCCGGCCAGCCCCGAGGCGATGAGTGCGTCAGCCGCGCCGCCGCCCCGCCACAGGAGCCAGGCCATTCCGGGCAGGAAGATCAGCAGAAAACAGGCAATCTGGAGGGCGGCCATGCCCAGCGCGGGCATCCAGGGGACGGGCTCCGGCTCGCTCACGCCCAGCCAGACGTCGCGCGACCGGTCGGTCGCGACCACGTAAATCGAGCGGCCCACCCAATATCGGGGCACGTCCCATTGGTAATAGGCCCAATGGGCGCCCGGAGGAGTCCGCACGGCCAATTCGCGGTGCGTGCCGTCGCTGGGCACCTCCCAGCGCAGCGACGTTCCGGGATAGCCCAGATAGCCGCCCACATGCAGGCCGAACGTCCGGCCCAGGACGATCGGTCCGATCCGGAGCTCGCCCGTTCCGGCGCCGCCGGCGGCCGCCGTGTCCCAGGCGTGGGGAAACGTGCGGCTCGCACGAAAGGAACCGGTCAGCATGACCGGCTGTCCCGACAGGGCCGAATGGGCTGCCATCCACCAGCCGGCCAAACACAACCATCGGCGCATCAGGCTCCAAATAGCTTGCTCTGGCCAACGTACGAAAGCTAATTCGAAACGCTCGCGATGAAATCACTCTCCGAACTGAAGATCCAACTTTACGCCGACGGCGCCGACAAGGCCGGCATGTTCGAACTGAATGCCAAGCCGCACATCAAGGGGATGACCACCAATCCCAGCCTGATGAAGAAGTCCGGCATCCACGACTACGAGGCCTTCGCGAAGGAAATCCTGCAGCAGGTCACGGCCAAACCGATCTCGTTCGAGGTCTTCAGCGATGACTTCGCGGAGATGAAGCGCCAGGCGATGAAGATCACGGCCTGGGGCAAGAACGTCTACACGAAGATCCCCATCACCAATGCCCGCGGCGAATCCTCGCTGCCCCTGATCAAGGAGCTGGCGGCGAACGGGGTGAAGCTGAACATCACCGCCCTCTTCACCGAGGAGCAGGTGCGCGGCACCAAGGCGGCGCTCAATCCCAACGTGCCGTCCATCGTGTCGGTGTTTGCCGGCCGCATCGCGGACACGGGGCGCGACCCCGTGCCCTACATGAAGAAATACCGCGAGATCCTGGCCGACACGCCCAAGGCGGAGCTGCTGTGGGCCAGCACCCGCGAGGTGCTCAACATCTTCCAGGCGGAGGAGATCGGGTGCGCCATCATCACGGTGCCCCATGACATTCTGGCCAAGGCGGAAAAGCTCCTGGGCGAGCCCCTCGAGGAGATGTCGCTCGATACGGTGAAGACGTTCGCCAAGGACGCGGCCGCCGCCGGCTTCAAACTCTGACCGAACTGCGATTTTGCATCGACACCCCGCGGGACTTTGCGGCGCCCGCGGGCGCGGCGGCGTCTGGCCCGCAGCTGGTCCGCGGCTGGTGCTTCGACCCCTCCGGCCGACCGCTGCGGGGGGTGCGGGCTCGGGTCGGGGACCGCGTGGTTTCCGGAACCTATGGCTGGCAGCGGCTGGACGTGCGCCAGGCGCTGGCGGGGCCGCCGAGCAGCGACACGAGCGGATTCGCGGTGGCGCTGCGCCTGGGGCCGGGCCGCCACGCCGTGACGCTGGAAGCGGACCTGCCGGACGAAGGCTGGGTGCCCTTCGCGGCCGGCAGCAGCCGGGTGACCTGGTGGGACTATCTCCTGCGCTCCTGGCGGCGCGACCGCGAATTCATCACGATCGAGCGGCAGCAGCAGGGCCGGCTGCCGCTGCGCCTGGCGCCGCAGCACGAGCCCCGCCCGCTGGAGCCGGAAACCTTTCCCGCCGCTCCCGCCGGGCCCCTGCCCCCGTTTGCCATCGTGACCCCCTCCTACCAGCAGGCGCCGTATCTGGAGGCCGCGCTGGCGAGCGTGCTCGACCAGCCGGGCGTCCGCGTGCGCTACGCGGTGATCGACGGCGGCTCGACCGACGGCAGCCGCGAGATCCTCGAGCGGTGGTCCCCGCGGCTGACTTATTGGCGCAGCGCCCCCGACGGCGGCCAGGCCGACGCCGTGCGCGCGGGCTTCGCCGCGCTGCCGCCGGATCCGGACGAGATCATGGCGTATCTGAATTCCGATGACGCGTTCATGCCCGGGGCCCTGGCGTTCGTGGCGGATCATTTCCGCCGGCATCCCGAGGTCGATGTCGTGTTCGGCCACCGCGTGCTGATCGACGAGGCGGGGCGCGAGGTGGGCCGCTGGCCCGCGCCGCGCCGGGCCGTGGCCGACCTCGCGTGGTTCGACCTGATTCCCCAGGAGACATTGTTCTGGCGCCGCCGGCTGTGGGAGCGGGTCGGGGGCATCGACCCCAGCTTCAAGTTCGCCCTCGATTGGGACCTTTTGCTGCGCTTTCGCGCCGCGGGCGCCCGGTTTGCCCGCCTGCCCTGGTTCCTCGCCCTGTTCCGCCTGCACCTGGCGCAAAAGAGCCAGGCCCAGCTCGAACGGGACGGAATCCCGGAAATGAACCTTCTGCGCGAGCGCGCCTTGGGCGCGGCGCCCCCTTCCCGGGCGCTCTGGAAGAAGACGCTGGCCGCCCAGGAAGACAGCTATCGCCTGCTCCGGCACTTGAAATGGGGCGTGCGGCGGTAGCAGTATCGCTCCCCCGCATGATCTGCATCGTCGCGCACGAGCTGACTCCCGACGACGGCTTCGTCTGGAGCCTGGCCGCGGCCGGGCGCCGGACGAGCCCGGTCACCCTGCTGCACACCCAGGCGGTCGGCGCCGTCCTGAGCGGATTGCTGCGCCGGCGGGCCGAGGCGGCCGGAATCGCGTACCGCCACATCGACGAGGAGACAAATCCCTTTCCGGTGCCGGTCTTCCCCGCCGTCGAGGCACACCGGCTGGGCCTGCGCATCGCGCATGCCGCCGCCCCGATCCAGGCGGACGAGGTGTGGTTCGTCGGCCACGCCGCCCACGCCGCCGCGTTCGGCGGGGCGCGGCGCTGCGGCTGGCTGGCGCTGGCCGGCCGCAAGTCCAAGGCGGCGCCGGCGCTGCGCCTGTTTCTTGGCTCGGTCGCCGAGTTCGAGCGCATCCGGGCGGGGCGCTTTCCGGCGGGCGGCCGCACCGGCGCCGCCCTGGAATTCCTGGAACGGCGCGCGGTCGGCTTCGCCGACGAGGTGCTCTGCGCCCGCAGCGAATTGACCGAATGGCTGCGCCAGGCCGGATGGACCGCGGCTCCGATCGAAGTGCTGCCCGGCGTCGAAGGCTGGGCCCCCCGGCCCGAAGCGGCGGGGACGTCGCTGCCGTCCTCTCCGCCCCGCATCACCGTCGTCGTCACCTACTACGAAAAAGCCGACTACCTCAAGGAGGCGCTCGATTCGCTGGCCGTCCAGACCCAGCGGCCCCACGAAGTCATTGTCATCGATGACGGTTCCCCCAGCGCTGCGGCGGCCGCCGCCTGGAAGAAGGCCAACGACCGCTACTGGCCGTTGGGCTGGAAGTTTCTGCGCCAGGACAACGCCGGGCCCGCCGCCGCGCGCAACCGCGGCGCCCGGGAGGCGACGGGGGACGCGGTCCTCTTCTGCGATGCCGACAATCGCTTCCGCCCCGAGATGGTGGCGACCCTCGTCCGCGCGATGGCGGCCTCCGGGGCAGAATGCGTCACCTGCGCGTTCCAGGCGTTTCGGGATGTCCCGACCCACGTGTTCGCGCCCCTCGGCCCGTGCGCGGAATTGGGCTTGGTGGAAAACGTGCTGGGCGACACCAATTCGCTCTTCCGGCGGGACGCGTTCCTGGCGGCGGGGGGATTCCAGCCGGGACTGGTCAACGAGGACTGGCGCCTGCTGCTCGACTGGGTGCGGGCCGGCCGCACGCTGGAAACGGTTCCCGCAGTGCTGTTCGACTACCGGGTCGGCGAGACCAGTCGCTCGGGCCGCGAGGCCGAATACGCCAGCGCGGCCGCCGTCCTGCAGCCGATTCTGGCCAAGGACGCCGCGTGGGAGCGGCTGTGGCCTCACCTGGCCGGAGCGTTGCGCGACGAACGCGCGGCGATGCTCGAAGCGGAAGCGGCATCGGCGCGGGCCGCGGCGCAGCGGCTGGAAGCCGAAGGCGCCGCCGCCGAAGCGGCCCGTGTGCGGGCCGAAGCGGAGGCCGCCGCCGCGCGGGCGGAGGCCGACCGCGCCCGAATCATCGATCGCATGCGCCGCGCGCACGTGGTCCTGCTGGAGGAGGCCGCGGCGCGGGCCGCGGAGCAGGCCGCGGCCGCGCGGCTGTCGGCCGCGGAGGTCCGGCACGAATTGGCCACCACCGCGGAGTCCGCCGCCCGGGGCCAGGCCGCGGCCGATCGCGAAATCGCGAGGCTGCGCGAAAAGCTCGAGCGGATGCAGGCCAGTTTCTCCTGGCGCGCCACGGGCGTTTTGCGCGCGCTTCGCCGGCTCCTGGTGGACCCCTTCCGGCGCAAGCCTGCCGCGGCGGCCGCGGCGGCCGAGCCGCCCCCGGCGTCGCTGCCGATCGAAAGCCATCTCGATGCGCCCCGCTGGTGGAACGATCTCAGCGGCCCCGTGGTGATCCGCGGCTGGGTCTTTCCCAAGGCGCCGGGGCAGTTCCAAGCGGTCCGGGCCCGCGTGGGATCGCGCACCTATCCTGGAACCTATCGCCTCGAACGGCCCGACCTGCTGCTGGCCTTTCCCGACCGGCCCGAGAGCGCCTTCGCGGGCTTCAAGATCGAAGCGCTGGTTCAGCCCGGCGATGCGGACGTGACGCTGGAGGCCGAGACTGAAAGCAAAACCTGGCAGGTTTTCTTTCACCGCCGCCTGGGGGCCGACGAAGGGTCGGCCCGCGGTTCCTACGGGCACTGGCTGCGCGCGCACCCGGAACCCGCCGGGGCCGAACTCGACCGGCTGCGCCGGGAGGCGGCGGCGCTGCCGCCGCTGCGCATTTCCGTCCTCCTGCCGGTGTACAACCCCGACGAGCGGTGGCTGCGCCGCGCGCTCGATTCCGTGCTCGGCCAGACGTACTCCGATTGGGAGCTCTGCGTGGCCGACGACGCCTCCACCCTGCCCCACGTGGCGCCGCTGCTGGACGAGTACGCCCGGCGGGACAACCGGATCCGAGTCACTCATCGGCCGGACAATGGCCACATTTCGGCCGCGACCAACACCGCCCTCGCGATGGCCACCGGAGACTGGGTCGCCCTCTTCGACCACGACGACGAATTGGCCCCGCACGCCCTGCAGTGCGTGGCGCAGGAGATCGCCGCGCATCCGGACGCCGTCGTCGTCTACACCGACGAGGACAAGATCGACGAGCAGGGCGTCCGTTTCGATCCCCACTTCAAGCCGGACTGGAATCCGGACCTGCTGCGCAGCCAGAACTACCTCTGCCATCTCAGCGTCTATCGCACGGCGCTGGTGCGGCGCCTGGGCGGGATGCGCGTGGGCCTGGAAGGCAGCCAGGACTGGGACTTGGCGCTGCGCGCGACGGAGCAGCTCGCGCCCAACGAGATTCGGCACGTCGCCCGGATTCTCTACCACTGGCGCGCGGGCGAAGGTTCCACCGCGCTGCACATCGGCCAAAAGGATTATGCTGCCGCCGCCGGGCGCCGCGCCCTGACCGAGCATCTGGAGCGGACGGGCCTGCGCGCCGACGTCAGGCCCACGGTCGGCGGCCATTGGCATGTCGCGCCTCTGCTGCCGGCGGACCAGCCTCATCCGCTGGTTTCGATCATCATCCCCACGCACAATGCCGGCCGGCTCGTGCGGCTGTGCCTGGCCTCGATCTTCGCCCGCACCCGCTACGCTCCATTCGAGGTCATCCTGGTCGACAACCGCTCCGACGACCCCGATTCGCTCGCCGTGTTCGCCGCGGCCCGGGACGCGGACGGCGTGCGCGTGCTCCGGCACGAGGGAGCGTTCAATTACTCGGCCCTCAACAATTTCGCGGCCCGCGAGGCCCGCGGCGACGTCCTGTGCCTGCTCAACAACGACATCGAGGTTCTGGAGCCCGGATGGCTCGATGAGCTGGTGGGGCACGCGCTGCGGCCCGGCGTCGGCGCCGTGGGAGCGCGGCTTTATTATCCGGACTTCCGCATTCAGCACGCCGGAGTCGTCACCGGCCTGGGCGGCGTGGCGGGCCACCCCTTCAAGTTCTTCGAGCGCGGCGACCCCGGCACGCCGCAGTTCCGCCCGCACCTGACGCAAAACCTCTCCGCCGTCACCGCCGCCTGCCTGGTCATCCGCAAGGACACCTATTTCGCCGTCGGCGGCTTCGACGAGAAGGGCCTGCCGGTCGCCTTCAACGACGTGGACTTCTGCCTGCGCGTCGAGGCGCTCGGCCTGCGCAACGTCTATGCCCCCGGCGCCGAATTGATGCACCACGAGTCCGCCAGCCGGGGCCGCGAGGACACGCCGGAAAAGATCCAGCGCTTCCAGGCGGAAATCGAGACGATCAAGTCGCGCTGGGGAGTCCGCCTGCTCAACGACCCCGCGTACAATCCGAACCTGTCCCTCGACTCGGAAGACTTCGCGCTGGCGTATCCGCCGCGGTTGCCCCCGCTGTGACCGGACGTCTGCGTGCCAGATTGCCCTCGGTTTCCGCCCAGGCGCGCCAGATCCTGTTCGCGACTGCGCTTTTCATCTTCGTCCTGGGAGCACGGTGGTTGCTGATTGGGGCCTTCGGCATGGATCTTCCCGAGATGGATCAATGGGACGCGGAAGCGCGGGAAATCCTGCAACCATGGTACGGTGACCATCACAGCCTTGCGAACTTGTTTCGGGCGCACAATGAACACCGGATCGCCCCCACGCGACTCGCCGCCCTTGCGCTCACCGCAATGAATCGGCAATGGGACCAGCGGCTGGAATCGGTGATGAATGCCTTCCTGCCCGCGGCGGTTGCTACGGCCATGTGGCTGGCAGCGGCGCACCGCTACCGCCGCTCGGCTGCACTGTCCCTCGGACTGCTTCTCGCGATCGCTTGGGGCGGAGCCTTCGCTTGGGAAAACACCATTCATGGGTTCGAATCCCAACAGTGGTTTCTCATCCTCTTCGCTCTGGGAGCCATGGTCTGCCTCCCGTTTGCGGAACCTTTTCGGGCACGCTGGTGGTGGGGCGCCGGATGCGCCGCCGTCTCACTGGTAACCATGGGCAGCGGAGTATTGGCCGCGTGCGCGTGCGCCGCCATCGTGGGGCTGCGATGGTGGCGCAACGAGGTTCCACCCCGTTCGGCACTTGTCACTCTCAGTGTATGCCTCGCCCTTGCGGCGCTCGGTTGGAGTCTCCGAGTTGATTTTCCCGGCCATCACGCCCTGTACGCACGCTCGCTGAAGATGTTTTGGCGATCCATGTCCGTCGATGCGGGCTGGCCGGGATTTGGCGCTCATCCGGGATATGCAGCCGTACTGCTCTGGCTGCCGTGGATCTGGTCAGCCGCAGGGTGCTTGCGAAAATGTGCCCGGCCCGAGGCCACCCACGAATGCTGGATCGGAATCGGATTGTGGGCCTTGCTGCAGATCGGCGCGACTGCCTATGCCCGCGGGGCCACTCCCCCGCCGCCTGCGCCCCGCTACCTCGACAACTTTCTTGTGGGCATCCTCGCGAATGGTTTCTGCCTCGCCGAACTCTTGATCGCATCCCGCCGCGCGCCCCGGGCCCGGCTCGCACTGCGCGCCGTTCTGGCGGCTTGGGCGGTTATGCTCGGCGCGGGGTTCCTGCACCAATCCTTGGCGGTCGTTCCGGGCCAACTCGCCGCGCTCCCGCAATTTGATTATTACTGCCAAGCGAATGTCCGCAATTTTTTGGCGACTGGCAATTTCGCCTATCTGAATCATCGGGAGATTCCTTACCCCAATGCGCGCGCTTTGGCCGACGCGATCAGCCTGCCGGCGGTGAGAGAGCTGTTGCCCGCGTCCGTGCGCTTGCCGCTGGCTCTTTCCACGGTGCGCTCGGCCGGGTTTTTTGCCATTGACACCCGCGGCAGGCAGCGGGAACTGCCCCGGCTCTCGGGCGACGGGCTGCCGCCTTCGAGCGTTCCGCTGGAGAATTCCCGCTTCTTCGGCTGCTACAGCGCGGCGCCCCTGCGGGAACACTTTCTTTGGCAAAGCGGCACCCTAGTATCGCAGGAGCGCGGCTGGCTGCAATTTCGCGTGTCGGGCAACCTGGGCCGGCCCGGCACGTCGCTGGCACTCTATAGTGTCAAGACGGGCCGGCTGCTCGCTCGCGTTGTACCCGTTCGCGTTCCCGGCAACGGTTGGCACAACGCGTACGTGACAGCGCCGCGGGAGCCTTTCTTCATCCGAGCCCGGGATGATTCTCCGGGGACGTGGTTCGCCTTCGCCGAACCGGTGGAAATGGGTTCTCTTTCCTTCTGGGCTGGGCGCGCCGTTCGGCATGTCCCGTACCTCATGCTCATTGGCGGCGGCCTGATTCTGGGGCTGCTGGCGTTGACTTTGCCGAGAGACATGAACTGCGACCGAATCATCCGGACAGAGTAGCGGGAAACTGTTCCCCGGCTGTCACGTCTATGTGGAAACACAATAGATCGTGATCGTAAAGCGGAGGCAGGCAATGACGGGGAAAGGGTTCGGCGTGCCGCTGGCAGCCGCTCTGGCGTCGCCCTTGCCGTTCCTCCTCTTTTATCGGCAATTCGCGCGGCTCTTTTGGTTCGGCGACGAGTTTCCGCTCCTGGACGAAATCGACACTCGGCCCTTCATCCATTGGCTGTGGCAGCCTTTCGTCGAGAACATCCTGCCCTTCTTCAAGCTGATTTGGGGCGGCCTCTTGCTGCAGGGGTGCGGCTCCTATCTCACGATGCTGGAATTGGGGTGGCTCATTCACGCGGTGAATGTGGCGCTCCTGGCGACGGCGATGAGGCGAAGCGGGTTTCAGGTCCTAGCCGTTGCGTTCTGCGCGACAATTTTCGCATGGAGCGCCACTCAAATCGAAACGGTCACGTGGTCTGTGCAAATCTCGTCCGAGCTCGCCACGATGTTCTTTCTGTTGGCGTGGGTCGCGCTGCCGTCCCCGGGTCGTGAATTCAGTCTGGGCCGCTGCCTTGCTCTTCTCCTTTTCAGCCTCGGGAGCGCCTGGTCGTTTTCCCGCGGCCTCCTGACGGGGCCGGTGGCGGCAGTAACGCTGTGGACTCAGGGCCTGGGAGCGAGCCCGCGGAGCCGAGTGCTGGCGTCCGCGCTCGCTTTGGCGCCGGCGGTCGCCACGTCGTGGCTGATGATGCGGCTCGCGCCTGCAGACGCCGCTCATCTGGGCGCGCTTCGGCACCATCTGGGCGAGGCAGCCGCCTTTGCCCTATGCTATCTCGGCGCCAATCCCGCAGTGCCGTGGTACTTTTCCTCGGGACAAGGCAACATCTTTGCCATCTCCGCCGCCATTCCCTTGGCCGCCGGCGCCATCAAGCTGGGCATTCTGGCTGCGGGCTGGAAACTGGCCCGGCCGGAGCAGCGGCGCTTTTTGTTGCCGATTCTGCTGCTCGATTTTGGCTACGCCCTACTCCTGGGACTTGGCCGATGGAACGACCGATGGCCGTACGCCATGAGTTCGCGCTACCAATACACATCCCTCCTCTGCAGCCTGCCCTTTGCCGCAATCGTCATCGAGCGCGGGGCGGCGCTCCTCTGGCACTCCTCCCGCGCGCCGGCGGTCGCCCTTGCCTCGCTTACCGTTCTCGCCGCCAGTTTCAACCTTTGGGCCTGGAGCCGCGTCCTCCCCGCCTGGACCGACTGGCGCGGCCGGGCGAATCGACAGCTCCTGCTTCACGACCACCCCGTTCCTCTGGGCGCACAGGTCCAGGGCGTTCCCGGTTTCCCCGACCGCCGCGCCGAGCAGCTGACCCTCAGGTTCCGCTTGCGCTGACGCGCCGCGGAGACCGCGCCAGACGGTATTTCACCAGCGCGCGGATCCACGTCACCGGATCGCGGAAGAGGCGGACCTTCTTGCCCTCGCTGAAGGAGCGCGAGCGGTAGGCGACGGGGATTTCGATGGGACGATAGCCTTTCCGCACCAGCTTGATCAGCAGTTCCCAGTCGAAGTCGAAGCGGTCGCATTCGAAGGTGAGGCCGTCGAGGCATTCCCGGCGGAAGACCTTGTACATGGTAAAAGGGTCCTTGAGCCACACGCCCAGCGCCACGTTGATCATCAGGGTGAACGTCCAGTGGGCCAGGTTGAGGATGGCGCCGCGAATCGGCTGGTCCGTGAACTTGCGGATCACCCAGCCGCCTTCCCCGTGCCGCGAGCCCAGGACAAAGGCCTGGCGGCCGGCGAGAATCGGGGCGAGGAGGGGCTCGTAGTCGGCGAGGTCATACTCCAAATCGGCGTCCTGGATCAGGATGATGTCGCCGCTCGCCTGGCCGAAAGCCGCGCGCACGGCATGGCCCTTGCCCTGGGGCTGTTCTTCCAGAATCAAGCGGACTCGCGGATGCCCGCCATAGGGCCGGACGATTTCGCGGGTGCCGTCGGTCGAGTTGCTCTCCACGATGATCACTTCGATGTGCACCCCCGCAATCTCCTTGGCGAGGAGGGCCTCGAGCGCCGCCGCCACGGTGGGACGTTCGTTGTAGACGGGCACGATGACGGATAGGCGGGTCGGCCTTGTAAGTGAGGAGGCGCTGCTCAAGAATCGGGCATCACAGTGAACCGAAGCGCCGGTTTTCAATCCTATTCGCGGATCGCGGCGGCGG
>DASRSH010000059.1:0-14998 GCA_035656575.1 Opitutaceae bacterium
GGCCGGGTGCCGGTCATCGCCGGCACGGGGTCCAACTCGACCAGCGAAGCGGTCGACCTCACGGTGCGGGCCGACGCGGCGGGCGCCGACGCCATGCTGGTCGTGGCGCCGTATTACAACAAGCCCAACGCCGAAGGGCTCTTCCGCCACTTCTGCCGCGTGGCGGAGGCGACCGCCAAGCCGATCATCCTGTATTCGATTCCGGGCCGCTGCGGCATCGAGATCGGCGTTCCCGTCGTGGAGCGGCTGCGCTCCCGCTATCCTCATGTCCGTTGGATCAAGGAATCCGGCGGGTCCGTGGACCGGGTCGATCAGCTCAAGCAGGCGCTCGGCGACGACCTGACCGTCCTCAGCGGCGACGACAGCCTGACCCTGCCCTTTCTCGCGGCGGGAGCCGAGGGCGTGATCAGCGTGGCGTCCAACTACGCGGTGAAGCCGGTGGCCCGCATGGTGCGGGCCGCCCGCGAGAACGATTTTGCCGCCGCCCGCGCCCTGCACCGCCGGCTGTATCCGTTTTTCAAGGCGCTTTTCCTCGAGCCGAGCCCCGCCGGGATCAAGGCAGTCCTGGCCCGCGGAGGCATCATCTCCTCCGACGAGGTGCGCCTGCCGCTGGCCGAACTTTCCGCCGCGGGGCGCAAGGCGCTGTTCGCCACCGTGCCATGAGCAGCCTGTCCGTCCTGATCAAGGGCGTGGGCGGCCGGATGGGCCGCGCGGTCACGGCCGCGATCGCCGAGGAAGGCAGCGACGCGCGCCTCGCCCTGGATGTCGAGAGCTGCGACGTGATCATCGACTTCAGTTCGCCCAAGGTGACGGCGCACGTCGTGGAAACGGCGGTGCAGCACGGCAAGGCCCTCGTCATCGGGACGACCGGCCATGCGCGGCAGGACCGGGAGAAGCTGGCGGCCCAGGCCGCCAAGGTGCCGTGCGTCTGGGCGGGAAACTTCAGCGTCGGCGTCAACCTGCTCTTCGCCCTGGCGCGCCAGGCCGCCCGCGTGCTCGGTCCGGAGTACGACGCGGAATTGGTCGAGATGCATCACCGCTACAAGCAGGACGCCCCGAGCGGCACCGCCCTGCGCCTGCTGGAGATCATCCAGGAGGAATGGCAGCGGTCGGCCTCGAGCGCCCAGCCCTTTGCCCTCCTGGGGCACCCCCGCCATGGCCGCGAAGGCCAGACCGGCGCGCGTCCGCGCGGCGAAATCGGCGTCCATTCGCTGCGCGGCGGCGACGTGGTGGGAGACCACACGGTCGTGTTCGCCGCGCTGGGCGAGCGGCTCGAACTGACGCACAAGGCCTCCGATCGCTCCATCTTCGCCCGGGGGGCCCTGCGCGCCGCGCATTGGCTGCGGCGCAAGCCGCCGGGCGTTTACGACATGCAGGATGTCCTGGGCTTGAAATAGGCTCCCGCCGCGTGATCACCTCCATCGAAGGCCGGCTCGCCGCCGCCAGTCCGCTTCAGGCCACCATTGAGCTGAACGGCCTCGGCTATGAAGTGCACATCCCGATCACGACGGCCGAGAAGCTGCCGGCGCCGGGAGCGGCGGTGAAGCTGCACACCGTCGCCATCTACCGCGAGGATTCCCAGGCCCTGTATGGATTCGCGTCCGCCCCGGAGCGCGATTTCTTCCGGCTGATGATCGACCACGTGAACGGCGTGGGCCCCAAGCTGGCGCTCAACATCATGAGCCGGCTGTCCCTGCCGCTGCTCGAAGGCGCGATCCGCGCCGGCGACGTGGGGACCTTGTCCAAGATCCCGGGCATCGGCAAGAAGACGGCCGAACGCCTGGTGATCGAGCTCAAGTCCCGCCTCGGCCTCGCCGGCGTGGAACCGGCCTCCGCCGCGCCTCGCATCGAGCCGGGCGCTTATCGCGATGCCGTCGCCGCTCTGGTCGCCCTCGGCTACAAGACGGCGGACGCGGATCAATCCGTCCGCCAGGCGGCCGCGAAGCTGGGCGCGGCAGCGTCGACCGAGGAACTGGTGCGCGCCGCGCTCTGAGCGGAAGGGCTCAGCGCTGGAATTGGAAGGCCGCGCTCTCGATCAGCTGGCGCTGCGCCGGCGAGACCGGCGAGGCGGCCGGATTGGACGGCAGCAGCATCGGCTCGGACTTGAAGAGCTGGCTCGCGTCGAGCGAATCATGCGACAGCGGCGCCAGCTGCACCTGGTAGGTCCAGGCCAGCGGATCGGTCGGGGTGAGATTCATCGGCTCGGCCCCCGGATTGTTCCAGGAGCGGACATTGAACACCGTCGTCAATTCGCCGCCGCTGAAGGGAGGCGGAAAAGCGATATTGCGCTGCGGCGGGAGCACGACCCGCACGTCGGGCGAGGCGGAACGGCTCACTGCCACCTTCGCCGCGGCGGGCGCGGCCGCGGTCGGAGCGTGGGCCCGGGTGACGATCAGCGCCGCCAAACAGGCCGCCGCGGCCAGGCCGCCCACGGTAAAGATTCCACCCCAGCCCAGGAAACGGCCCGCCTCCGCGGCCATCACCGCCTCGCGGCGCCGCTGCGGCAGGGGAGCGTCCTCGGCCGAGGCGATGTTCAGCTGCGAGCAGCCCTTTTGGATCATGCAATACTGGCGGTACAGCTTGCGCCGCTCCGGATGGGCGGTGACTTCCGCCTCCAGGCGCGCGGCCTGCGCCGCCGAGATCTCATGGTCGACGTAGAGGTTGAGAAGTTCGATGAATTCCGAGTCTTTCATTTGAAGTCTTCGCCCAGCTTGGCGCGCAGCGCTTCCCGGGCGCGCGCGATCCGGCTCTTTACGGTGCCGATGGAGATGCCCAGAATATCGGCAATCTCCTCGTAGGAAAGGTTTTTGACGTTGCGCAGGATCAGGATCTCGCGGTGTTTCGCGCCCAGCCGCTCCATGCCGCTGCCGATCCGGTTGATGAATTCCTGCGTGACCGTGATGTCGTCCGGCGTCTCCACTTCGGCGGGAATGATCTCGGCCAAGGTCAGGTCGTTGTCGGGCCCCACGGGCGCGTCGATGGAAACCGACTTGTCGCGCCGGCGCCGCCACCAGTACCAATAGCGGTTGCGCGCGAGATTGGTCGCGATCTGGTACAGCCAGGTCGAAAAGGCCGATTCGCCGCGAAAGTTCGAGAGTCCGCGATGGGCGCGGATGAACGCGTCCTGGGTCACCTCCTCGGCGTCCTGGGGGTTGCGCAGCAGCTGGTGGACCATGGAATAGATCCGGTTCCAGTACCGGCTCACCATCTCGTCGAACGCGGATGCGTCCCCGTTTTTGAAGCGGTCGACAAGGATGCGGTCAAACGCAACTTCCTGAGCCTTGGTAGACATGCGATCTACCTCGGTCTGATGGGCGTATTTTTGAATTGTTCCCACGAAATGGGCAGCGAAGAGGGACAGACGCCCGGCCTTCAGGTAGGTTTCATCTAATTGATGGCCAAGTCGATTATGAAGTTTCCCGGCGGCGCCCTGTCAGCCGGGGTTATTCCCCTAGTTGCCGCAGCATTTCCTGCGCGGGCTTGAAACCGGGACGGAGCCGCAAGGCGGTGCGAAAATCGTCCGCCGCCTCCGCCCGGCGCGCGGGGTCCGGGGCCAGCATCATCCCGAGATTGACCCAGGCTTCAACCAGGGTCGGGTCGAGGCGCACGGCGGTGCGCAATTCGCTCACCACTTCGGCATCCGGCCGGCCCGCCGCCTGCAGGCCGGCGGCCAGATTCGAATGCGCGACGGCGCTTCCAGGGTCCAGGCGGACCGCCGTCCGAAACTCCTCCAGGGCCTCGGACTCGTGGCCCGCCTGCCCCGCCAGCAGCTTGCCCAGCCGGTCGTGCGCGGCCGCCAGCTTGGGCTCCAGCCGAATCGCCGTCCGAAATTCCGCCGCCGCCTCGCCCGTTCGCGCCGAATCCCTGGCCAGCGCGAGGCCAAGCTCATAATGCGCCCGGGCATTCCCCGGATCCAGCCGCACCGCCGCGGCCAAAGCCGCCAGCGCGTCGCCCTCCCGGCCCGCCCGGGCGGCGAGGAGAGTTCCCAGTTCCTCGTACAGCTCCGGGTTGCGGGTTGCCGCCGCCGCCCGCTCCAGCAGGGCGGTCCCCTCGTCGAAGCCGCCCGGCTCCCGCACAAGCATGTTCCCCAGATTGTTCGCGGCCGCAGCATCGCGCGGATCGATCTCCAGCGCCCGGCGGTACACGCTCATCGCCGCCCGGCGATCGGCGGGAGAGAGCGAGAGGTCGTAGCCCAGAACGTCGTAGGCGCGGGTGTAATCGGGCTTCAGCCGGATCGCCGCCCGCATTTCGGCTTCGCCCTGCGGCGTGGGACCGAGCGCATAGCCGAGGTTGTAGTGGGCGATGGCGTTGTCCGGGCATTTGGCGACCGTGTCGGCCCAGATCGCCGCGGACGAGCGGTAAGCCTCGTTGCGGTGCCGCGTGACGACGATGAGGGCCACGGCGGCCGCCGGCCAAAGGGCAAGCGTCCGCGGGCCCAGCCACCGGTCCAGCCCGGCCACGATCAGCGCAATCACGGGAATCGACGCCAGGTACATCCGGTGCTCCACGATCATCTGGGTCGTGCCGGGGAGCAGGCTCGTGGGCGCGAGAATGGCGAAGAAAAACAGCGCGAGAAACCCCGCGCGCGGGGCGCGGCGCCAGGCCCAGACGCTGGCCGCCAGCAGCGCGGCCACGGCGGCCACCTGCGCCAGGGCGGCGAGGGGATGGGCCGGAACGATGCGGCCATAGTCGAACACCAGCGGCGCGGGCCAGACCACCAGGCGCAGGTAATGCAGCACCGCCTCCCCCTGGGTCAGCCAGTAGTCCAGCGGCCGGATGTCGAGGCCGAAGCCCACCGAGCCGCCGCGGTTGCCGCCGGCCGCCGCCACGAACCAGGCCAGCGGAGCCCAGGTCGCCGCGAGCGCCAGCAGCAGCCCGCCGCGCGCGCGCCAGGCCGCGCGGAAGCTTCCGGCCAGATAGGCCCGGTCGAACATCCACAGCAGCAGCGGGGCCGAAACCATCACCTCCTTGGTCGCCATGCCGGCCAGGCAGGCCGCCACGGCCGCCGCCGCCCAGCCCGGCCGCGGCGTCTCCGCGTATCGGATATAAAAGTACGCCGTGGCGAGATAGCACAGCCCCATGAGCGACTCCGCGCGCTGCACGACGTAGGTGACCGCCTCGGTTTGCAGGGGATGGACGGTCCAGAGCAGCGCCACGGCCCCGGCCAGGCCCGCGCGGCCGGTCACCGCCCGGGCGATCGCGTAAAGCGCAAGCCCCGCCAGCAGGTGCTCGGCCAGGTTGAACAGGTGGTAGCCGGCGGGATTGAGCCCGCCGAGCGCGTAGTTGACGGCCAGCGTCAGGCCGAGGAACGGCCGCCCCTGGACCGTCGCCGCCTCCCCCGCCGGGCTGAGCACCGCCCCCAGATGGGCGAGGCGGCGGAGGGCCGGATTGTCGACGATCGACAGGATGTCGTCGTACACGAACGCGCCGTGCAGGCTGTTCGCATAGGCGATCGCCCCTCCCAGCACGATGCTCAGCGGGGGGAGCCAGGGGGGAACGCGCGAAGGACGGGGCTCGGACAGGGCGGCCAAACGGGAATGTCAGCAGATCTTCCGGCGCGTGCGCAACCTTCGGCGCAACCGCCCGCAGCGCTCAAATTAGCTTGCGGGCCCCCCCGTGGCTCCAAAACTTTGCGTTTCGGCTGGTCGGTCCTGGGTTGGTAGCTCAATGGTAGAGCAGCGTCCTTTTAAGTCGTTGGTTCTGGGTTCGAATCCCAGCCAACCCACTCCGCCTCCCGGCGCCCAGCCTCGCCCGCCCCATCATGAAACGCCTCGTCATCATCGAAGACCAGACCGCCATCCGCGAAATGCTCGCCGAGATCCTGCGCCTGGACAAGCAGTTCGAACTGGTCGGCGAATCGGGGGACGGCCAGGAGGCGCAGCAGCTGTGCCTGGACAAGCGGCCGGACGTCATCGTCCTGGACGCCAAGCTGCCGGGGCTCAACGGGGTGGATATCCTGCGCCGGCTGGGCAAGCGGCTGCCGCACATGCGGGTGCTGGTGTTTTCGGGCTACGAGAACCCGGTGCTGGTCCGGGAGATGATCGAGGCCGGCGCCCACGGCTTCGTGGAGAAGACCGCCGGGCTGTTCGAGTTCAAGAAGGGGCTGGAAACGGTCGCCAATGGCGGGACCTACTTCGGGCCGGCGGTGGCGGGATTGCTGCGCAACGTGGTCGCCAACCCCGGCAGCAGCAACACGCCGGACTTCCTGACCGACCGCGAGCGCGAAATCCTCCAACTGGTCGCCGAAAGCCACAGCACCAAGGACATCGCGGCCAAGCTGGGCATCAGCATGAAGACGGTGGACAACCATCGCACCAATCTGATGCGCAAGCTGAATCTGCACGATGTGGCCAGCCTCACCCGCTACGCCGTGGATATAGGGTTGATTCAGCCCAAGTCCGCCTCATAAACGGGATAATCACTTTCCGATGAAATCCGCCTCGTCCAAGCTTTCCCTCGCCCTTCTGACCGGCGTCGCCGTGCTGCTCGCCGGCTGCCCGAAAAAGCCGGTCCGTCCGTCGCCGGAGGCGACCACCCTGGGCCAGGGCGGCGGCAACCTGAACGGATCGAATGCGCTCACTCCGACCAATCTGGGGCCGGACAACGGCTTGACGACCCGCGACGCGGACGCCGACGCCAACGGCCAGATTCGCGGCAAGCTCGAGCCGGTTCTCTTTGCCTTTGACCGTTCCAACATTGCCCCGGCGGAGCGGCCGAAGCTGCAGGCGGCCAAGGACTATCTGGACAAGAATCCCCAGTACCGCCTGCTGATCGAAGGCCATTGCGACTGGCGCGGCACCGCGGAATACAATCTGGCGCTCGGCGACCGCCGCGCGAGCGAAGCCAAGAAGTACCTCGTGGCCCTCGGCGTCAGCCCGGACAAGATCGACACGGTTTCCAAGGGCAGCGAGGACGCGCAAAAGAATGCCGACGCGGAGACCATGAAGCACGATCGCCGCGACGAGCTCATCCTTCTGGTCCCGGGCGCGGCTCCCGTCACGCCCTCGGGCGGGTCCGACACGCCGCCCCCGCCGACCGCCGGCGCCGCCGCCCCGGTCAGCTGAGGCCGGGGACGCGGCGTCCCCGCCGCCCCGCCTGCCTGGGCTAACCGCTGGCCAAATCGGCCAGCATCCGCTGCGTCGCGGCGATGCCCTTGCGCATCACTTCCAGGCTGAAGCCCTCGTTGGGGGCATGCAGATTGTCCTCGGGCAGGAACAGCCCGACCATGATCGAATCCAGGCCCGTCACCCGTTTGATTTCGGCGATGATCGGAACGCTTCCGCCCTCGCGCAGGTACACCGGCGGCTTCCCGAACACTTCGGTCACAGCGCGGTCCGTGGCCGCAAAGGCGCGGGCCAGAACCGCCGGCTGATCCTTCGGCGTGTTGGACCGGCCGGGCGGCACCACGACGTACGGCTCGCCCTGGTGCTGGTCGACGATGCCGATCTTCACGCCCTTGGGCGCGCGCTCGCGGATCGCCTGGACGACCAGCCGCTTGATCTTGTCCGGACTCTGGTTGGGCACGAGCCGGCAGCTGATCTTCACGAACGCCTGGCTGGGTATGACGGTCTTGCTGCCTTCGCCCTGATAGCCGCCGCCGATGCCGTTGAACTCAAGCGTCGGCTGGAAACGGATCGCCTCCGCCGGCGAGAATCCCTTGGGCGTGTAAAAGGTGTCGATGCCCAGGAATTCGGCGTAGGCCTTTTCGTCGAAGGCGAGCTGCCGGAGCTGTTCGCGCTCCCACGGCTGCACGTCGAGCACGTCGTCGTAGAAACCGGGCACGTTGACCCGGCCGTCCGCGTCATGAAGCGTGGCGATGATTTCGGCCAGGGCCTGGATGGGATTGCGCAGGACGCCGCCGTGCAGGCCGGAGTGCAGGTCCATCCGGGCGCCGGTCACGTGCAGATCGAAGAGCGCCAGCCCGCGCAGGCCGCAGGTGATGACCACCTGGTCCGGCCGCGGCAGGGCCGTGTCCGAAAGGTAAACGAAGTCGGCCTGCTTGAGCCGATCCTGGTATTGGCGCAGAAACTCCGGAAAGCTCGGGCTGCCCATCTCCTCCTCGCCCTCGATGAGAAAGGTGATCCGCAGGCGCGCCCGCGGATTCTCCTCCAGCAGCTTCGCGACGGCCGCGATGTTGGTGAGCAGCGGCCCCTTGTTGTCCGCGGAGCCGCGGCCGTAGATGCGCTGGCCGACCAGGGTGCCTTCGAAGGGCGGGGTCTTCCACAGGTCGAGCGGATCGGCCGGCTGCACGTCGTAATGGCCATAGATGACCACATGCGGCCAGGAGGGGTCGCCGCCGCGCTGGGCGAAGATCAGGGGATGCAGGCGGGTGGGAACCACCTCGACCTTGAAGCCCATGCCGCCCAGCAGGCGGGCCACGAATTCCTGGGCGCCGCGCATGCCGTCCTTGAAGCGCGAGTCGGTGGAAACGCTGGGATACCCGATGAATTCCTTCAGTTTCTCGACCGGATCAAACATGCCCCAGTCTAGTGCTTGAAGTGACGGATGCCAGTAAAGACCATCGCCATGCCGCGCGCGTCGGCCGCCGCGATCACTTCCGCGTCGCGGAGGGCGCCGCCGGGCTGGATGGCCGCGGTGGCCCCCGCGTCCGCCGCCGCGATCAGCCCGTCGGGAAAGGGAAACAGGGCCTCGCTGGCCACGGTGGAGCCCTTGAGATCCAGACCGGCCTCGCCCGCCTTCCACACCGCGATCCGCGAGCTGTCCACGCGCGCCATCTGGCCGGCGCCGACGCCGAGCGTCCGCTCGCCGCGGGCATAGACGATGGCGTTGGACTTGACGTGCTTGCAGATTTTCCAGCCGAAGAGCAGCGAATCCCACTCCTCGGCGGTGGGCGCGCGGCGGGTCGCCACCTTGAATTTCGAAACGTCCCCCAGCGTGCTGTCGCGGTCCTGCACGAGCACGCCGCCCACCACTGAGCGGATCTCCTGCAGCGCGTCCGTGCCGAGCCCTTCCTTGGCCACCATGAGCCGCAGGTTCTTTTTCCGGGCGAAAATGGCCCTGGCCTCGTCGCTGTAGCGCGGGGCGATGATCACTTCGGTGAAAATCTCGGCGATGACTTTGGCCAGGTCGGCCTCGAGCGTGCGGTTGACGACGATCACTCCGCCAAAGGGCGCCTGGCGATCGGTGGCGTAGGCGTCCTCCCAGGCCGCGAGCAGGCTGTCGGCGCTGGCCACGCCGCAGGGGTTGGTGTGCTTGAGGATCGCGACCGTCGCCTTCTCGAATTCCCCGATCAGGTAGGTCGCGGAGGTGATATCGAGGATATTGTTATAGCTCAGCTCCTTGCCCTGCAGCTGCTCATAATGCTCGTGGAAGGTCCCGTAGAGCGCGGCCTTCTGGTGGGGATTCTCCCCGTAACGCAGGTCCTGGGCCTTGCGCCAATGCCGCGTCAGTTCGGCCGGGAAGCCGGCGAGGGTCCCCAGATCCGGCTCCGCAGCCTGGTCGGTGCGCGTCAGGTAGTCGGCGATCGCATGGTCATAGCGGGCCGTGCGGGCGAAGACCTTGGCCGCCAGCTCCCGGCGCAGCCGGGCGGCCGCGCCCTCCGGCCGCGGCTCGGGGCCTTCGGCGCGCAACGCGTCGAGCACGCGCGGGTAGTCATCGGGATCGCAGACCACCGTCACGCTCTCGTGGTTTTTCGCCGCGCTGCGCAGCATCGAGGGGCCGCCGATGTCGAGGTTTTCGATCGCTTCCTCGCGCGTGACCTCCGCCTTGGCGATCGTCTCCTCGAAGGGATAGAGGTTCACGACCACGAGATCGATCATCTCGATGCCATTCTGCCGCGCCTGCTCGCGGTGGGCGGGCAGATCGCGGCGGCAGAGCAGCCCGCCATGGATCTTGGGATGCAACGTCTTGACCCTCCCATCCATGATTTCGGGCGAGCCGGTGTGCCGGCTGACCTCCGTGACGGGCAGGCCCGCCTGGCCGAGCAGCCGCGCCGTGCCTCCGGTGGAGAGCAGCGTGAAGCCGAGTTCGCGCACCAAAACGGCCGCGAACTCAGCCAAGCCGCGCTTATCGCTGACGGAAAGAAGGGCAAACCGCGCCATGTACCCAGACAGCCTGAACCGGGAAAAGGGTCAATTCCCGCTTTCCCTGCGCCGAATTTCCCATTCCTTGTTCCTGTGCCCTGTGAGTCCCAGGAACTTCCCGGGTTGTCCGCCCGGCTGGACAAACTCTTCTATCACCACGGCGGCATCAGCCTGCCGCCGGACAAGCCGCACGCCTTCGTCTATTACATCACGATCCTGAACGGCTCCGACCGCACGGTGACCCTGCTGGGGCGCAAATGGGTGGTGCTGCACAGCGACGGCACGCGGCTCGTCATCGAGGGCGACAAGATCGTCGGCGAGACCCCCCGCCTGTGCCCCGGCGAGCAATTTTCCTACAACAGCTACCACGTGACCGGCTGCGACGCCCGGGCCCACGGGAGCTTCCACGGCGTGGACGAGTACGGCGGCATGGTCCATGTCCTGCTGCCGCCTTTCGACCTGGTCATTCCTTCCGGCGGCGCCAAATGAGCCGGAAGGCCGGCGCGTAATCGGCGGGGCGCCCCGCGATCCGCCGGTCGAGTTCGGCCGGGGCGATCCATTCGCCCCGATCGATTTCAGCCGGGTCCAGGGTGAACGGCCCCTCGTGCTGCAGCCGGTAAACCCACACGAACTCGTTGCCCGTTTCCGGGCCCGCGGCCACGCGCAGCCAGCGCGGCGGCGGCGCATCGAGGTGCAGCCCCAGTTCCTCCCCCAGTTCGCGGACGCAGGCCTGGTCGTAGTCCTCGCCGGCGTCGACGTGGCCGGAGCATGAGGAGTCCCAGGTCAGGGGAGACATGTCCTTGAGGGCCGAACGGCGCTGGAGAAATATCTCCCCGCGGCGGTTGAAGATCAGCACGTGTATCGCGCGGTGCCGCAATCCCCGCGCGTGCACCTCGCGCCGCGCCGCCCGCCCCACAGGGCGGTCCTGCGCGTCGACCACGTCAAAGATTTCCTCCGCCGGCATCGGCCCCTTTTGTATCGATTTCCCCCGCGGCCGGGCAAGGCTGCTGGCGTTTATGGCAAAAATCGACGTCTCGAAGGTCGCCGAGATCCTCAAGAAAAACCACATCGAACCCGCCCTGCTCCGCCGCGTGATCGAGGAGATGAACCTGGCGGTGCAGCCGGATCCGGGAGACGACGACAAGCCGCCGGCGGTGAAGAAACAGTTTGTCATCCTGGTCAGCGACCCCGACGGCCGCCTGCCCCGGCACGACTTCGCCGGCTGGGTGCTGCAGATCCCGGACAGCGAGAGCGCGGCCACGACGGAGGAGCGCGTCCTGCGCGGAGCCTACGACTTCAACACGACAAAGAAGGGGCGGCTGCACCCGGTCCGCACCATCGGCGAGGCGATCGAGAACGTGCCCGCGAAGTTCTTCAAGGAGACCGACGTCTGGGTGAAGACCAAGACGCCGGTGATGGTGCTCAAGACCGACAACGAGATACCCAAAGAATAGTTGAGCGCTCCGCCCGGGGCGCGCTAGTCTGCCCGCCCATGGTTTCCTCCTCCTCGCCCCTGCTCTACTCCGACACGGAACGCAGTGCGGACGCGCTTTATTTCGGCCGCGTCGACGTTCCCGATCCGTTCATCGCCTTCGGGGTCGGAAAGAAGAAGGTGGCGGTCGTGAGCGCGCTGGAATTCGGGCGGGTCAAGCGCACCTCCGCCTTCGACGTCGTTCTGCCGCTCGAGGCGTGGCTGGAGAAGGCCAGGCGCGCGTGGCCGCGCCGTTCGCCGGGCGCCGCCGAAATCGTGTCGCTCCTGGCGAAAGCCTACAGGATCCGCTCCTTCCGCATCCCGAACGATTTTCCCGCCGGCCTGTATGCGCGGCTGCGCCGCCTGGGCGTGCGGGTCGAGGCGGCCGACGGCATGCTTTTTCCCGAGCGGGAGGTCAAGAGCGCCGACGAGGCGGCGGCGCTGCGCGCGGGCAACGCCGCGAGCGCGGCGGGGATCGGCGCCGCCGAGCGCGTGCTTCGCGCCTCGCGGCCCCGCAACGGCCGGCTCTACTATCGGGGGGCGGTGCTGACCAGCGAACGGCTCAAGGTCGCCATCGAAACCGCCTGCCTGGAGGCGGGAGCCGTGTCCTCCAACACCATTTGCGCGGGGGGCGACCAGGGCTGCGATCCGCATGACCGCGGATCGGGCCCCCTGCGGCCGAACGAGATGATCGTCGTCGACGTGTTTCCGCGCGTCAGCGCGACCGGCTACTACGGCGACATGACGCGGACCTTTCTGCGCGGGCGCGCGAGCGACGCGCAGCGCCGCCTTCACGCCGCGGTGCGCCAGGCGCAGCTGGCCGCCCTGGCGCGGATTCGCGCGGGCGTCAACGGCCGCACGGTGCATCAGGCCGCGGCGCAGGTCTTCGCCGACCTCGGCTTCGAGACCAAATCCACCGCGCGCGGTTCGGTCGGCTTTTTCCATGGCACGGGCCACGGTCTGGGGCTCGCGGTGCACGAACCGCCCCGCATGAGCCCCACGGTCGACATCATCCTCAAGGAGGGCTCCGTGGTGACGGTCGAGCCCGGCTTGTACTACCCCGGGATCGGCGGCTGCCGGATCGAGGATGTCGTGCAGGTGACCCGCCGGGCGCCCCGCTTTCTGTCCCGGTACGGCTACGAGTGGGAGCTGCGGTGAAGGGCGTGGACGCGCTGCTATCGGCCGCGCGCGGCCGGCGCATTCTGGTGGTGGGCGACGTCATGCTCGACCA
Source organism: Opitutaceae bacterium (assembly GCA_035656575.1). GTDB lineage: Bacteria > Verrucomicrobiota > Verrucomicrobiia > Opitutales > Opitutaceae > Palsa-1447. Next base: position 12,746 of record DASRSH010000059.1, read on the forward strand.
CTACATCTTCGGCGATGCCACGCGCATTTCGCCCGAGGCCCCCGTCCCGGTGGTCCTGGCCGGAAGCGAGACGGACACCGTGGGAGGCGCCGCGAACGTCGCCAACAACATCGCCTCCCTGGGCGGCCAGGTCGAACTGATCGGTGGAATTGGCGACGACGCCAACGGCCGCAAGCTTGAGGAGCGCCTGGAGAAGCAGGGCATCCGCTATGATGCCGGCTTTCGCCTGGGCGGCGCGCGCACCATCACCAAGACGCGGATCATTGTGCGCAGCCAGCAGCTCTGCCGGCTGGACTTCGAACAGGACCGGGCGACCTATGCCCGGGTCACGGCGGAGGATCGGAGGCCCGCCCTTGCCGCCAAGATCGCCGAAAACCAGGCCGTCATCCTCTCGGACTACGGCAAGGGCGTCCTGAACACGCCGGCGATTGCCGCCCTGGTGAAAGCGGCCCGCCAGGCGGGCAAGTTCATTGCGGCCGACCCCAAGCCTTCGAGCGGCAACGAATATGCGGATCTCGACCTGCTCACGCCCAACTGGAAGGAGGCGCAGGAGATGGCCCATCGCCCGGGCGGCCACGAAGAGCCGGCGGAGATTCTGGCCGTCTGCCGCGCGGTGCACGACCGCTACCGCCCCCGCCATCTGGCGGTCACGCTCGGGCCGCAGGGCATGGCCATCTTCAGCGCCGGCGACGCCCAGGTGCGGATCATTCCGACCGCGGCGCGCAAGGTGTACGACGTCTCCGGAGCCGGCGACACCGCCATCGCCGCGCTCACCCTGGCCCTGACCACCGGCGCCGATCTGGAGACAGCCGCGCATTTCGCCAATGCCGCCGCCGGCGTGGTCGTCGGAAAGCTCGGCACCGCCACCGTCACGCCCGATGAGCTCCGCGCCTTTGCCGCCGGCTGAACGGGGCGGCCGGGGGCTGTTTCTGGACCGCGACGGCACCCTCATCGTCGACAAGGTGTATCTTTCCGATCCGGCTGGCGTGGAAATCATTCCGGGAGCAGCCGAGGGTCTGAAACGGGCGCGTGCGCTTGGCTACCGGCTGTTCCTGTTCACGAACCAGTCCGGGATCGGCCGGGGCTACCACACGCAGGAGGATACCCAGCGCGTCAATGCCCGCATGATCGAGCTGCTGGGCATGGGTCCGGACCTCTTCGACGCCATCTGCATCGCGCCCGAGGCTCCGGATCAGCCGTCGCTTTACCGCAAGCCGTCGCCCCGGTTCATCACCGAGATGCTGGCACGCCATGGCCTCCAAGCCTCCCGCTGCTGGATGGTGGGGGATTCCACCGCCGACATCGGCGCCGCGCTCGCGGCTGGCATCCACGCCGCCGCCGTGCGCACCGGGCGCGTCGATCCGCAATCGATCGCCGAAGTCGCCGCCGGCCGCGTGCCGGTATTCGCCGACTTCGGCGCCTTCGCGGCCGGCCTGACCTGATCATGCCTGAATTGGCGGAAGTCGAACTGTTCCGCCGCCGCTGGGCCCGCGCCGCCGCCCGCGCCCGGATCCTCTCCGTCGAAACCCACGACCGCGCCGCCGTCTTTAGGGGGACAGACACCGCCGAGCTTCGGCGCGCGCTGAACGGTGCCAGGTTATCTGGCTCCGCCGCCGCCGCAAAGCAGATGATCTTCCATTTCCGCCGCGGCGCGGGCTCGGCGGGAGCGTCTCACCTCGGAATTCACCTGGGCATGAGCGGGGAACTCACCGTTCGGGATGCCGACTTTGCTCCCGGCCGCCACGACCACCTGGTGCTGCGCACCGCGCGCAAAAGCTTGGTGCTGAATGACCCGAGGATGTTTGGCCGGGTCCAGTTCCAACGGGGCCAGGCTATGCCGGACTGGTGGGCACGGATCGCTCCGGCCATCCTGTCACCGCAGTTCACCGTGGAGGCCGTGGAGGCGTTCCTGCGGCGGCGCCGGCGCGCGCCGATCAAGGCTGTGCTGCTCATGCAGGAACGGTTTCCGGGTATTGGCAATTGGATGGCGGATGAAATCCTGTGGCGGGCGGCCCTTCATCCGCGGCAGCCGGCGGGCAGCCTGACAGCCGGCGAGGTCCGGCGTCTGTGGCGGGAATGCCGGCGCGTATGCAGCCTGGCACTGGATGTCATCGCCGGCGCCGAAGACCACGTTCCGGCGCATCGCAACCGGAAGATACCGCGAACGTGGCTTCTCCCCCATCGCTGGCGGGACGGAGGGCGCTGCCCGCGCACGGGCGGCCCCCTGCGCCGCGAAACCGTTGGCGGCCGAAC
>DASRSH010000060.1:0-12886 GCA_035656575.1 Opitutaceae bacterium
CAAGATCGACGAAGCGCCGCGCGAGAATCGACCGAAACCGCCCGAGGTGGGCTCTCAGCCCATCGCTGGAAGGTTTCGGCCGGTTATCGCCCGGCGTCTTCCCTCGAGATTGAAGTGATTTTCATGAAAAATTGGGGTTAGGAGCGCCTCAGCCCGCTGCCAGCTGCTCGAGCGCGGCGCGCGTTCGGGTGAACTCCTCGCGCATTGCCGCGAGGGCTTCCGCGGCCCCGTCCAACCCGCTCTTGCCGAGCTGCTCGGCCTTTTCTGCGGCCGCCTTCATGGAGACGGCGCCCAGGTTGGCCGCGCTCCCCTTGATGCTGTGGGCGGCGCGGCTGTAGGCTGGCGCATCTTTCGATTCCAGAGCATGTTGCATCTCGTTGATGCGGCTGGGGGTATCGGTCAGGAAGATCCCGATGATCTCGCGCAGGAATCCCTGGGCATCGTCCACGGCCAAGGAACGGATGTTGTCGATCGCATCAGGATCCAAAATCATCACGTTCACTAGACAACGGCACAATTGGGAAGGGGAAGATAAATTCGTGCCAGTTTGTGACGCATATATCAAAAAATACGCATATGTTGATATTTACTTGCGTCGCGCCCGGCGCGCGCGTTCGATCAGGTCTTTCGATCACCCATGGCCAAGTCATTTGTTTTCTCCTCCGAATCCGTTGGCGAAGGTCACCCCGACAAGGTGGCTGACCTGATCTCCGACAGCGTGCTCGACGCGTGCCTGGCGGAGGATCCGAACAGCCGGGTCGCCTGCGAGACCCTGGTCAAGTCCAACCAGGTCGTCGTGGCCGGGGAGATCACGACGTCGGCCCGGCTCAACTACGAGCTGATCATCCGCCAGGCGATCCGCGACATCGGCTACGTGCACGGCGACGACGTGTTTCACGCGGACAAGGTCTTCATCCATAACCTCATCACCCGCCAGTCCCCGGACATCGCCCAGGGGGTCGACGCCCGCGCGGTGGACGGCAAGGAGACGGCCGAGCAGGGGGCGGGGGACCAGGGGCTGATGTTCGGCTACGCCTGCAACGAGACGCCGGAAATGATGCCCACCGCGATCATGTTCGCGCACCGGCTCGGCCGCGAGCTGACCAAGCTGCGCAAGGCGGGGGTGGTGGGCTGGCTGCGGCCGGACGCCAAGTCGCAGGTGTCGATCCGCTACGAGAACGACAAGCCGGTCAAGGTGGAGAACGTCGTCATCTCCACCCAGCACGCCGAGGGCGCCAAGCACGCCGACATCCGCGAGTTCCTGATCGAGTACGTGATCCGCAAGGTGATCCCCGGGGACATGATGGACGCCCAGACGAAGTTCTTCATCAACCCCACCGGCCGCTTCGTCATCGGCGGCCCCGAGGGCGATTCGGGCCTGACCGGGCGTAAGATCATTGTCGATACGTACGGCGGCTGGGGTCGCCACGGCGGCGGCGCGTTCTCGGGCAAGGACCCCTCCAAGGTCGACCGCTCGGCCGCGTACATGTGCCGCTGGGTGGCCAAGAACATCGTGGCCGGCGGCCTGGCCGAGATCTGCGAGCTGCAGGTGGCCTACGCGATCGGCCATCCCGAGCCGGTCAGCATCTGGGTCGACACCATGGGGACGGCCAAGGTCCCGGAGGAGAATATCCGCCGCGCCGTGCGCGAGGTCTTCAGCTTCAAGCCGGCGAACATCATCCGCCAGCTCGACCTGCTGCGCCCCATCTACCGCGCCACGACCAATTACGGGCACTTCGGCAAGGCCGACCTGCCCTGGGAAAGCACGGCCATCGCCGCGGAGCTGGCCCGGGCGGCCCGGAAATAATCTCATGAGCACACCCATCGCCCACGCGGAAGCGGATTGCCTGGTCAAGGACGCGAGTCTCGCCGACTGGGGCCGCAAGGAGATCACGATCGCCGAGCAGGAAATGCCGGGCCTGATGGCCGTGCGGCGCAAGTTCGGGCCGGGCAAGCCCCTGGCCGGCGTGCGCATCACCGGCTCGCTGCACATGACGATCCAGACCGCGGTCCTGATCGAGACCCTGCGCGAGCTGGGGGCCGATTTGCGCTGGGCCTCGTGCAACATCTTTTCCACCCAGGACCACGCCGCGGCGGCGATCGCCGCCGCGGGCGTGCCGGTGTTCGCCTGGAAGGGCGAGAGCCTGGAGGAGTACTGGGATTGCACCTGGCGCGCCCTCGCGCACCGCGGCGGCAAGGGGCCGCAGCTGGTGGTCGACGACGGCGGCGACGTCACGCTGCTGCTGCACAAGGGCTACGAATTGGAGGAAGGCAGCGAATGGGTCCATGGCGAGGCCGCCTCGCGCGAAGAGGGCATCATCAAGGACCTCCTCAAGCGGATCCACGCCGAAAGCCCCTACATCTTCCACGAGATGGTGAGCGAATGGCGCGGGGTGTCGGAGGAGACCACGACCGGCGTGCACCGGCTCTATCAGCTGCACGAGGCGGGCAAGCTCCTCGTCCCGGCCATCAACGTCAACGACTCGGTGACCAAGTCCAAATTCGACAATCTGTACGGCTGCCGCGAGTCCCTGGCCGACGGCCTCAAGCGCGCCACCGACGTCATGATCGCGGGGAAGGTGGCGGTGGTCTGCGGCTACGGGGACGTGGGCAAGGGCTCGGCGCATTCGCTGCGCGGCTTCGGCGCCCGGGTGATCGTCACGGAAATCGACCCCATCAACGCCCTGCAGGCGGCGATGGAGGGCTTCGAGGTGACCACGGTCGAGGAGACGCTGGGGCGGGGGGACATCTACGTCACCACGACCGGCAACCGGGACATCATCACCTTGGAGCACCTGGAGCGGATGAAGGACCAGGCGATCGTCTGCAACATCGGCCACTTCGACAACGAGATCCAGGTCCATCGCCTGCAGACGGCCGCCGGCGTGCGCCGGATCGAGATCAAGCCCCAGTACGACGCCTACGTCTTTCCGGACGGGCACACCATCTTTCTGCTGGCCGAAGGCCGGCTGGTGAACCTGGGCTGCGCGACCGGCCATCCGTCGTTCGTCATGTCGAACAGCTTCACCAACCAGTGCCTGGCGCAGATGGACCTGTGGGCCCACCGCGCGGAGTACCGGGCGGGGGTGTACCGGCTGCCCAAGCGGCTGGACGAGGAGGTCGCGCGCCTGCACCTGGAGAAGATCGGGGTCAAGCTGACCGTCCTCACCCCCGCGCAGGCCGCCTACCTGGGCGTGCCGCCCGACGGCCCGTACAAGCCCGAACACTACCGTTATTGACGGGCTGCGGGGCGCTACCGTAGCGCGGATCGCACGATCTCCGATGGCACGTCCGGCGCCTGGAGATTACCCTTGTTTTGCCTATGAAAAACAAGACGCCCAGTACCGGGAGTTTTTCCGCCGCGTCCGCCCCCCGGGCGGGCAAGCCGGCGGCGGCCGCGGCCGTCCCGCGCCTGTTCACGCATGAGGAAATCGCCTCCCGCGCCCGCCAGTTGTGGGAGCAGCGCGGCCGGCCCCAGGGCCAGGACGAGGCCATTTGGCACGAGGCCGAGCGGGACCTGAAGCAGCGGGAGCTGGCGGCCACGGAGGACCGCCGGTTCGGCAAGCCCGAGTCCATCCTGGATGCGGACGGCGATCCCGACGACGACATCGACAAGCGGCTGGACGAGATCGCCGCGCCGCGCAGCGACCGCAGCGCCACGTCGCTTTAGCGCGGCTGCGGCCGGGATCCCGGGGCGGCGCCCGATGGCACGGGAGCGCCGCCGGGTGTATGCTGGGGACGCATGAAACCGATCGATATGCCGGAAGCATCGGGGGGAGCCAGCCACTTCATCGCGGTCGTCGACCGCGTCCACGTCCGGATTTTCCAGGAAACCAGCGCGCCGGGGCAGGCCCGCCGCGGTTTGCGCCTGGTCGAGGCCCTCGACGTGCTGGGGGGGCGGGGCCGCGTGGGCGACCGGGTGACGGACGAGGCCGGCCGGTTTCCCGGCGGGCAGTCCGGCTCCGGCGGGGGCATTGATGAGCGCCTGCCCATGCGGCGGGAAGGGCAGCGGCGGCTGGCCGCGGACGTGGCCGGCCGGCTGAGCGACTTTTTCCGCGGCCGCCGTGAGGCGAGCTGGGATCTGGCCGTGGCGAAGGGAATTTTCCACCAGGTGATCGCCCAGATCGATCCGGCCGCGCGCGGGCGCTTGCGCCGCGCGCTCGCCAAGGACCTGACCAACCAGCCGCCGGAGACGCTCCGGGAGCACTTCGCGGCGGCGATCGCGCTGGCGGCCCGCTAGGGCCTATTCCACCTTCGGCAGCGCGCCGCCGACTTCGGCGGGGTGGGGATGGTTGCGCTTTTCCTTGCGCAGGCCGTGGCGCTTTTCCAGCAGCCGGTCGAGCTTGGCCGCCACCGCTTCCAGAACCCCGTAGCCTTCCTTGCCCTCGGCATGGGCCACCAGATCGGGCCCGCGCAGCGTGATCTTCCCCGAGGCGGTGAAGAGCGCGTCGTGGCCGAGCGTCTGCGCCTTCTGCAGCCGCACGTCGATGGCGACGATGTGCTCGTTGTGCCGCAGCAGCGAACCGAACTTCTCGTAGATGGCCGCCTGAAGCGACTCCGTCAGCTCGATGTGGACGCCCTGGAAGCGAATTCTGGGATCTGCTCCTTGAAGAGACTGATTCATTTGGCGTTAGACCCCGGGAGCCTCGGGCAGTGCTTGAATCCAGTTCACGACCTGAGTGTAGGCTTCGTCGCCTTCAGCCAGCTTTTTCCCGTCCGGGCCCACGATGACGAAATGAGGGATGGATTGGAGGTCGTATTGCCGGGCCACCGGCGATCCCCAGTCGATGCCGCGATGGCCGGGCCGGTTGATGTCGATCTCAACGACATCCAGGTCCGGTTTCGCCGCATGCAACTGAGCGAGATGCGGCCCGATCGCCCGGCAGGGGGGGCAGTATTCGGAGTAAAAGTCGAAGATCATCATTTTCCCCGGAACAAAGTAGTCCGCCAAATTCACTTCCTCTCCGTGAGAAATGTGGATGGGGGTCGCGGCTTTCACATGGACACCGGCGGGCGCCGGAGCGTCGGCGCCCAGCAGGGCGAGCGGGCCGCTCAGGGTCAGGCAGGCGAGGGCGGCGGGGAGGAGAAGCTTCATGGGACCACTATGTGAAGCGGGCCGGGCAAGGCAAGCGATGGAAATGCAGGTTATTGAACGGGAACGGTTTGGAACCTCATGGGTCAATCCCTTATAATGCGCAGCGGCCCGAGAGACCGGCTATCCTCCGTCTTCACCTCGCTGGGGATATTCGTTCTCGTCGTCCTGATCCTGCGCACCGCGGACAAGGTGCTGGTGCCCATTGCGATCGCCGCCCTGCTGGCCTTCCTGCTCTCGCCGATTGTCGTCACGCTGAACCGCTGGGGCGTGGGCAAGGGGTGGGCCGTATCGCTGACCGCCACCTTCGCCTTCTGCATCATCGGGATCGTCGGCTACGTCATGACCACGCAGGCGCTGGAACTGGCGCAGAGCCTGCCGAAGTACGAACGCAATATCGATGCGAAGATCACGCGGCTGCGCGACGACCATCCCGCCCCCGCCTTGACCGGCGTCGCCAACATGGTCGACCGGGTGCAGCGGGAGATGGCCACGCCCTCGCCGCAGGCGGCCGAGGCGGCCCCCTCGCGCGAGCCGGTGCCCGTCGAGGTGGAGTCGCCGGCCGAAGGGCCGTGGCGGATGGCCACGCGGATCCTCACTCCCGTCTTGGCGCCCGTCGGGACGGCGCTGATCGTCATCGTCTTCGTGGTCGCGATCCTGTTTCAGCGCGAGGACTTGCGCGACCGCTTCCTAAAAGTCGTGAGCAGCTCGCATCTGAACCTGGCGACCCAGGTGGTCGCCGATGCGACGGCGCGGGTATCCCGCTACCTCGGCATGCAGTTCATGATCAACTGCGGCTACGGCATTTTTATCGGCTTTGGGCTGCGGCTGGTCGGGATTCCCAATTCGCTGCTCTGGGGCATCCTGGCCGCGCTGTTTCGCTTCATTCCCTACATCGGCCCCTGGATCGGCGCCGCCTGTCCGCTGCTGCTGGGCATCGCGATCGATCCGGGCTGGAGCAAGGTCGCGGAGACCTTCGGCCTGTATCTCGTCGCCGAATTCGTCACCGCCAACGTGGTCGAGGTCCTGCTGTACGGCGCCAGCACGGGGCTGTCCCCTTTGGCCATCATGGTCGCGGCCATTTTCTGGACCTGGCTGTGGGGCGTGCCCGGCCTCTTCCTGTCGACGCCGATCACGGTCTGCCTCCTCGTCCTGGGCAAGCATGTGCCCCGGCTGAGCTTCCTGAACGTGCTGCTGGGCAGCCGCCCGGCGCTGGCGCCCCCGGCGCAGTTCTACCACCGCATGCTGGCCATGGACTCGGAGGAAATGGCGGATATGGCGGTCAAATTCGCCGCCCATCACCCCCTGGCGGAATTCTACGACGATGTGTTCGTTCCGGCCCTGATCATGGCGGAGGTGGACCGGCACCGCGGCAAGCTCGCGGACATGCGGGAGCGGTTCATCACCAGCTCGGGCCGCGAACTGATCGAGGAATTGGAGCGGCACGGGCGCAATCCCGAGCGGCCGGAGGCATCGCGGCGGGACGCCAAGCCCCGCGTGCTCATCGTGCCCGCGGCGGACGAGGCCGACGACCTCGCGGCGCGGATGCTCCGGCATCTGCTTTGGGAGGACGGCATCGCCGCCGCGATCAGCCCGGTGCACGCGGGCAATGCGGTCGGATCCAGCGGCGAGCGCACTGCGCTCCAGGGCTTCACGGTCATGTGCGTGTCGGCCCTGCCCCCGTCGGCCCTCGGCGCCGCGCGCTACCTCACGCGCTGGCTCAAGGAGGATGCGGACGTCAAGGTGGTCACCGGCGTCTGGGCGCCGGAAGGCAACTTGGCCGAGATCAAGCAGCGGCTGGCCCAGGCGCAGCCGGATGGCGTGGCCACATCGCTGACCGAGGCCGCGGCGCAGATCGAACAGCTTCTGGGGCGGCGCGCCGGTGATTATATGGACGTTGCCGCTCAGGACTTGGCGCGCGTGACGGCTTGAGTTAAGCCTGGGGCGAGATGCTGCCCCTCTTTCTGGCGCTTCCGCTGGCCGCCTCCGCTCCGCCCGCGCAGAGCCTGCACTACGCCGACTTTGTCGCGGCCGCCCGCGGTGCGGACGCCGTGGCGGTGTTCGAGGGCCTGCCCCGGGGGCAGCCGCCGGCTGCCGCCCACTTCAATATCCAGGACCAGGCGTTCTTTCCGCCGCCGCTGGATTTTTCCGCCCGGGAACTCGCGGGCGTCGACGACGCGGTCCTGGGGCACCGGAGCAACTTCGCCCCGTGGTCGGGTCCGAAGTTCTGCGGCGGCTTTCATGCCGACCGGGCGGTGGTCTGGTGCCAAGGCGGGCAGGTTCGCGCCCGCGCCCTTTTCTGCTTCGGCTGCCATGAGGCGCGCTTCATCGTGGGATCGCGGACCGAATGGGTAGACATGAGCGACGGAGGATACGCGGTCCTGCGCCACCTGCTCCTGTCCGGCCCGCTTGCGTATCGCCCCGTGCCCCCGCAAATCCCGCCGCCGCCGCACGATCCGATCGGCGAGCCGAAGCTGCCCGCGGTGCCGGACCTGCAGATCTGGCCGTGACGCGAGGCCGGAACCGTGGAAGCGGCGTCCCGCCGCTTCAGCCGCGCAGCAAGCGGCGCGACGCCGCTCCCACCTCCTGCAGCCAGGCCCGCCCCTTCCCGCTGAGCGTTACGACCCGGCCGGACCCCTCGCAGTTGACGAGGCCCTCGACGCGGGCCTCCTCTTTAAACGACAGCCGGGCTGGGTTATCCCAACTTTCACGAAAATCGCTTCAATCTCGAGCGAAGACGCCGGGCGAGCCGGCGCTATCGCGCCGCCGCTCCGCTGCAGAATGAGACCCAACCGTGTCCTCTCGCTGCGCTGCCGGACCGGCAACGCCCATACCGTCTTTAACGGGGACGGTGCTCCGCACCTGTCCCTTCACAGAAACATAACCTTAATCAAAGTGGCGACACGGTCCCCAATCTTTGGCGTTGAGCCAAACTTTGCGCTAGAGCCCGTTTCGCATTGCGAAACGTGGCGGAGAGAGGGGGATTCGAACCCCCGGTACGGTTTTACCCGTACAACGGTTTAGCAAACCGTCCCTTTCGGCCACTCAGGCACCTCTCCGGAACGTAGAAAGCCAGCGAACGCCGAAGGGGCGGGGAGGGCAAGTCATTTTGCCGCCTTGCCCTTTCGGGCGGGACTGGGCTAAACCGCCGCGATGCGAGCGACCCTTCCCCCTTCCGCCCATGCCGAATCCGCCTGAGCGATTTGCTACGGAGAGGCTGACGGCGCGGCCACCGCGCGTGGAAGACGCTGACCGGATTTTTGAAAGTTATGCGGGCGATCCGGCGGTCACCCGATACCTGAGCTGGCGGACTCATGAAAATGCCGGCTCGGTGGCGGAGTTTCTGCGGGGCCAGGCCGAGGCGTGGGCGAAACCCGGAAACGGGGCCCACCGTGCCTGGCTGCTCGAAACGGCCGGCGACAGACTGCCGGCGGGGACCATCGGCGTGACGATAGAAGGCGGGAAAGCGCTCTTTGGCTACGCGCTGGCTCGCCGCTGCTGGGGAAGAGGACTGGCCGCGGAAGCCCTCCGCTGGCTCGTGACCTGGTCGCTGGAGCAGCCCGAGATTTATCGGGCCTGGGCCTATTGCGACGTGGAAAATGCCGGCTCCGCGCGGGTCATGGAGAAAGCCGGAATGCAGCGCGAAGGTCTGCTGCGCCGCTGGCATCTGTGCCCGAACCTGGGGCAGGAATTGCGGGACTGCTGGGTTTACGCCAAGGCCCGGTAGCGCAGTCGAAAGGGGTCACGTACCAAATCTCAACACGTCCTTGGACGTGTTGAGATTTGGTACGTGACCCCTTTCTACTCTTCCTCCACCGGGCGATTCAGCTCCCGGCGGCACTCGCTGATCACGCGCAGCCAGATTTCGCGCAGGTCGAAGAGGCGGGCGACGGCGTCCTCGCGGTAGGCGGCGAGGGGCTTGCTGAAGGCGGCGGACTTTTCGTCGAGGAGGGAGAGCGAGAGGTTGAGCGCGGCGAGGGCCCGCTTGAACAGGCTGATCGCCATGGCGTAGTCGCCAAAGTCGAGCGCGTGGATGGCCTGAACGGCCTGCTCCTCGCCGCGGTGCAGGGAGGCCAGGAAGGGTATCCCCAGCCGCGCGGGCACCTTGTCCGGGTCGATCGCCATCAGCTCCCAGGGGCGCTTGAGGCTCAGGTAAATGGCCTTGGTGGCGACGAAAACGGGATTCTTGTGGAGGGTGTAGATGTCCTCCTCCTCGGCGAATTCAGGCGAGTCCTCAGCCGCATCCTCGGCCGCCTGGCCGTCACTGGCGGGGTCTTCGGCGGCATCGGAGGTCTCCCAGCCCATCTGTTCGGCGACCCGATCGATCCGGTCCGGCTGTTTGCGAAAGCAATCGTAGAAGCCAAGATAGCGATGAACGGCCTCGTCCTGCTCCCGGAGATAGCGCTCCCAGTCGAATTCGTTCCAGGCTAATTCGCCCCGATCTTCCCAATCGCCGTCGGGTGGACCGTCAGACTCGAAATTATCCATTGGCTGGCCAAAACTGAGTCCCTCCGGGGGCCAAAACGCAAATCAAAAGGGATACCCGGGTGCTTCTACGCAGTTTTGACTTTCGCGGCCGGCGTCCGGCCGGCAGTCTCGCCGGTCCAGCCATGGACGATACCGTTCACGCCGATGTTCATTTTCAAGGGCGGGTCCAGGGAGTGGGTTTCCGCTACGCGGTGATGGAGGTGGCCCGCCAGTTCGACGTCTCCGGTTACGTCCAGAATCTGGCCGATGGCCGCGTGCGGGTTGAAGCCGAGGGCGCGCAGGCCGAACTCGACCGGTTCATCGCCGCGATCGAAGCCCAGATGCAGGGTTACATCCGCAAGGTGGAAAAGGGATTTCACGCGCGGGTCCGTCAGTTCACCGGCTTTCAGATCCGCTGATGCGCGACGCGACCGTGGGGAGCGAAAGCCGGGCGTTGGTGTGGCTGGCCGCTGCGCGGCCGCGGACCTTGCCTGCGGCGGTCGCTCCCGTGGTGGTGGGCTGCGCCCTGGCCATGCGCGAAGGACGGTTCGCGTTCGGCGCCGCCGCGCTCTGCCTCGGCTTCGCGCTGCTCGTGCAGATCGGGACCAATTTCGCCAACGACTACTACGACTTCGTCAAAGGCGCGGACACGGCGGCGCGCGTCGGGCCGCGGCGGGCGGTCGCGGCGGGGCTGGTCACGCCGGGACAGATGAAGGCCGCGATGGCGGCCACCTTCGCGGGCGCGTTCGTGGTGGGGCTGTGCCTGCTGCCGCGCGGAGGCATGCCGCTGCTCATTGTCGGACTGGCGAGCATTGCCGCCGGGATTGCTTACACGGGCGGCCCCTGGCCGCTGGGCTACCTGGGTTTGGGCGACGTCTTCGTTTTCGTCTTCTTCGGGCCGGTCGCCGTCCTGACGACCTGCTATGTGCAGGCGGCCAGCGTCGCCCGCGGAGGATTTCTCTGCTCGATTCCCATCGGGCTGCTCGCGGCGAACATTCTGCTCGTCAATAATTATCGCGACGCGGAAACCGACGCCGCCGCGGGCAAGCGCACCCTGGTCGTGCGCTTCGGCCGGCGCTTTGCCCGCGGGCAGTTCGGGCTGTCCCTGGCGCTCGCGGCGCTTGTGCCGGCGGCCCTCTTTGCAGCGGGAGTCCGCTGGCCGATCCTCCTGCCCTGGCTGGCGGCGCCCCTGGGCCTCAGCCACGCGCGCCGGCTGGCGCGGGCGCAGGAGCCCGCCGCGCTGATCGCGCTCTTGGGCGATTCGGGGAAGCTGCTGTTTCTCTACTCAGCCCTGCTGGCGGCGGGACTCGTCTGGGGATGACGCGCCGGGGCCGGCGGCCCGGCTAAAGCTGGGCGGCCAGCTTGGCCTTGAGCGCGGCTTTGGGCGTCAGGCCGACGATCTTGTCGACCTCCTTGCCGTTCTTGAAGACCAGCATGGTCGGGATCGCGCGGATGTTGTACTCGACCGCGATCTCGTTGTTCTCGTCGATGTTCACCTTGGCGATCTTGAGCTTGCCGTCGAGTTCGGTCGCCAGTTCCTCCAGGATGGGACCAATCGCCTTGCACGGTCCGCACCAGGGAGCCCAGAAATCGACGAGGACGGGAGTGGAGGACCCGGCGACGGCGGATTTGAAGGTGTCGGTGGTCAGGTGGGTGATTTTTTCGGACATGACTGGCGACAGTAAGTCACCGGGGGGTCGATTTGTCCAGTATCTCGGCCAATTCACTCGGGCCCACGGCCTCGAGCGACTTCCCCCGGGTCTTCAATTCCTCGAAGGTCTTGACCACGGTCTCGGTCATCCGCTCGTGCGACTCGGCCGAGCCGCCCACCAGGGTGAATTTCTCGCCGGTGGTGATCCGCTTGTGGCCGTCGTCGTTGTCCAGCCCCAGGCCAAGCAGGTGGGCCTGCTTGCGCGCGCGCGGCTTCTTCGATTTGCTCACGCCGGCACGGTGCCCGGACTGGGCGCGGTTTCAAGCGGGATTTCCGGATCGGCCGACGCCGCTTCGCACAGGATGTCGGCGAAGGCCTCGGTCTGCCTCAGGCGCAGGTGCTTGAGGCGGGTCAATTCCAGGACGGCCAGGAACGTGGCGACCAGGCGGCGCAGCGACACGCCGCCCTCGAAGAGGGCGGAGAAGACAAAGCGGTTCTCGGTCTTGAGGCGGTCGAGCAGCCACTCCATCTGGTCGGCCACGGTGACGCGCTCGTCGTGGATCTCCCCCACGACGAGCTTTTCCGCCAGGCGGCGGAGCACGAGGTTGAAGGTGTTCCAGAGCTGGATGCGATCGACGGCCTGGAGCGCGCGCTCCTCCTGGGCGACCCGCTCGGCGACGTGGCGGTCCATCAGGTTCTGGCGCTCGACGCTCAGCTCGGACAGGCGGGCGGCGGCCTCCTTGAACTTCTTGTATTGCAGGAGCTGATATACCAGCTCCCACCGGGGGTCGCCGTCGTCCTCGTCCTCGGCCGCCCCGACCGCGGACTGCCCCTTGGGCAGCAGCAGGCGGCTCTTGATCTCCATCAGGGTCGCGGCCATGACGAAGAATTCCCCCGCCACGTCGAGGTCGAGCTGCTGCATGCCGCGCAGGACGTCGATGTACTGGCGGGTCACCGACTCGATCGGGATGTCGTAGATGTCCAGTTCGTTCTTGCGGATGAGAAACAGGAGCAGATCCAGGGGCCCTTCGAACACCTGCAGTTTGATGCGGTAGGCGGAATCGGAATCGGGGACCACGATAGGGCCGATTTACGGCGCGCGGCGGAGGCTGGCGACAAAAAAGCCATCGGTGTCGGCGGCCGCGGGGCGGATGAGGCGCTGAAACTCCAGGCGGTAGCCGGCTTGCGCGGCGAGAAAGTCCGCGGTTTGGGCGGTATTTTCCCGGTCGCAGAGGGAGCAGGTGGCGTAAACCAGGCGCCCGCCCGGCCGGACGAGCGCGGAAAACTTCCGCAGCAGGGCGGCTTGGACGGCCGCGGCTTCCCCGATCAACGCGGGGGTGGTGGACCATTTGAGATGCGGCGCGCGGCGCCAGGTGCCGGTCCCCGAGCAGGGCGCGTCGATCAGGACGCCGTCATAGGGGGCGCGCGCGCTCGGGTCTCCTCCGGGCAGCCGAAGAATGCGCGGCGCAAGTCCGGCCCGCCGGGCGCGGGCGTCGAGTTCGGCCAGCGCGTCCGGGCGGATGTCGTGGACATGGACCCGGCCCTCGGGCCCCAGCAGGCCGGCCAATTGCAGGGCCTTCCCGCCGGCCCCGGCGCAGGCGTCGAGCCAGCTCTCGCCCGGCGCCGGGGCCGCCTGGGCGAGGATGAGCTGCGAGCCTAGATCCTGGATTTCGAAA
>DASRSH010000061.1:0-4639 GCA_035656575.1 Opitutaceae bacterium
CACGGATCCCCGGCCGGAAAACCTGCTGCCGATCCTGACCGCGCTGGCGCCCGCGGAGCTGCTGGTGGTCGAGGGCGAGGTGGAGCGCTGGAAGGCCCAGCCGCACGACGCCGTGGCGTTGCACGCCCTGCAGGCGTTCGCCGCGCGCCGGCTGACGACGCCGCTGCCGGAATTTCATTTTGCGGCCGACACGGGCGCGGCGGCCGTCGCCGCCGCCCTGGGCGTGCACAATCTGGAAGGCTTCGGCATCGCCGCGAACCACCCCGCGCTCGGCGCTGCCGGCGCGGTCGTGCGGTACGCGACCGAGAACCTCTGCGCGAAGCCCGAGAACCTGCGCGCGATCCGCGAATACCGCAGCGGCGCGGCGGTCCTTCTCGATCCGGCGACGCTGCGGAACCTGGAGGTGTTCGCTTCGAGCCGCGGGTCCCGGGAGGGCTCGCTGATCGCGGCCATCGGCCGCACGGTGACTCCGGCCGGAGCGCGGCTCCTGGAGCGCTGGCTGTCCGCGCCGCTCCTGGACCGCGCGGCGATCGCGCGCCGGCAGGGGTTCGTCGGCGCCTGGGTCGGTTCCGGTCCGCGCCTGGCCGCGCTGCGCGACGCCCTGCGGGGGGTCCGGGACATTCCGCGGATCCTGGGGCGGCTTCAGAACCGGCTGCGCAATCCGCGCGAACTGGGCGGCATTCGCGACACGCTCGCCGAGCTGCCCAAGCTGAAACAGATCCTGGCCGACGGCGCGGCCGCCGCGCCGGGCGGAGCGAACCCGGAACTGGCGGACGTCGACCGCTCGATCGATCCCCTGCCGGCCTTGAGCGAACTGCTCGCGCGCGCCCTGGCGGACGAGCTGCCGGCCGATCTGGAAGAGGGCGGGATGATCCGCGCCGGCTACGACGCCGAACTCGACCGGCTGCGCGCGCTGACGAGCGACAACCGCACGTGGCTCTCGGAATTGGAGCGCACCGAACAGGAACGCACGGGCATTCGCAGCCTGAAGGTCCGGTTCACGGCCCACTTCGGCTATTACATCGAAATCACGAAGGCGAACCTGCACCTGGTCCCGGCCGATTATATCCGCCGGCAGACCACCGTGGGCGGGGAGCGGTACGTCACCGAGTCTCTGCGGCAGAAGGAAAAGGAGATCTTTCACGCCGAGGAGAACGCTCTCGCGCGCGAAAAGGACCTGTTCGCGGGTCTGGTCGCCGAAGTGCTCAAGTCCGCGGCGGCGCTCCATCGCACCGCGGACACGCTGGCCGAGCTCGACGTTCTGGGCGGCTGGGCGGATCTGGCGCGGGAATGGGACTACTGCCGCCCGGAACTCTCCGATGCGGACGATTTGCTGATCGAGGACGGGCGCCATCCCGTGGTCGAGCAGATGCTGCGCGGGACCGGGCCGGGGTTCGTTCCCAACGGGACCGAGCTTGCGGCCGAGGGCCCCCAGATTGCCCTGATCACCGGTCCGAACATGGCGGGCAAGTCGACCTACATCCGTCAGGTGGCGCTGATCGCCCTGCTGGCCCATATCGGCTGCTGGGTGCCCGCCCGGCGCTGCCGGATCGGGCTCGTCGACCGGATCTTTTCGCGAATTGGAGCGAGCGACGACCTGGCCCATGGCAATTCGACCTTCATGGTCGAGATGAACGAGACGGCCAACATCCTGCACCACGCGACGGACCGCTCGCTCATCGTCCTGGATGAGATCGGCCGGGGAACGTCGACTTACGACGGACTCAGCATCGCCTGGGCGGTGGTGGAGCATCTGCACCGCGATCCCGCGCGGGGGCCGCGCACCCTGTTCGCGACCCACTATCAGGAGCTGACGCAGCTGGAGAAGCACCTGGCGCGGCTGCGCAACTATTCCGTGGCGGTCAAGGAGTGGAACGACGAGATCGTGTTTCTGCGCCAGGTCGTCCCGGGCGCGGCGGACCGAAGCTACGGCATTCAGGTCGCCCGCCTGGCGGGACTGCCCCCCGCGGTGATCGACCGCGCCCGCGCGATCCTTTCGCAGCTCGAGGGTGAAGACACCCAGGTGACCCTGCCGGCGCCGGCCGCCCAGCCGAAAAGGAAGATCACGGTCAAGCCGGCCGACGATTCGCAGCTGACGCTCCTGTAGGAGTACCGCCTCTAAAGCAGGTCCGCCGGCTCAAGAACCCTTGGGGGGCGAGGTGGCGGTCAGGCCTGCGACCAGAGGCGCAGGGACTGCAGGAGGAACGCCTCGAGCGCCGCCGACTCGTTGAGGTTCAGGCGGAAGAGACGGGTCATGTGCTCCAAGTCCTCGATCGCCGCGGCGAAGGGGCGGCGGGCGGCGGCGCGGCCGGCCTCGAGCTGCCCGCGGGCGTGGGCCCGGGTCGCCAGCTCGACGTCGGCAAAGAGGCGGGCGCGCAGGCTGTTCGCCAGCCCGGTCTCGATCGCCACCTGCTCTTCTTCCTCAAGCTCCTCCGGCAGGGTCGGCTTGAGCGCCTCCCAGGCCTTGGCCGTGGCGGCGTCGAGGATATGCCCGAAGCGGGCCACCAGCCCGTAGATCGTGAAGACGTGGCCGGCCACCGCCGCCTTGTCCTCGGGGGCGCCGGCGCTCAGCCGCTCCAGCCACGCGCCGTAATCCGCCAGCCAGGGCTTCCAGCCTTCGGCCGGGGGATGCTCGTCCCCCGCCCGGGTCGGAAACCGGAAGTGCAGACAGCGGCTGCGGATCGTCGGCAGCAAGGCGTAGGGATGGGCCGTCACCAGCAGCAGCGTCGTGTCCCGCGGCGGCTCCTCCAAGGTCTTGAGAAAGATGTTCGCAGCCGACGGATTCATGCGGTCGGCCTCGTGCACGATCGCGACCTTGTGCTCCGCCACCGCCGCGGTGACCTGGACCTTGGTGATCAATTCCCGCGTCGATTCCGCGGTGATCATCCGCAGCTTGCCCACCGGCCGCAGGAAGAACAGATCGGGGTGCGCGCTCCCGGCGTACTTGCCGTCCGCGTTGAGCAGCCGGTCCGCGATCGCCTGCGCGGCCTCGTCCAAAAGCTCCAGGTCGTCGCCATGCAGCAGGAGGCTATGGCCCAGCCGCTTGCGCCCGATCGCCCGGTCGATCACGACCGTCGCCGGCGCGCCGGCCAGCCCGGCGGGCCACGGCTTGGCCATGAGGGTCAATCCAACCGGGGCTTCACCACCGCCCAGATGTGCTTCTCGACGACGTCCTCGCCCTTGGTCCCGTCGATGACCGCGAACCGGTCCGGCATGCTCTTGGCCAGGACCAGGTACCCTTCGCGCACCTTGTTGTAGAAATTGATGTTTTCGCGCTCCATCCGGTCCGGCACGTCCGAGGCCCGCTGCTGCAGCCGCGCCAGGCTGACCTCCGTCGGCACGTCGATCGTGAGGGTCAGGTCCGGCATCACGTTGCCGACGGCGAACCGGTTGATCTGTTGCACGGGGTCGGGCGCCAGATTGCGGCCGATGCCCTGGTAAACGGTCGAGGAATCCAAAAAGCGGTCGCTGAGCACGATCGCCCCCCGCTGCATCGCCGGCGCGATGACTTCGCGCACGAGCTGGGCGCGGGAGGCGGCGAACAGCAGCAGCTCGGTCTCGGGGCACATCTCGTCGCCCCGGGAGTTGTGGACGATCAGGTTGCGGATCTGCTCGCCGATTTCCGTCCCGCCGGGCTCCCGCACCGTCACCACGTCGCGGCCCAGCTTCTGCAGGTGCGCGGCCAGCCGGGTGATTTGGGTCGACTTGCCGCTGCCTTCCGAGCCTTCGAAGGAGATGAGTTTGCCGGCGGGTTTGGATTTCACTGCCATCGCCTTCAGTGTGGCCATGTTGCCCCCGGGGCTTCAACTAAATTGACGGGCGCCAATTTGTTCTTCGTCCTCTTAGCGTGCTTGCGGTTGTCAATCCCCTCACAGTATTCGAAAATTGCGACCCCGTCGGCCAGTTCATCTGCGTCGGCCTGGGCGTCTTCAGCATCATCGCCTGGGCGGTCATGCTGGGCAAGAACGCCGACCTGAAGAATCTGCGCCGGCTGAACCACGTGTTCGACCAGCGGCTGAAGGACGAGCGGCGCGTGCTTGACCTGCCGGAGGGCTTCCGCAGCAAGCGGTCCATTCCCTACGCCGACCTCGTGGCCGAGGCGGTCGAGGCCTATTGGCGCGCCGCGGCGATCGGCAAGGAAAAGGGCACGGACACCAGCCGGTTCCGCCTCGAACACGCCGAGAACGCCCTGCAGCGCGCCCTGGCCCGCCAGAGCCTGCGCTATGAGTCGAGCATGATCTTTCTGGCCAGCATCGTCTCGGGCGCGCCGTTTCTGGGCCTGCTCGGCACGGTGTGGGGCGTCATGACCGCCTTCAGCGCCGTTTCCTTGCAGCAGACGGCCAGCATCCAGACGCTGGCCCCGGGCGTTTCGGCGGCCCTGCTGACGACGATCTGCGGCCTGGTGGTCGCCATTCCGTCGGTCTTCGGCTACAACTGGCTGTTCGCGAAGACCAAGACCATGATCACCGAGCTGGAGAATTTCGCCAGTTCGCTCGCCGATCGCATCGAACTGGAGAGCTGATGGCCCGGTCCTTCCGACGGCCTCGGCAGACCCACCCGATCGCCGAGATGAACGTCACGAACCTCATCGACCTGGGGTTCACCCTCCTGATCATCTTCATGATCGCGACCTCGTACA
>DASRSH010000062.1:0-8774 GCA_035656575.1 Opitutaceae bacterium
TCACGTCGTCCTGCGGCCCGGACAGCGCCTCGACGGCGGCCATCTGGGAGACGTGCGGCGCGCACAGCATCGTGTACTGGTGCACCCGGACGCACAGCTCGGCGACCGCCCGCGGCGCGCAGATCCACCCGACCCGCCACCCGGTCATGGCGTGCGCCTTGGAGAACCCGCCCAGGAGCACCGTGCGGTCGGGCGCCAGCGCCCCGAGACAGGTGTGCGCGGTGTCGTAGGTGAGGCGGTCGTAGATCTCGTCGGAGAGCAGGTAGACGTTGCGCCGCACGATCACCTCCACCAGGGCCTCGACCTCCGCGCGGCTGTAAACGGCCCCGGTCGGGTTGGAGGGCGAGTTCAGCACGACCAGGCGGGTGCGCGGTCCGATCGCGGCGTCCAGTTGGGCGGCGCTGATGCGAAAGCCGGTTTCGTCCCCGGCGAGGACGAAACGGGGCACGGCTCCGGCCAGCTTGGCCATTTCCGGGTAGCTGACCCAGTAAGGCGCGGGCACGACGACCTCGTCGCCCGGGGAGCACACCGCCAGCATGGCCAGGTAGCACGAGAACTTGCCGCCCGGGCTCACCACCACCTGGCCGGGGGCGACAGTCAGGCCGTAGTCGGCGGCATACTTGGCCGCAATTGCCTGACGCAAGGGCTCGATGCCGGGGGTGGCGGCGTATTTGGTTTTCCCCTCCTGCAGGGCGGCCGCGGCGGCCGCCTTGATGTGCCCGGGCGTGTCGAAATCCGGCTCGCCCGCGGCGAACCCGCACACGTCCTCGCCGGCCGCGGCCAGCGCCTTGGCCTTGGCGTCGATGGCCAGGGTCGGAGAAGGCGCGATGTTCTGGGCCCAGGTGGATAGCGGGGGCGGCGGCATGAGGGAAAAACACCCAATAGCACGGGCCCACCTGCCGCAAGAATGAAGCGCGGTTGGCATCCCGCGTGCTCAAGGCCGAAGCGAGCCTTTTTTCATTGCGGCCCCGGAAGCGCCGACTAAGCCTTGCCGCCGCTGCTTGCTTCAACCCTCCATCTGCCGCCATGGCCTCGTCCACCGCTTCCGCCCCCCTGACCTTCGACCTTCCCGTCTCCCTCATCTCCAAGATCGAAGCCTGCCGGCGCGGCCACGCGCTCAAGACGGCCAGCGAGGTCATCCGCCTGGCGATCGATGCGTACGATTTTGACGGATACAAGCCGTCCCGCGACCCCCACCGCCAGATTTCCGTCCGCATCAGCGGCCGGCAGCGCGCCACGCTCAAGCGCTACGCCCGCACCAAGCGGGCCAGCGTGGGCGAATTGCTGCGCCTGGCCCTGGAGGAGCTGCCGTCGCGGGCCAACGGCCGCAAGGCGCGCCGCTAGAAGCGCTCCACCCCCGGCGGGGGCGCGGCCGGCCCCGCCAGGCTGGCCGGCTCGAACAGCGAGGGGCTTAGATCCAGCCCCAGGGCGGCGCCGGTCAGGATGAAGCGGGTTTTGCTATGCGTGGCCTCGTCCCGGGCGTCGATCTCCAGGGGCAGCCACTGGCCGCCGAGCCGCTTCAGTTCGAGGAGGGAAAAGGTGCGGACGACCGTGCCGTGGGCGTCGACGGATTCGACATCGATGGGGGCGTGGTATTCGGAGTCGAGATAGGCCCGCACGGCGGCGATGGGGCCTCCGGCGGGGTTGCGGAAGATGAAGACGTCCGCCGGCCGGCCGCGCTCGCGGGTCACCGTCACGGGTCCGGCGAGGGGCCAGTACAGGTAGGGGCGCTGCAGGTCGAAGGCGGTGATCTCCCACCCGGGGACCAGCGCCTCGGTTGCCGGGATCTCGCTTACTCCACCTTTGTCGGCGCGCCAGACGCGGGCCTGCGGGCCATTCTGGAGCAGAAAATGGGCTCCCCCCTCCAGGTCGATGCGGTAGACGGCGCCCTCCTCGTCCCGGCTGGCCCACAGCCGTCCGTGGACGTCGGCCTCCGGGCCCCGCCGCGGCATGTGCCGCAGGTCGAATTCCAGGTAGGAGGGCCGCGCCGGGCCGGCGAGCCGGAAGGCGTCCAGCGCCTCGGCGGTTTCCGCGGGGCTTAATGTGGTCCCGCCGGCATAGGGCGCCGGCGCGTTGAACGTCGGAGGGGCTCCGCAGGCTGCGCCGAGCAGGCCCAACGCCAGCGCCGTCGCGACCCACCGCTTCATGGGCGGTTATTTCTTGGTCGGCGCCGGGGCGGGCGGCAGCGCGGGAGCGGCGGGCAGGGACGTCGGGGCGATGCTCGGCAGGCCGGCGCCTTGCCCGTGCAGGTGGGTGTGCTGATAGATCCGACCCAGGAAAAGGACCGTGCCCAGGACAAAGAAGATGATCGTCGCATTGATCGTGGCCTTGCTCAGGACGCTGCTGGTGTTCGCGCCGAAGGTGGCCTCGGTCATGCCCCCGCCCATCACCGCGCCCATGCCGGCGTCGGACTGCGCCCGCTGCATGAGGACGACCATGATCAGGAAGACGGAGACCAGGACGAGGACGAAGGTCAGGATGCCCAGGAGAATGCTCATGACTCGGAAAAGGGTCATTCCACCCTGCCCGGCCGGCCTTGTCAAACCCCTACAGACCCTCGACGCCGATCTTTTCCAGGATGCGCTGGAGGTCCTCGTTGCCGCGGTATTCGATCACGATCCGGCCCTTTTTTGGGGTGTGGAAAACGGCCACGCGGGCGCCCAGGCGGCTGGTGAGCTTTTTCTCGATATGCTCCACGGCGGCCGCGTCTTGCGCGGGCGCCTTGGTCCGGCGGCGGGCGGAGGAGGCTCCGGACGAGGTCTTGGCCTGCTGGGCGAGCTTTTCGGCCAAGCGCACGCTGAGGCCCTCGGCGATGATGCGCCGGGCCAGGAGAAGCCGCTGCGCCGGGTCTTCGACGCCCAGGAGAGCCTTGGCGTGGCCGCTGGAGAGCAACGACTTGCCGACGTAGCCTTGGATTTCGGCATCGAGCGAAAGCAGGCGGAGGGCGTTGGCGACGGCGGCCCGGCTCTTCCCCACCCGTTCGGCGGCTGTCTCTTGGGTCAGGTCGAAATCGCGCACGAGGCTCGCGTAGCCATGAGCCTCCTCGATCGGATTGAGGTTCTCCCGCTGGAGGTTCTCGATCAGCCCCAGGGCGGCGGCGGACGCGTCGCTCGCCTCGGCAATCCGGGCGGGGATGGTCTTGAGCTTGAGCTGCTGAAACGCGCGCCAGCGGCGCTCGCCGGCGATGAGCTGGTACTTGTCGCCGGTGCGGCGGACGACGATCGGCTGGAGCAGGCCCTCGCTGCGGATGCTTTCCGCGAGCTCCGCGAGCTGCTCGGCCGGGATCTCCCGGCGGGCCTGATAGGGGCTGGGTTCGACGGCCGCGACCGATATCTCCTGGTAGCCGGCCAGACCGGGCGAAATGGGTGGGGGCGGAGTCCCCGCTGGTTCCTGAGGCGGCGAGACGCCGCCTCCACTGGGCTTGCCGGCCGCAATCAATCCTCCGAGCCCCCGGCCGAGCCGGGATTTGGACGCCGTGGCCATGGGTTACTTGCCTCCGGGGATGAAGAGTTGCTGTCCGATCACGATGTGCGAGGGATCCTGCAGGCGGTTCGCATTGACGATGTCCTGAAACTTGGCGCCCGTCTTCTTGGCGATCAAGGCCAGGGTGTCGCCCTTTTTCACCGTGTAGATCACGCCTTCGTGGGAAAAGCTCGCGGCAGCGGGGGCGGCGGCGGCTGGGGAAGGCGCGGCCGGCACGGCCGTCAGCTTGCCGACCGCCGCGCGCAGATCGGCGATCTGCGCCGAAAGGGAGGCGACGGCTTCGGACAGCTGCGACTGGGTGACGGTCCCTGGCGCCGGCGCGGCCGCGGAACGCGCGGCGCGGTTTTCCAGCTGCTCCACCCTCAGGGCGAGATCCGCCAGGCGCTGGTCCAGGCCGTTGATGTCCTCGCGGAGATTGGCGATGTCGACCGGGCTCGCGTTCGTGTTGTACTGCGCGTGCAGGGCGAACGGGAGCGCGGCGCCCAGACCCAGGCCGATCACAAGGCGTTTTAGGGGCATCGAGCCTCCATTCAGCGGCGAATTCCGGGGGACTTCAATGCTTGAACGGCGCGTTCGAGACCAGGGGCGGCATCTCGGCCGAAGGCAGCACGGTCCCCGGCGGGATCGGAAAGCCGCGCAGGAACTCCGCCGCCGGCAGCATCCGGCCTCCCGGCCGCTGCAGGCGCAGGATTTCCAGCACGCCCATCCCTGTCGCCACCGGCAATCCTTCGGCGGCCCCCGCGAGAACGGTTCCAGGCGGCGCGCCCCCTGCTGCGTCCAGCGAGGACGAGGAAGCGGCAGGCGCTTGGGCGGCCTGCGCCAAGCCGATCCTCAGGGCCGAGCCTCGCACGTTTACCCCGCAGCCGGGCCACGGGTTCAGGGCGTTGATGCGCGCCGCCAGGACGCTCGCCGCGGCCTGGAAATCCAAGGCGCCGTCCGCCTTGGTGAGCCGTCGGCAGAATGAGGCGCGCGCGGCGTCTTGCGCGCGGAACTCGAGGTTGCCGCCGGCCAGCATGGCCAGATTCCGCTCCAGCAAGGGGACGCAGGCGGCCGCCAGCTTTTTCTCGACCTCCTCCGCTGTATCGAGCGGATGGATGCCCACGCGCTCCACGTCCGCGACCGGTCCGGCATCGAGCTCGCGCACGATGCGCATCAGGCTCACGCCCGTCTCCCGCTCGCCGCACGCGATTGCCGTCTGGATCGGCGAGGCCCCGCGGTACTGCGGCAGCACCGAGGCGTGGAAGTTCACCGTGCCCAGGCGGGGCACGGCGATGAAGTCGTCCTTCAGGATGTGCCCGTAAGCCATCACCAGGGACAGATCCGGCTGCCACGCGCGGAGGGCCGCCACGCTGTCGCCGCCGAGCTTTGCGGGCTGCAGCACCGGAATCCCGGCGGAATTCGCCCACGCTTTCACGGCGTTGGGCGCCGAAGCCTGGCCGCGCCCGTGAGGCCGATCCGGTTGGGTCAGGACGCCGACGAGGCGAACGAGCGCCCCGTTCGCCGCCAGCCAATCAAGCAGCGGAAGGGCGATTGCATCCGAGCCCAGAAACACCAGGCGCAGCGGATGGCCGCTCATGAGCTTGGCGATGCCCTCCATGACGTGTGCTCCTTTCCGGCCATTAATCGAGCCAGTGGAGTTCGGTGCTCATCACCCGCTTGACGGCGGATTCGGCCCAATCGGAGATGGCAAAATCGACCTCGCAAATCTGGCTGATTTTCCGGCCCGTGTCCTCACACTCGATGTAGTCCGGCTCGACAGAGCGGTTCGCGGCGAGCTGCCGTAAGCGATCCAAAACCGCTCTGGCTCGTCCGCGCGGCAACGCGAGCACGAAGTCTGCCGCGGCGTCCGAGAGGAACGGCCGAAAACTCCGATCAGCCACGGATGAGCCGCGCTTCCAATGGCTCCAAAGTAACGCCGCGGTCCGACTGCATTGCTTTGATCCGCTTCGCTGTCGCCCGCTTCCATTCCGGCGTCTTTTGCCTCAAGCGGAGGAGGTAAAGCGAGAGTTCGCGCCGCTCGCGTCTATTCATGAGCGAAACCGCCTGCTTTACCTCGAGGAAACTCATCGCCCCATCCTATCCTCAGCCGATTTCCGGTCAAGAGTGCCGCGCTTAGGGTAGCGGCACGGTTGGCCTCTGTGGAAGCGGTCTCGCGGCTGTGCCCGCAATTTCCGAAAATCGTGGACTTGGGCTAAGGGCAATACCGTTTACTTAATGCGCTCCAGGCGGCTTGTGGCCGTCGATCTCGCTCGGGATTCGGAGCCGGAATCCTCTTCAGGGAACCGTATCGGGGCTACGGGGCGCCGTCGCCGGCGTCCGCTTCCCTTTTCTTTCCCACCAGGTCGAACATCACCGGGCAGCCGTTGAGCCCGAACTGGTCCACCAGGCCCGCCTCCAGATAGCGCCGGTACGCTTCGGTCAGCTTCTCCTCGCGGTTGCAGAAGAGTTTGATCCGAAACGGCCGATTGCCCGTCTGGGTCGCGTAATAAATGCGAAAGCGGCGGGCGCCGATGGCCGGCGGCGGGGTCCGCTCGGTCAAGTAAATGAGGGCCTGGTTGAGCTTCGCCGTGGGCAGCTTCTTGTCCAGCGTCCGGGTCAGCTTGACGGCGGCGTTCAGCATGCGGTCCACCTCGTAGCCGTTCATCGCCGAAACGAAGACGAGCGGCGCGCCGGGCGTGAAAAAAAGCCGCTCGAAGACCGCGTGCTCGTACTTTTCGCGGTATTCGCGCTCGCTCGCGTACTCCGCGCCGGGCAGCCGCAGGCCCCTGCCGCCCTGAAAGGCCTCCTGCACCAGATCCCACTTGTTGACCACGACCACGATCGGCTTGCGCTCCTTGATCGCTTCGCCGGCGATCGCCTTGTCCTGCTGGGTCACGCCGTCCATGGCGTCCAGGACGAGGAAAACGACGTCGGCCCGCTGGATGGCCTCGAGCGAGCGCAGCCGCGAGAAGTACTCGACCGGCGAGGCCAGTTTCGATGCGGCCTTGATCCCCGCGGTGTCGATGAGGCGGAAGGGGTACATCCGCCCGTTGCGCCCCTTGAATTCGAACGGCACTTCGATGGCGTCCCGCGTCGTGCCGGGCACGTCGCTCACGATGAGCCGGTCGCTTTCGAGCAGCCGGTTGGCCAGCGAGGACTTGCCCACGTTGGGCCGACCGATGAAGCAAAAGCGGATGCCCGCTGGGCCCGCGGGCGCCTCCGGCTCCTTCGCCGGGCCGAGGGCAGCGGCGATGGCCGCGCGCAGCGCGTCCTCGCCCCGGCCATGTTCGGCCGAAACCGTGAGGGGCGCGCCCAGGCCCAGCCGGTAGAACTCCGCCAGCTCGATCTTTTCCTCGCCGAAATCGGCCTTGTTGATCACGAGCAGAACCGGTTTCCGGCTCTGGCGCAGCCGCTCCGCGATGCGCTCGTCGAGCGGAGTGACCCCGCTCAGCCCGTCCACGACGAAGAGCACGAGGGCGGCCGCCTCGATCGCGAATTGCACCTGGCGCTCCGTGGCCACGGTCAGCGCCGCGCCGGTGGCCGCGGGGCTCTTCAAGCCCAGGCCGCCCGTGTCCATCAGCGTGAACCCGCCGTCCTTGACCTCGGCGGAAACGACATCGCGGGTGATCCCCGGCTCGTCGTGGACGATGGCCGTGCGGCTGCGGGTCAGGCGGTTGAACAGCCGGCTCTTGCCCACATTGGGGCGGCCGACGATCGCGACGGAACGGTTCACAGCGACTGCACGTACCGCTCGATGCGGTCGCACGCCTCGATCAATTGCTCGTACCCGGTCGCGAAGCTGGCCCGGACAAAGCCCGCGCCATCCGGACCGAAGGCGGAGCCCGGCACGACGGCGACCCGCTGCTGCTCCAGCAGGCCGTAGGCGAATTCCCGCTCGGTCTTGCCCGTGCCGGCGACCCGCGGAAAGGCGTAGAAGGCCCCGCGCGGCGAGTGGCAGCCCAGGCCGGCCTCCCGAAAGCGCCGGACCACCAGGTCCCTGCGGCGGTGATACTGTTCGCGCATGGACTTCACCCCCTCTTCGCCGTGGTTCAAGGCCTCGATCGCCGCCTCCTGGGCGAGGATCGGCGCGCAGAGCATTGAATACTGATGCACCTTCATCATCGCGTCGATCAGGTCCGCGGGTCCGCAGGCGTAGCCGATGCGAAATCCGGTCATCGCGAATGCCTTGGAGAATCCGTGCAGGAAAAGGGTCCGCTCCCGCATCCCGGGCAGGGAGGCGATGCTGACGTGGCCGCCCTCATAGACCAGCTCCGAGTAAATCTCGTCGCTTAGGACAATCAGGTCCTTGTCGGCGGCGAAGCGCGCGATCTTTTCCAGCTGGGCGCGGTCGCAGGTCCCCCCCGTGGGGTTGCAGGGCAGGTTCATCATGAGAACCTTGCAGCCCGGCCGCCAGGCGCGGACGAGGTCCTCGACGTTGAGCGCGAATCCGTCTTCGGCGCGGGTCGGAACGGGGATCGCCACGCCGTGGGCCAGGGTCACGCTGGGGTGGTAGGAGACGTAACAGGGCTGGTGGTAGAGGACGCCGTCGCCGGGGTTGAGCAGTGCCCGCAGGGCCAGATCGATGGCCTCGGAGACGCCCACCGTGATGATGACTTCGTCGTCGGGCCGGTAGCCGACCGCGTAGTTCGCCTCGACGTACCGCGCGATGGCCCGCCGCAGCTCGATCAGGCCGAGATTGGACGTATAGTGGGTCTTGCCCTTTTCCAGGGCGTAGATGGCGGCCTCGCGAATGTGCCAGGGCGTGTCGAAGTCGGGTTCGCCGATGCCGAGCGAGATGACATCGGCCATTTTGGCGACGATTTCGAAAAAGTCGCGGATGCCCGACTTCGGCAGGCCGACGACGTGCCGCGCGATGTAGCTGCGGGGTTCCACGCCGGTCAGGGAGCCACTTTCAGGCGGCCGGAAGGCTCCGTCGGCCCCTCGATCAGGTACCCGCCCTCCTTGTAGGAGCGCAGCAGGAAATGCGTGCTCGTCGACAGCACCCCTTCGAGGGTCGAAAGTTTTTCCGAAACGAAGCTGGCGACCTTCTGGAGGCTCGGCCCATTGAGGAAGATCAGCAGGTCGTACGAGCCGGACATGAGGTAGCAGGATTCGACCTCCTCGAACCGGCTCAGGCGTTCGGCCAGCCGGTTGAACCCGCCGCCGCGTTCCGGCGTGATCCGCACCTCGATCACCGCCCGGACGGCCGCGGCCTCCGCGCGGGACAGGTCCAGCACCGGCCGCCAGCCCAGGAAAACGCGCTCCCGGGAGAGCTCCTCGAGCTGGCGCGTGACTTCGGCCTCGGGCAAACC
>DASRSH010000063.1:0-9762 GCA_035656575.1 Opitutaceae bacterium
CCACCACTGGGACGATCCCTCGATCACCGCCCAGGTCCGCTTTGAGCTGCTGCAGCGCAAGATCCACGTCGGCCCCCGCCTGCACATCCGGACCCGCCAGGGCGTCGTGACCCTGACCGGCCGCGCCTTCAACCAGGACGAAAAAGAACTGATCGCCCGCTCCGCCCGCGCCGCCCCCGGCGTGCGCGAAGTCGTCGACCTCCTCAACGTCCGCGGCCAATGACCGCCGCAGGAGGGAGGGTCCATCCCGGGCAATTCGCAGCGGGTAGGGCTGGCATCCGCCCGGCCCGCCTTTTGGCGGGCTTACCAGGCGCTCACGGGGAGCGCAGCTAGCTCTCCGTCTCCTCGTCCTTGTCCGCCGGCGGCAGCCGGCCGTACAGGTCGGCGAGCTGCTTCAGGTACTTCGCCGTGTCGCCGAACAGCCGGTCGAGCTGGTCCGCCCGGTAGCGCCAGCCCCAGTTGCCCGCTGGCTGCCCCGGCGTGTTGAGCCGGCCCTCGCTCCCCAGGTTCATGAGATCCGGCAAGGTCACGATCGCCAGCCGGCACACCGACCCGTACGCCGCCCGGATGAAGTCCCACGCCACGTCCCGCCCATCGACCCGCAGGTAGCGCCGCACATGGTCCTTGATGTGGTCGCTCGCCGCCTGGTACCACCCGCGCGTCGTGTCGTTGTCGTGCGTCCCGGCATAGATCACGCAATTGGCCGTCACATTGTGCGGCAGGTACAGGTTGTCCGGCTTGCCGCCGAAGGCGAACTGGAGGACCGCCATCCCCGGCAGCCCCGTGCGCTCGCGCAGCGCCGTCACCCCCGGCGTCAGGAGCCCCAGGTCCTCGGCGATGATCTTCGCCTCGGGAAACTTCTCCTTGATCGCCGCGAACAGCCGCAGCCCCGGCCCCGCCCGCCACTGGCCCCCGCGGGCGTTGACGGCCGGCGCCGGCACCTCCCAGTACTCGTCGAACCCGCGGAAGTGGTCGATGCGCAGCACGTCGTAAAGCCGGAACGACGCCCCGATCCGCGCCCGCCACCATTGGAACAGCCCCTCCTCGTGGGTCCGCCACGCGTACAGCGGATTGCCCCACAGCTGGCCGTCGGCCGAAAAGTAATCCGGCGGCACCCCGGCCACGTGGCGCAGGCGGCCGGTCTGCGGCTCCAGGTCGAACAGCTCCGGGTGGGCCCACACGTCCGCCGAGTCGGCCGCGACGAAGATGGGAATGTCGCCGATGATCTCGACCCCGCGCACCGCCGCCTCCTCGCGCATCGCCTGCCACTGGGCGAAGAACAGGTACTGATGGAAGCGATACGCATCGACCACGTGCTCGAGCTCCTTGCGCAGGTCGGCGCGGCGGCTCGCCGCCGCGAACGACCGGTGCCCCTCCGGCCATTCCGTCCACGGCCGGCCGCCGTGGTGCTGCTTGAGGGCCATGAACAGCGCGTAGGACTCCAGCCAGCTCGCCTCCTGCGTCCGGAAGTCCTCGTAGCTCACCTCGCCCCAGTCGGGCGCCCCCGCCGCCGCATAGCGCTGGTGGGCGACCTCCAGCAGCTTCCACTTGATGTTCCACAACCCGCCAAAGTCGACCCGCTCGGTCGAAAGCCGCCGCAAAGGCTCGACCTCCTGCGGCGTCAGGTACCCCCGCTCCACCACCTCCCGCAGGTCGATCAGGTAGGGATTGCCGGCAAAGGCCGAGAAGCACTGGTAGGGAGAATCGCCATAGCCCGTCGGCCCCAGGGGGCAGAGCTGCCAGTAGCTGAAGCCCCCCGCCTGCAGAAAATCCAGAAACCGGTGCGCCTCCTGGCCCAAAGTGCCCACCCCCTGGTCGCCGGGCAGGGAGGTCGGGTGCAGCAATACCCCGGCCCCGCGGTGATCCAGCCAGTCGAAAAGTCGTTCCGGAGGCATCATTTAAGCCTATCCGGATGCGGCTCCAAAAGCCATCGGCAAAACTCCGATTCGGACCATCGCAACATTTTTGCTTTTCCGCGTCCGGCGCCTAGATTTTGGCCCGTTATGAATCACCCATTTGCTTCGCGATCCGGCCTCTGGGTGGGCGCCCTGGCGCTCGCCTTGGCCGGTCTGGTTACCTCCGCGAGCGCCCACGAGTCAGGCGCCCAGAAATTGACGGTCAATTTCCCCAATTGGCAGCATTACACCGATATCCGCGACCAGTACTCCCCCACGGACCAGGGCGAGATGGAAAACCTGAACCATCTCAAGCGCCACCTGGAGCGCGACGCGGCCTCCGACGTGCCGGACGGCGACCACCTCACCATTACCTTCAGCGACATCAAGCTGGCCGGCGACTTCGAGCCGCAGCGCGGCGGCAACTGGGACGAGGTGCGCTTCATCAAGAGCATCTGGCCGCCCCGCTTCAACTTCACCTGGGAATTGACCGATGCCTCCGGCCGGGTCATCCGCCAGGGCTCGGAGCACATCGTGGCAATGGACTTCAAGGACACGATCGTGCCCGACGCGACCGATTCCCTCGGCTACGAGGACGTCATTTTGCGCAACTGGATGGACGAAAAGATCCATTGAAGTTTGCTGTTGCGTAAATTCGCGAGGACGCAGAGACTTGCTGCCTGTTTAGTAGAGATAGCGTTTTGGTGACAGCATCTGGTGAGTCGTAGGCTGAGCTAAGTGGCTTAAGTGATGATTTCGAAACCCAACAGTGGGAACGGACTGGCAGCGGACGGTGGCTCTACGAAATCCTAACAAATGGGTAATTCGAAACTCTACGTCGGCAATCTGTCCTTCAAGACCACGGAAGACGATCTGCGCGCGCACTTCGGCCAATATGGATCCGTCACGGATGTGTATGTGGCTATGGACAAAATGACCGGCCGCCCCCGCGGCTTCGCGTTCGTCACAATGGGCACTGAAGAAGAGGCCAAGCAGGCCGCGGAAAAGATCAACGGCACCGAACTCGGCGGCCGTCAGCTCACCGTGAATGAAGCCCGCCCCAAGGAAGATCGCCCCTCCGGCGGCTTCGGCGGCGGCGGTGGCGGTGGCCGCGGTTACGGCGGTGGCGGTGGTGGCGGCGGCGGCCGCGGTGGTTACGGCGGCGGTGGCCGCGGTGGCGACCGGGGTCACGGCGATCGCCGTTACTGATTCCAGGCGGCGTCCCGCCGCTTGCTCGCACTTTCAAGGCTCCGACTCGCGTCGGGGCCTTTTTTTTACTCCGGCGGCGGGGGCACCGCGGCGATGAGCTTCATGTCGAACACCAGCACCGCGTCGCGCGGGATTTTCGGCTCCTGCCCGCGGTCGCCGTAGGCCAGCTCCGCGGGGATGATGACCAGCCGCCGCTCTCCGACCCGCATGTACTGCAGGATCTGATCCCAGCCCTCGATCACCTGGCCGCGGTCCAGCCGGAAATGAAACGCGTGGGCGGGATTCCAATTCTCGTCGAACTTCGTCCCATCCAGCAGCCGGCCCGTGTACAGGACTGACACCATGTCCCCGGGCTGGGCCAGCCGGCCTTTGCCCGGCTCCTCGATCAGGTAGCGGATGCCCGTGCTCGTCTTCTGGACATTCGGCCAGGTCTTGTAGACGTAGTCGTACTCGTCCGGCGTCAGCCTCTCGCGCTGCGCCCGGGCCGGCGCCACGCTGGCCACGCATCCCGCCACGACGGACAACGCCATGAATAGTCTCCCTAAGCGCATGCCCATTCTTTGTGCGTATCAGCGCTTCAGATGCGACTCCAAAAATCGGCGGAAAATCATGAGCCGGCAGCGGGATGCTCCGCAATCCGCCCCAGGGCGCGCCCGAGCAGAGTCTTGCCCGGCTCCATCCGGTGCCAGGGCGACGCCCCGGAGGGGTGGGGCAGGGGAATGCAGTCCCCCGTCCACCCCCCATAGCTCACGCGAAACTGCTTCCCGATGATCTCGGTCAGCGGCAGGGGAGGCGAAGCCGGACCGCCCGAGCCCGGGCGAGGGCGGTTCCCCGCCGCCTCAGGAATGAACTGCCCGATCGCCAGCTTCCCCACCGGAATCACCAGTTCCGGCTTCAGCAGGGCAAACTCCCGCCGCAGCCAATAGCTGCATGCCTCGACCTCCTGGGGCGACGGCACCCGGTCGCCCCCCTCCGGCCGCTTGCCCGGAAAGCATCGGCACACCGCCGCGAAATACACCCGGTCCCGGGTCTGGTCCTCCGTCCATCCCAGGGCCCCTTCAAACCAGCGGAAGAGCGTCCGGCCCGCCGTCCAGGCGAACGGCCGGCCCAGTTTTGGCTCCTTGTCCCCCGGCGCCTGCCCCACGAGCAGCACCTTGCTGCGCACCGCCCGCCCCACCACCACCGGACGATGCATGCCCGGACACCGGCGGCACGCCGCCAGCTCCCGCAGATGCGCCTCGACGCCCTGGGCCACGGCCGAGGGCTACTTCTCGCCGGCCACGAGGGTCGTGTACTTGAACTTCTCGCGAAACTCTTCCGCCGCCTGATTGTTGGCCGATTCCGGCGACTGCCCCTGGGCAATCAGCTCGGCGCTGCGCTTGGCGACCCACCGCGACATGAAGTCCTTCTCCACCTGCGTCGCGACATGACTGCCGACCTTGTCGGGATTCTTGCCATGGGGCTTCCTGTTCCCGAACAACGAAATGTGCGCGCAGCCGCCGGCGGCGAGAACCGCTGCGACCACACCCAGGCGGATCAGGGGAAGACGTTTCATGAAGCGGGCGAAGGACGGAAAACAGCCATCCTGGCAGAACCGGGTCCCGACAGGAAGAAAGAAAAGGAGTTTCCTTTTTCTTACGGCCGCAGCGCCGCGTGGAGGGTCTGGATCACCTCCGGTTCGCTCGCGATGCCCACGATGCCATTGACCACAAACTGAATCCCCACGCAGACCAGCAGAAACCCCATGATCTTCGTGAGCGCGTTCATGCCGTTGACCCCGATCACGGTCACCACCCGGGTCGACGCCCGCAGGACGCCGTAGGAAATCGCCGCCACCCCCAGGATGCCCACGATGATCGCCAGGTAGTCGACCCAGCTTCGGACCAGCGACGCGAACCCCAGCGTGACCGCGATCGATCCCGGCCCGCTCAGCATCGGCATCGCCAAGGGCGAGAACGACACGTCCTTCTTCGCCTTGGCCTCCGGGTTGGCGTGGGGAGTCATCCCATCGCCGATGTCGCCCATCAGCATCGTCCAGCCGATGCCCACCACCAGGATGCCTCCGGCGATCCGCAGCCCCGGAAGGGAAATCCCAAAAAACTCCATGATGAACCGCCCTGCGATCAGAAACGAAACCAGGATCGCGATCATGTAGCCGCAGGCCTTCCGCAGCTGCTGCAGCCGCCGCTCATGCGAATCCCCCTCGGTGATCGCCAGAAACGTCGGCGCCGCCGCGAGGGGATTGATGAGGGGCAGGAGCCCCACGAAGGTCCCCAGGACGATGCCCCAGACGTGCGCGGCGGTCATCTGACGGGAAGGGGTCCCGGCAACCCGAATGTCCGCAGGCGAGGCATCCGCCCACTATGGGGCATCGCCCGTTCCGCCTCCAGAGCTTTCTCGGAGGCGGCCGCCAGGCGCCGCACCTTGAAGCCGAAGCCCGAGAAGTCTCGACTGGCTGCGTCTGGGTCGTCACGGCGCTCGCGATCTTGGCCCTGGGCCTAGTCATCGCGGGCGTGGCCGCATTTTTGCTCGACCTGCTGATCGGGGCTCTCCCGATCGCGATCGCCATTCTCATCGCTGCGCTCGTGCTGCGGCACTGCCACCACTAGCGCCCCGCGCGATCGGCCATGCCCTCAAGGCACTTGGGCCGAGACTCGGCATTGACGAAAAGGAAACGATTCGGCAAGTTCCCGTACGTCCCTCTGCTGATTTCGCGGGCAGCATTGCAGGGACCTTTTCGAATCCCCGCGCACGTAAGAGCCACGTCCCAACTCCGGCCTTTATCCCATATGAACAGACTTGCCCTCCTGCTTGGTTCCATCGCGATAATTTCCGCTGCGCCCCTGCGCGCCCAGAACGATCCTGCCGGGGTGACCCAGGCCGTTCTGAATAACCCCGGCGCGGCCCCGCAGGTGGTTGCCAACGCGGTCTTGGCCAATACGGTCCAGGCTGCTGCGCTCACCTCCGCCGGCGTGACAGCAGCCCCCGCTCAGGCGCCCGCCATCGCGGGGGCGGCGGTCGCGGCAGTTCCCAGCCAAGCCGCTGCTATCACCGCGGCGGCGGTGACTGCGGCTCCCACCCAGGCTCCGCAGATTGCTGCTGCCGCGGTGACGAGTGCGGTCAAGGCGGCAGGGACCGGAAATGCGCAGACCGCCGCAGCGGTGGTCACGGCTGCCGCAGTCACGGCTGCTCCCACCCAAGCCGTGCCGATTACGAGCGCCTGCGTCACTGCCGCGCCCCAGCAAGCCGTCGGCATCGCGCAGGGGGCGGTGGCGGCTCAGCCCAGCCAAAAGACGGCTATTATAGGCGCCGCCTACAGTGCTGCCGGTGCCGGCGCTGCAGGGGCCGGTGCCGCAGGCATTTCGGCAGCGGCGTTCGCGGCGGACATCGGGAATGTTTCCATCGGTGAAGTCAGTGCCATCGGTGCTGGCATCGCCGTGGCGTCGGTAGCTGGCATCGCCCAGGCTTCCACCCCTGGTTCTGGCACCGTGCCCGCGTCAGCGCCCACGCCCACCTCAGGCGTTTCGGGTGGTGGGACGGTCAATCCTACGCAAGTCAGCCCGTCGACCTGATTTCTTCGCCTGACTTCTCGGCCCCCGCGCAAAGGGGGTTCGCCGTTCCGGCAAGAGGCGAAGATTGCCGGCACATGGGCGATTACATTTGGCCCCCGCCACCTAACACCTCCAGGGTGAGAGGCGCGTGCTCCTTTTCGCCTTCCTAGCCGCAGCAGCCCCCCTCAGTGGAAGCGGCGTCCCCGCCGCTTCAGCGCCCCCTTCGATCACGGCAACCACCGCCCCCGACCTGGGCGCCTCCGCGGACCTCCGCCACTACAGCCCCCAAGACCTCGTCTTCACCCTCAAGCTAGACGCAGCCGCCCCCGGCGACGACGACACCTTCCACCTTACCACCAGCCCCCAGGCCCACGCCGTCACCATCACCGGCCGCACCCCCTGGGCCCTCCGCTGGGGCGCCAACTGGTTCTGCGAGCACGTCCTCGGCGTCCGCTGGTTCATGCCCGGCCCCGACGGCGAATACGCCCCGCCGCTTCCCCCCGGTTGGCGCCTTCCCGCCCTCGACGTCCGCGTCACCCCGGACTTCGCCTCCCGCGCCCTGTACGGCCTGACCTGGCCCGGCAACTCCGACGCAGCCGACCTCTGGGCCCTGCGCAACGGCCTCCACCAGCGCTGGGATCACGGCCACGCGCTCCTCCACGTGATCCCGTGGATCCTCTTCGGCAGCCACCCCGATTATTTCCCCGTCCTCGAGGGCCGTCGCTACTGCCCTTCCGGTCCCTCCGACTACAACTGGCAGCCGGCGCTGACCAATCCCGGCGTCGTCGCCCGCTCCGCCGCCTACGCCCTGCGGCAGTTTCGGGAGCATCCCGACTCGCCCGCGGTGTCGCTCTGCATCAACGACAGCATCTGCTTCGACCAATCCTCCGACTCCCTCGCCGCCCGCGGCCCCCTCCGCTGGTTCCGCGACCGCCCGGACTATTCCGACCTGGTGTTCGGCTACATGAACCGCGTCTCCGACGCGGCCCGCACGGACAAGCTCCTCAGCGCCTACGCCTACTACTGGTGCGAGAACGCGCCCACCTTCCCCGTCCGCCCCAATATCCTTCCCTGGCTCACGGCCGACCGCACCCAATGGTACGACCGCGCCTTCCGGGCCCAAGACCAGGCCCTGATCCTCCGCTGGACCCACTCCGGCGCCCGCGTGGTCGGCACCTACGACTACCTCTACGGCGCCCCCTTCCTCATCCCCCGCGTCACCCCGCACCTGATCGCCGATGCGATCCACTTCGAGCACGCCGCCGGCGTGCAGGCCTATTTCGCGGAAACTCACGCCCACTGGGCCTACGACGCCCCCAAGCTGTGGATGGCTGCCCACCTCCTGACGGACAGCCGCCCTTCCGCCGACGCGCTCCTCGATGAATTCTACCGGGACTTCTTCGGCCCGTCCGCCGTCCCGATGCGCCGCTTCTATTCCGCCTGCGAATCCGCCTGGCTCCATCAGCCCGGCCACGCCCGGTGGATCAAGTTCTACCAAGACGAAGACCAGGCGCTCCTCTTCCCGAAGCCGCTTCGCACCGAACTGTGGGCCGACCTCCGGCAAGCCACTGCCAAAGCCATGGCCGATCCCGTGGTTTTCCGCCGCGTGCAACGCGTCGCCGCCGCGTTCGCCGTCACCGACCTCTTCTGCCGCTGGTACGAAGGCGCCGCTCCCGCCGCCAACGTCGCTGCCAGCTTCCGCCACGCGGTCGCCCTCGGCGCCATGGCGCCATTCGACCTTTCGGTCTACCTGCGCATCAACACCCCGCCTCCCGCCGCGCTTCCGGCCGGCCGATGGCGCCCCGCGCCCCTGCCGGACCCCTCCTGGCGCGAACTGAAGGCGCCCGCGGCGCTGAACGACATCACCTTCAACTGGAACACCGCCCCCTGGCTCGCCCGGGGCGAACCCTGCGAACACCGCCATATCGAAGTCCTGCCGCTGCGGGACGGCGGCCACGCCGTCCGCTACACCCACGCGGCCGGCGAGCGGATCTCGCAGTGGATCCCCGCGACGCCCAACGCCCTCTACCGGGCCACGGTAGCCTTCTCCGGCCACGTCTCGCCCGGCAACGAGGCCTACCTGATCGTCTCCTTCCTCGACGCCGCCGCCCACTTCGTGGGCCCGGTTGCGCAATCCCGCCTTCACCCTGGCTCCTATTCCAGGCCGGTCGATCTGCATCTCGTCACCCACGCGCCCCCGAACGCCGCCAAGATCGGCGTCGGAGTCTACCTCTATCACCAAACCGCCGACGATTCTGCCGAATTCAGCCGCCTCACCTTGGCCAGCGCCCAGCCGGCCGCTGGCAATCAGTGACCTGACTTGCGGCTCACCGCGAAATACACCAAAGCCGCGAAGATCCCCATTTGTCCGACGAACATTCGGTTTATCTTGGTCTCAACGTGCTCGCGCATTTCCGCGAAATCGGCCCGCATGCTTTCCCGAAGCACGTCCAAATCGGCGCGGGTGGCGACCCGCGTGTCCCGTTCGGCCAGCTCCATTTCCATCACCTGTAGAATGGCCTTCGCCTGAGCCGGTTGCAACTGGGCTTTCTCCAAAATATCGAGGCTCGAGGTTTTCATCGCTCCGATAATGGCAAGAAACTGAGACATCCGCGGAATCGCCCGTCCCGCCCGTCGGTAAGGACCCCTAAACCGCCCCTCCGACCGGCACACCCCCGCCCACGGAGCGGTCCAACGCCCTCTATGAAAGGCCTCCTTCTTCCGGCCTTG
The DNA here is from genome assembly GCA_035656575.1 of Opitutaceae bacterium. Lineage (GTDB taxonomy): Bacteria > Verrucomicrobiota > Verrucomicrobiia > Opitutales > Opitutaceae > Palsa-1447. Next base: position 9,386 of record DASRSH010000063.1, read on the forward strand.
GCCTTCGGCGCGCTCACCGCCGCCGGGCAGCCCGCGCTGAAGCAGCTCCCGGCCGTGGAGCAACTCGCCGCTCCCATCGCCCTCTACCCGGACCCGCTCCTAGCCCTCGTGCTCCCCGCTTCGTCCGAGCCCTGGCACATCCGCGAGGCCTATGAGACCCTCGCCGCCGGCAAAGACCCCGACTCCCTCACCGACGATGCCTGGTGCCACGCCGTCATCGACCTGGCCCATTTTCCCGCCGTCACCCGCTGGATGTCCGAGAACCAGCTGTGGACGGGCCAGCTCGGCACCGCTTTCGCCGCCCGCCCCGAAACGGTGATGCGCGCCATTCAGGATCTCCGCGCCCGCGCCCTTGCCCGGGGCGTGCTGGCTTCCGG
>DASRSH010000064.1:0-1755 GCA_035656575.1 Opitutaceae bacterium
CTTAAGTCAGCAAATGAAAGGACTTTGCACAGCATTGGTGCGAGCCTTGGCCCGGATCGAGGCCTACATCGACTTTCCCGAGGAAGATCTTCCCCCTGAAAACCAGGCTGCGACGCAGTCCCTGGTCGCCGATCTGCTTACCCGGACCCAGCGGCTGCTGGCGACCCAGCACTATGGAGAGGTGCTCCGGGGCGGCATCCGGGTCGCCCTCGTCGGGGCGCCCAACGCGGGAAAGAGTTCGCTGCTCAACCGGCTGCTCGGGCGGGAGCGGGCGATCGTCAGCCCGGAGCCGGGCACCACCCGCGATTACATCGAGGAGCCCGCGATGATTGGCCCCCATCTCTTCCGTCTGGTGGATACGGCGGGACTGAATCCGGACCCGGGCGCGATCGAGCGGCTGGGAATCGATCGGACCCGCGCCTGGCTGGAGGAAGCCGACATCGTCGTCCTGCTGCTCGATGCCACGAATCCCGCGCCGCCACCGGCGGATCTCGCCGGGCGCCAGCCGCTGGTCGTCGTCAACAAGATCGACCTGGTCGACGCGGCGCCCTCCCCTGCCCTGGCCGTCTCCGCGGTGACCGGCGAAGGGCTCGAGGCCCTGCGCCAGGCGCTGGCGGCCCGCGCGGACGCGCTGCAGCCCGAGACCGGCGACGAGGCGGTGGCGATCAACGCGCGCCACGCGCAGGCGCTGGGCGAGGCGCGCGCGTGCCTGGAGGCGGCGGCCGCGAAGCTGGCCGCGCCCGGCGGCGGCGACGCCGTGCTGCTGGCGAGCGACCTGCGCGGCGCCCTCGAGGCCTTCGGCCGCGTCGGCGGGCGCGTCGACCACGAGCGCGTGCTCGACGAGCTGTTCGCCGCGTTCTGCATCGGCAAGTAGTATCCTATTATGGGATACGGCGGCCGCTCCCCCGCCTCGCCGAGCGCGGCGTTGCCCCGCGCCGCCGCCCGTGGTAGGAAGGGGCGCGATGGACCCGAGCCAGATTTTCGACGTGATCGTTTGCGGCGGCGGCCACGCCGGCGTGGAGGCCGCGCTGGCGGCCGCGCGCATGGGAGCCTCTACCCTGCTGCTCACCGGCAACATAGACACCATCAGCCAGATGAGCTGCAACCCCGCCATCGGGGGCCAGGCCAAGGGGCAGATGGTGCGCGAAATCGACGCCCTGGGCGGCGAAATGGCCATCAATACGGACGTCACGGCCATCCAATTCCGCCTGCTCAACGAGTCGAAGGGCCCGGCGGTGCAATCGCCTCGTGCCCAATGTGATAAGAAGGCTTATCAGTTCCGGATGAAGCACACGCTGGAGCTCCAGCCGAACCTGACGATCTTCCAGGCGACGGTCACGGCCCTAACCCTGGAGAAGAGCACCGGTGGAAGCGGCGTCCCGCCGCTTCGGGCCGTGGGCTGCCAAACCAATCTCGACCTCCCCTTCCGTGCCAAAACTGTGGTGGTGACGACGGGCACGTTCCTGCGAGGTATCATGCACATCGGCGCGAACAAGAACGAAGGAGGCCGTTTGGGGGATTTTTCCGCAAAGACTCTTTCCGGGTCGCTCCAGTCAGCGGGAATTGAGTTGCGCCGTCTCAAGACGGGCACCCCCCCTCGCCTGCTGGGCCGAAGCCTAGACTTTGCGCGAATGAAGGAACAGCCGGGCGATCCCACGCCGACGCTGTTCGCCTTCCATGACACTCGGGACGCAGCCGATTTGTTCCACGTGGAACAGTCCACGGAACGCCGTCTCGGCTGGGCTCCCGGTGATG
>DASRSH010000065.1:0-3645 GCA_035656575.1 Opitutaceae bacterium
GCTGGGCTGAAAGCGGCTGCGGTACAGGGCGGCGTGCTCGGCGCCCTCCGGGTTGATGAAATCCGCGCAGGCGTAGGGCAGGCCGAGCTCTCCGGCCCAGATCGCGCTTTGGGAGGACGTGCCGAGGAGCCACACTTCCGGTCGTTCCGGCCGGCCCGGCAGATTTGCCAGCCGGGCGAAGGGATGGCCCGGCGGCAGCGTTCCGTCCAGATAGGCGGTGAGTTCCGCCAGTTGATCGGGGAAGTCATCCTGGGCGCCGCGGCGCCGGTCCCGCTGCAGCGCAAAGGAGGTGGTGGGATCGCCGCCCGGAGCGCGCCCGACGCCGAGGTCGATGCGGCCGGGAAACAGCCCGCTCAGGATGCTGAAGTTTTCCGCGACCTTGAGCGGACTGTAATGGGGCAGCATCACCCCGCCGCTGCCGACCCGGATGCGCCGCGTGGCGGCGGCGATCGGGCCGATCAGGACTTCGGGTCCTGCCGATGCAAGCATCGGAGTTCCATGATGTTCGGCAACCCAGTAGCGATGGAATCCGAGCCGGTCGGCGTGCCGCGCCAGGTCGATGGTGTTGCGGAGGGCTTCCGATCCCGAACTCCCTTCCGATATGGGGGACTGGTCCAGCACGCTAATTGCCGCTTGGAAAGGAATGTCCATCGGGTTACTGTAGATTATGAAGCTTTCGCGCCGTGGCGAGTATGCGCTCCGTTCGCTGATCAATCTGGGCATCGCCCGGGAGGCCGGGCGGCCGCTGATTCAAGTGTCGGAATTGGCGGAAAATGAGCAACTCCCGCTGAAGTTTTTGGAACAGATCATGCAGAGCCTGAAAAAGGAGGGATTCGTCCAAAGCGAGCGCGGAAAGATGGGGGGCTACCGGCTCGCCAAGGCGCCGAGAGAGATTCCGATCGGCGCCGTCGTGCGCGCGATCGACGGACCGCTCGCGCCCATCGGGTGCGTGAGCATGACCGCTTACGAGCGTTGCACCTGTCCCGACGAAACCCACTGCGGCCTGCGCATGCTGATGCTCGATGTGCGCAATGCGATTTCGGGGATCCTGGACCGGTACACGCTGGCCGATGTGGTGGCGATCACGGTCGAGAAGCTGCGCCGAAGCAACCGGCCGCTTCCGTTCAGCGCCGAGGCGGACGAGGTGCTGAAGACGCGGCTGCCCCCGCGGCTGGCGCGGAAAGTGGCGGACCGGGCGTCGGCTCCCGAGATCGACGAGCGCGAAGGCGTGCTGCACCGCCTGCTGGGCGACTACACGATTTGAGGGCGCCGGAGTCGGGCGCGCCCGATGGAAATTGGCTGGCGATCCCGGCAGCCGCGAAACAACCTGTCCCCCTATGGGAAGACAGTGGCTCCATGCGAAGCGCGCGATCGTCAATTTGAAGAAAGGGCAGGCGGTCGGTAAATTGGTCAAGGAACTGACGGTGGCGGCGAAGCTGGGGGGAGCGGATCCGGCGGGGAATGCGCGGCTGTTCGCGGCCATGGAGAAGGCGCGAAAGGCCAGCGTGACCCGCGATGTGATCGAACGCGCGATCAAGAAGGGCGCGGGAGGCGGGGACGATAAGCTCGTTTTGGAGCATATCGTTTTCGAGGGGTACGCGCCGCACAAGGTCCCCGTCATCGTCGAAGTGTACACGGACAACCACCAGCGGACGGCGCCGGAGATGCGCGTCCTGTTCAAGCGGGGCGTCCTGGGCGCAGCCGGAAGCAACAAGTTCCTGTTCGACCACTTGGGGATCGTGGAGGCGCACACGGCGGCCGGGGCCGACATCGAAGCCGCTGCGATCGAGGCAGGAGCCAATGACTTCGAAGCGCTGACCCACGAGCAGAACGAGGACGTTCCGGCCGACGCCACGGGAGCCCGGTTTCTGACCGACCGGGGGTCGACCCAGCACGTCGCCCATTGGCTGAAGGAGCACGGCTGGACGGTGGTCACGAGCGAACTGGGTTACCATGCAAAGACTTACCCCGAGCTCGATGACGCGGCCCGCCAGGAGGTCGGAGAATTTCTGCAAGCGTTGGAAGACCACGACGATGTGCAACGGGTCTGGGCCGCGGTGAAATAGCCTTCGATTCGTAACGCAGCTTAGCGCCCGGTGGGCCAGCGGCTTGCGCCGGAATGGGCCGTCCCCTTTGACCCCCCGCCTCCTCTCGGGCAGGTTAAGGCATGGCCAAAGAGGCACATTCCCGGATTCTGCTGCGGCTGCGCGAGCTGGCGCAGTTGTTCAATTCCATGGATCCGTCGCCCTTCGTGGAGCGGGACCTGGACGCCGACGCGGAGGAATTCATCGTGAGCTGGGCGCGTGAGCTGCCGGGCCGCGATGGGCTGGAGCTGGTGCTGCACCTGGCCACGCCTCCGGCGCCGGATCGGGCGGCGGGCGTCGAGGAGGCGGTGCGGCACTACTTTGCCACCCGGGCGGAAATCAAGCGGCGCGAGTTTGGGTTTCTTATGCGGCGCGGGCGGCTGAGCCTGATCGTGGGCCTGGTCTTCCTGGCCGCGTGCCTCAGCCTGGGGCAATTCATCGCCCACCGCTACACCGCCGCGGGCGTGAACATCGTCCGCGAGGGTTTGGTGATCGTCGGCTGGGTCGCGATGTGGCGCCCCTTGGAAATCTACCTGTACGACTGGTGGCCGCTTTGGGACGACCGGCGCATCTTCGAGCGGCTCGCCCGGATGAAGGTGCGCGTCGTTTACAAGGCGGAAGGGGCGCCTACGCCCGAGGCGGAGCCTGCGCCAGTATTTTCTGGACGATATTCGTCGTCGATCGGCCGGGCACCAGCTTCGCTAACACGACCTGGCCGCCGTTGGCTTCAACCGCCTCGCGTCCGCTGACGTAGTGGGCCCAGTCCTCGCCCTTGACGAGGACGTCGGGCAGCAACTCAGCGATGAGGTCCCGGGGTTCGTCCTCGTCGAAGATGACGACGTGGTCCACGGCGCGAAGCGCGCCGAGGAGGGCGGCGCGCTCATCCTGGGGCACGATGGGGCGGGCCGCGCCCTTGTAGCGGCGGACCGAGGCGTCGGAATTGAGGCCGACGATCAGGCAATCCCCCTGGGACCGGGCGAAGGTGAGATAATCGACGTGCCCCAGGTGCAGGATGTCGAAGGCGCCGTTGGTGAAGACGACTTTTTGGCCCGCCGCCTTGCGCCCGGCGACTTCGGCTTTGGCAGCTTCCCGCGTCAGCGTGCGGCCGCGGTAGGCGAAGGAATCCATGGGGACAGGCTACCTCAGGGTCGGTTGCCTTTCGAGCAGAACCGGCCACCTTTTGGGGATGGCTGAATCTTCGTCATCAGTGGTTCTGGGAGGCGGGTGTTTCTGGTGCCTCGACGCGGCGTTTAGGCTGATTCCCGGGGTGACGGCGGTCACCTGCGGCTATGCCGGGGGGCATCAGGGCAATCCCACCTACGAGCAGGTGTGCTCCGGGTCCACGGGGCATGCCGAAGTGGTGAAGATCGAGTACGATCCGGCGAAGGTCAGCCTGGATCGGCTGCTGGAGATCTTTTGGCAGATTCACGACCCCACCCAGGTGGGGGGCCAGGGCAGCGACATCGGCACCCAGTACCGGTCGGTGCTGTACTACCGCACGGAGGACGAGCGTCGCATCGAGGAGGCCTCGCGCGATCGGGAGCAGAAGAGCCTGTCGCAG
>DASRSH010000066.1:0-13831 GCA_035656575.1 Opitutaceae bacterium
CCTGATGCACGGAAGCCCCGACGTGGGGCTCGTGATCACCGACCTGCAGATGCCCCAGTCCAGCGGCGTCGAACTCTGCCAGACCCTGCGCGAGGAATTTCCGCAGGTGCCGGTCATCGCCATGACCGGCTCGGGCGGCCCCGCGGAAAGCGACGACCTGCGCCGCGCCCGCGCCGCCGGTGCGAAGTCCGCGCTTCAGAAGCCCTTCAATCTGGCGGATTTTTACGACGCCGTTAACCAGGCCACCTGGACGCGCGCGTAGAGGTAGCCGATCATCTCCACCAGGACCTCCTTGGCGCCCTGGCTCGACCGCCACCAGCGATGGTGATCGAAATCCGGCGACCAGATCGGAATCATTCCGATCCGCACGCGGTCGCCGAGGGCATGTTCGAAAAGCAGGCGAGTGCGCCGGGAATGCTGCGCGGTGGTGACGATATCGAGCGCCGGCGGCGGCCCGCCGTGCGCCAGGAACCACCGCCGCAGCGCCAGCGCTGACGAATAGGTCCGGTCCCGCTTCTCCCGGGGAGCCGGAACCGGCACCAACAGGTGCGCCGGAATGCCACGGTCAATAAGATCGAGATCCAACAGCTCCGGGTAAGTCTGGAACTTGTGCATCGGGTCGGAGTATTCCAGAGGGCCTCCCGTCAGATAGACCCGGTCGTAATGCCCCCCGCGGCAAATCGCGACCGCGGCGTCCAGATCGATGTCCCCCAACCAGCTCTCGATCACGAGAACATGCGCCGGCACGGGATCCCGCACCGCCAAGAAGTCCAGCATATGGCGAAACCCGTACGTGGCCGCCGCCGCCACGATCGCAAGCAGGGCGAGCCAGCCGCGCCAGGTCAGCCCCCACCGCAGCCGTCGTTCAACCAGCGCTCCGCGCCGTGGCCATTTCATCCTGACCGTTATCACGGACCCACCCTCTGCCGCCAACTCTCTTCTAACAATTCGCCCTCAGGATGGGCTCGATCAGGGCGCAGTCCTGCCGGCTCAATTCTAGGCGTTTGGCTTTCTCCGCCCAGGTGCCTACCGCCAATCGCACCTGCGTGATGATCCGACCGGCTGTCGCGCTATCGAGCCCGTAGGCGCCCGCGGTGCCCAATGCCAGCTGCAAATCGCCTGCGTGGTCATGACCGGCAATCGCGAGCGCAACGCATCCGCCCGCTGCAGCCATGCCTTGTCGTAGGCGAACGAGAATACTCCGCCCGCGCGTCCCGCGGCATGAAAGAGCGTGCCGACTGGGCAGGCCGTGGGAAGGATGTCCGCGTCGAGAACGACCTGCACCTCATCTCGCGCGGCCCGCGTCTTGGCGCTCATGCGCTGCCTTTCCGCGGCGGAGCGATCTTGCGGATAGGCAACTCAAGGTCCTGCAGCTTGCGTCCGAGTTCGTCGTCACGCGCGATCAAATCCAAGTCCGCGGACAAGCCGAGGGCGCGGAGCGTGTTGGCGTATGTTCCCATGCTTACGCCGGGATCCCCTTTCTCCACCTTGTAAAGAGTCATGCGGGTCACGCCCGCGCGCGCCGCCACGGTCGCCGCAGAGTATCTGCGCCGGAGCCGGGCCAATTGTAGTCGCGTGCCTAGCTCAATGAGCTGCTTGGCTAAAATCGGCGGGAATAGAATGTGCCTGCGCTTCACGATGTAAATATTTATAGACAAAAACCGGCCAATCTGTCTATTTATATTTACATCTATTCGTGAAATCACCCGAGCACGCTATCTCTAGGGCCACTTGCACCCCCATTGTGCGCTTCGCTACGCTGCCTGGATTGCTTTCCCCCATGAAGCGCTTCGCCCTGCTTGTCTTCGCCTTCGCCGCGGCCGCCTCCGCCGCCGTGCGGCCCGAGGACTCCGTCGTCCAGGTCTTCGCCCAGCAGCGCCGGCCCGACGTCCACCGGCCGTGGGCCAAGGGCGCGCCCCACGAGGTGTCCGGGAGCGGCGTCGTGATCGAAGGCAACCGCATCCTGACCACCGCCCACGTCGTCGAATACTCCAGCGAGATCCAGGTGCAGGCCAATGAATCCGGCGACCGGGTTTCGGGCAAGGTGGTCGCCATCTCCTACGGCCTGGACCTCGCCCTCCTCTCGCTGGAGGACAACACCTTCTTCGCGAGCCACCCGCCCCTGCCCCGCAGCACCGCCCTGCCGCACATCAAGGATGCCGTCCTCGTCTGCGGCTTTCCTGTCGGCGGGAGCACCCTGTCGACGACCAAGGGCATCGTCTCCCGGATCGAATTCGTCCCCTACGAGGACTCCACCTCCGGTCTCCGGGTGCAGCTGGACGCCGCGATCAACGCCGGCAACAGCGGCGGACCGGCCTTGGCGGCCGGCCGGATGATCGGCCTCGCGTTCGGCCGCCTCGCGAACGCGCAGAACATCGGCTACATCACGCCCTGCGAGGAGATCCAGCTGTTCCTGGACGGCGTGGCCCGCGGCGGCTACCGCGGCAAGCCCGCCCTGTACGACAAGTTTGAGCTGCTGCAAAACGACACCCTGCGGCAATTCCTGGGCGTCAACCCCGCCCTGCACGGCGTCGTCGTCCGCCACCCCTTCAGCGACGACCCCCGCTACCCGCTCAAGGAGTGGGACGTCGTCACCCGGATCGGAAACACGCCCGTCGACGACCAGGGCGAGATTCCCCTCACGGACCTCGTGCGCGTGCGCTTCCAATACCTCGTGCAGAAGCTCGCGCACGACGGCACCGTCCCCTTGACCGTCCTGCGACGCGGCAAGCTGCTCCAGCTCGCAGTGCCCGTCGCCTATTCGCGCCCCCGGCTGGTCCCTCCGCTCGAGGGCAAGTACCCCTCCTACTTCATCTACGGGCCGATGACCTTCTCGGCGGCGACGGAGGATTTCCTGTCCCTCAACGCGCCCCGCCAGATTCGGCGCATGATGGAAAGCTTCGTGACGTTAACGATGGCCGAAATGGGCAACCCGCTCGTCACCCGCCGGGGGGACATGCCGGCCTTCCCCGGCGAGCAGCTGGTCGTCGTTTCCGGGCCCTTTCTTCCCAGCCCGCTGGTGGTCGGCTATCCCTCGCCCGCCAACCAAGTGGTGGACACGGTCAACGGGGTGCACGTCCGCAACCTCGGCCACTTGGTGCGGCTGCTGCGCGACGCCCAGGGCAAGTACGTGACCTTCACCTTCGCCGGCCGGATCTCCACGGCGATCGTCCTTCCCCGCGCCGACGCCCTGGCGGAGACCGACGATATCCTGGGCGACAATGACATTCGCAGCCAGGGCTCGCCCGACATGATGGCGATCTGGCAATCGGCCCGGACCCCCGCGAAGCTCCCTGTCAACCCCTGAGCGTCGTCGCCCGCGTCGCAGACTCGCTGGGTGTTTATCCGAAAAATTGCCCTTCCGGTGAGGCAAACGGCACGCGATAAGCGGCGAAGTCTCTAAAATCTGTAGTCAGCGCGAAAGCCCGGCTGTGGGCCCGAACGAGGTGCACCGCGCAGGCATCGGCGAAATCCATCCGGGGCGCCCACTTTCTGCCTTCCCTGAAGATTCCCGTCATATCTTCTCCTGTCAGCGGCACGACAAATAGCCGGGCCACGATCTCACCGAGCTTCTCCCAGGCCCCAGCTTGGTTGTCCAGGATATGCATGGCTTCTGAAACAGCGGCCTCGAAGGTCAGAAATCGGCCGGGAAGCTGCGTGAAAATCACCTTCGCCCAATCGTGCGCCGAGTCCTCGGGGTCCACCAGCGCAACAAGCGGGCCGGCATCAACCACGACCGTACTTCTCATTGAGCCGTCTCCTGATCCGCTCCCTTGCCGTCAATCCATCCTTAGGCGCCGTGACCGTCCCGAAGAGGTGTTCAAGCCCCTTCAAAGGATGCTCGGGCAAGCAGCGTTCGAACACGTATTCCAACCCCGCATTGTCCAAGATCTGGATGCTGTGCCCGCGATCGGCGGCCTCGCGTGCCTTACGAAAGTCCCGCTGGAAGTCCGTCAGCGTCATCTTCATCCCAATCAGATTATCTGATTGGCCTTCCGATTCAAATTCTTTCGGTGGCGTTGTGGTCTCCATCCTCCCACAATAGCAAGCGCCGCCCATGAAATCCTTCCGCCAAGAGCTTTGGTTCGAACTCCCCCAGCGGCGGGCGCTCGTCAACATCACCGCCCAGGTCCAGGCCGCGCTGGCCGAAAGCGGCATCCGCGAAGGCCTCTGCCTGGTGAACGCCATGCACATTTCGGCGTCGGTCTTCATCAACGACGACGAGCCGGGCCTGCACGCCGACTTCGAGAAGTGGCTGGAAAAGCTCGCCCCGGAAAAGCCCCATTCCCAGTACGCCCACAACCGCGGCGAGAACAACGCCGACGCCCACCTCAAGCGCACGATCATGGGCCGGGAAGTCGTCGTCGCCGTCACCGAAGCCGCCCTCGACTTCGGCCCCTGGGAGCAGATCTTCTACGGCGAATTCGACGGCGCCCGCCGCAAGCGGGTCCTGATCAAAATTGTCGGCGACTGATTCTCGTCGCCACAACCCCAATCCGATGACCTCCGCCGACGCCGCCTTCGCCGCCCTCGCGCGGGATTATGTGGAAACCACCTTCCGCGCGAACCCCGAGCGCGCCACCGCCTTCGGCGACCACCGCTACGACGGCCAGCTCCGGGACTACAGCCCGTCCGCCCTCGACGCGGAGCGGCGCGACCTGCGCGCGACGCTCGCGCGCCTTGCCGCCCTGGACCCCCGGACGCTGACCGACCCCAACCCCGCCGACGCCGAAATCCTCCGCAACGCGATCGACGACGCCCTCTTCGAACTGGAAGAAGAGCGGCCCTTCGCCACCAACCCCCTTTCCTACGACGTCAGCCTGGCCCAGGGCATCTACCTGCTCTTTGCCCGGGAAGTCCTTCCTCCCCGCGAGCGCCTGCGCGGCATCGCCGGCCGCCTCGCCCAGATCCCCCGCGTCGTCGCCCAGGCCCGGGCCAACCTGGAGCGCCCGCCCCGCGTCCACACCGAAACCGCCATCCAGCGCTGCCCCGGCACCATCGGCCTCATCCGCACCGACATTGAGCCCCTGATCGCCCAAGTCCCCGAACTGCGGGCGGAACTCGAGCCCCTGCAGGCCCAGGCGATCGCCGCCCTGGAGTCCTACCTCGCCTGGCTCGAAAAGGACCTGCTCCCCCGTTCCGACGGCGACTTCCGCCTAGGCGAAGCCCGCTTCCGCCGCAAGCTGCGCTTCGCCCTCTTCTCCGACCTCACCCCGGAGGAGATCCGCTCCCGCGCGGAGCGCGAACTGGAATCGGCGACCGCCGAACTCCACCAGACCGCGCTCGCCTACGGCCGCAGCCACGGCCTGGCGGCCCCCGCGGCTTCCCCCGACCGCTCCGCCGTGATCCGCGCCGCCCTGGCCCACGTCTCCGAACGCCACGCCAGCGATTCCACCCTTGTCCCCCGCTGCCAGGAAATCCTCTCGGCCGCCACGGACTTCGTCCGCCGCCACGACCTCGTCACCCTGCCCGACGCCCCCGTCAGCGTGATCCTGGCTCCCGTCTTCGTCCGCGGCGTGTCCGTCGCCTACTGCGACCCGCCCGGCGCCCTGGAGCCGTCCGGGAACACCTTCTTCGCCATCGCACCCGCGCCCGAATCCTGGACCCCCGAACGCAAGCGCTCCTATTACCGCGAATACTGCGACGCCATGCTCCACGACCTGACCGTGCACGAAGCCATGCCCGGCCACTACGTCCAGCTCGCCCGCGCCAACCGCTTCCACGCCCCCACCCCCATCCGCGCCCTCTTCTACAGCGGCACCTTCGTCGAAGGCTGGGCCATCTGGTCGGAAAAGCTGATGGCCGGCCTCGGCTTCGGCGGCCCGGAAAACAAGCTGCAGCAGCTCAAGATGCGCCTGCGGATGGTCATCAACGCCCTGCTCGACCAGGGCATCCACATGGGCGGCATGACCGAAAAGGAAGCCATGGACCTCATGCTCCGCCGCGGCTTCCAGGAGGAAGCCGAAGCCGCCGGCAAGTGGCGCCGCGCCTGCCTGACCTCAACCCAGCTCTCGACCTACTTCGTCGGGGCCACCGAATTCGAGGACCTCAGGTGCGCCGCCCAGAAAGCCTGGGGCCCCGCCTTCACCGACAAGCGCTTCCACGACACGGTGACCGCCTTCGGCAGCCCGCCCTGCCGCCTGGTGCGCCAGGCGATGGGAATCTAGCCGCTCCCGCCCCGCACCGGCCGGCGGCCCGGAGCGCCCGGTCACCGCAGATAGGCCGCCAGACCCTCGTCGAGGGCGCTGAGCTGGTCGGCCGCCAAGCTGCCGAGCGCCCCCCGCAGCCGGCCCTTCCGCACCTGCCGGACGCCCGGCAATATCGCAAAGGACTCCTTGCCGGCCAGGTTCGCCACCGCCAGCCGAAGCGGCCAGATCGCCGGCGCCTGGCCGGATACCGGGACCACCACCGCCGTATCCACAACCTCGTTATATACGGCGGCCGAAGCGATGATGTCCGTAAGTCGGGGCAATTGGCCGGACGCCAGCCAAAGGTCAAAACGGCGAGGGTCACATCGGCTCGAACCGCTCGATCTCCGGAAAGAGTTTGAATCCTCGGTCAAAGGAGGCGATCGCTTTGCCGCCGGCAGCCGCTTCCGCAGCGAGGCAGGCGTCGCCGAAGCTGACGTTGCGGGTGCGATAATACTCCAACGCGTCCAAAATCCAATCGGGACAGGTCAGCGCCACGCCTTCAGCCCGCAACACCTTCAGCAATTCCCTTCCGATATCCTCGCGCGCGACCTGGTAGTAGGACTGCAGCGTGAAGACCGCTTCGAGGATGGCGACTTGTGGAACCTCCAAAGCGACCTCACCGCATGTAGCCTGTTCGATCAGACGCTTCACCGCAGGGCCCTGGCGCGCGTCGTCGTTCATGAGGTAACGCAACAGGATGTTCGTATCGACCAGGTAAGTCTGCTTCATGGGGCCTGCTGATTCAGGGCGACTTCCTTAGCTACCGCCGCTTCCATTCCCTCTGTCTCCGCCTCCACGGACTTGAACGGTCGCTTGGTCTTGAGTGCGCCAAAGGCCGTGGCAACGTCGCCGACCGGTTCGAGCACGATGCGGTGCTGGGCATCGATGAACTGGTTGAATTTCTGGCCCGCGCTGAGGCCGAGCTTTCGGACGATTTCGGCTGCGATGGTGGTCTGTTGACGGGAGGAGAGCGTGCTTTGATTCATGACCTCGTGCTTTACTTTATTCAAATTGCTTTGTTTTATAGCCGTTGCAAGCGGTCCTCATCGGTCGTCGATAAAGATTCATAACTCTTTATTCTATTGTGCCTAACACAACGGCGTCCGACCTTTCAGAATCGGCGCTATGGATCAATGACTTGCGATTGTGAGATCTCCCAGTAGCGGAATCCGGGCTAGCCGATCCCGGCCCCCTCTGGCCGGCGACCCCGAGCGCCCGGTCACCGCAGATAGGCCGCGAGACCCTCGTCGAGGGCTCTGAGCTGGTCGGCCGCCAAGCTGCCGAGCGTCCCCCGCAGCCGGCCCTTCCGCACCTGCCGGATGCCCGGCAATATCGCAAAGGACTCCTTGCCGGCCAGGTTCGCCACCGCCAGACGAAGCGGCCAGATCGCCGGCGGCTGGCCGGATACGGGCACCACCACCACCGTATCCAAAACCTCGTTATGCACGGTGGCCGACACGACGATGGCCGGCCGCACCTTTCCCAGTTCCGGGGGCCGCGCATCGCTCAAGTCCACCCAGACCACGGTCCCTCGCTTCATGGCGCGGGCGGCTCCACTTCGTTCACCAGCGGGGCCGATTCCCATTCTTCCATCGCCTGCCGTTCCTGGGAATCATTCTTCAGGAATTCGCGGTAGGCCCGAGCCGCTTCTGTCATCTTGCTCGCCAGATAGTCCCGCTCAATCAGGTCGCGCACGTAGGCAGAAACGCTTGTCGATACGGGCTTTATGTCACGAACCTTCGCGAGTATTTCCTCATCAAGTCTAATGGTAGTACTTGGCATACCAAGCAAGTTGAACCTTCACTACTTAATGTCAACGCCACGGCGCGCATGGAAAGGCAGCCCGGCGCGCCGAACTAGCAAATCCCGCTTCCTATCGGCAGCTTCGCGCCGGCAAAAGCCGGAACCTCCCACACCTGGCTCACCGCCTTTTCCAGCTCGCGCCTGATTGCCGCCGACAGCGACTCCAGATCGCCGCCTTGAAAGCAAACGAGCCTCTTGAGCGCGATCATCCAATTCGTGGTCAACGGGTGCAGGGCCTCCAGGGCGCTCAAGCGCTGCTCCAGGGTGAGGCCGGCAGCCAGCTTGGGCCACAGATCCCGTTGTGCCGGCGGCAAAACCTCCAGCTTCGGCGTGAACATGGGGGGAAGTTTCAGGAATGATTCTTCTCGGGAGCGGCGGCGTCGGGCGAATGCCGAACCGCACATGCCAGTAGTTCCAGGACGGCGCGGAAAAACTGCCCGCCTCCGCGGTCGCCAGCGCCCGGCGCGGCTGCGCTTCGCCCTGCGTCCGCCAGGCCCAAGGCAGCATGGCCGGTGTTCCCATTTCCATGACCCGGCGGAGAAGATAAAGCCGCTCCACCGCCTCCGGCGGCTTCCACCACACGAGGGAGCGGGCAATCCGCCTTTGCTCTTCGTCCATCGCCAAATGCCAAGCCCGGCCCGGGGTGAAGCAACCGGGATTTCTCTTGGCGCGGACCGCGGAAAAATTCGCCGCTCCGTGCGCCAATCGGAAATTTCGAATGGAAGCGGCGGCGGCCCAAGGCACGATTTCCCCGGTGACTCCCTTGACCCCTCTCGACGCGGCCGGCCTCGTCGCCTATCGCAACCGTTTCGACGCGCCGACGCAGCGGCAGGCCGCGGCGTGGATCCGGGACAAGCTGGTCAAGCCGGTCGCCACCGGCCGGCGCGGCGACATCGCCTGGTACCGGTTCTCGGCCGGCTGGATTCCCAAGGTCTGCGAACTGTTCCGCCATCCCGACGGCAGCTGGCACGCGGACTGCACCTGCGGCCGGCTCACGGGCTGCGTCCACGCGTTTGCCGGCGTCCTCTGGCTCCAGCAGGCCGCGCCCGCGGCCAGCCGGACGTTCGCGGACATCTGGGAGCCCGAACTGCGCTCGGCATTGAAGCGCCCCTTGACCATGGCCGACCGGCAGACCCTCAACTGCCTCGCCGATCTCTTCGCCCGTCTGCAGCGGGCGGGCGGCGAGCTCACGGGCAGCGCCTACATCGAGGCGGGCTTCCCGACCCCGGAGGCCGAGCGCGAGCGCTACTCCGTCGCCTTTCGGGGCTGGTGGGAGGATCGTCCGCCGGCCGACCCGTGGGAACTGTGGCAATACCTGGCCGCCGACCTGGAAGCGTCCGGCCGGCCGCTGCCCGAGGTCCTGCGTCCGAAAACCGACACCGGCTCCATCCGCGCCGCCATCGGCCGCAAGCTGCTGGCGGCGCAGATCGAACACTGGCGGCTCCGTCTGCAGGACCATCGCCGCTTCCAGCCGGCGCCTCCTCAACCCGCCACGACGTGGCGGACGAAGCTCGCCGGCCTGCGCCTGCGGCTGACCCCCGACGGCTGGCGACTTGAGGCGCGGCCGGACGCGAGGAACTTCAAATCCGTCAACCAGCCCCTGCTGCGCCAACTGGCCCGCGCCGCTCCCGAAGATCTCTTTCACCTGAGCCCGCCGGAAACCGCGCTCGCGCTGCTGCTGCTGGCCGGCGAGCCCGGGCACCTCTGGAGCGCGGCCCAGGAGCCCTCCCCGTTGTTCATTTCCGGCGCCCTGCGGCTCGCGGCCGCGCGGGACGCCATCCGCGGGCCCACCGGGCAGCCTTGGCAGGTTGAGGCCGAGCCGCTGCGCTGGCGCGCGGTGCTTGCCCCCGGCGGCGGCCCCGTGCCCTTCGAACTGGCGAACACCCAAGGCGAAGCCGTTCCGGCCTCCCTGGCCACACTCGTGCCCGAGCCGTACTACGTCGACGGCGACCGGATCTTCCGGGGTCCGCCACCCCTGCCGGAGGCGTCCGTTCCCCGTCCCGTGCTGGCGGACGCCCGGGTGGCGGGAGCGCTGGAGCGGCTGGGCGTGATCCTCCCGGCCGAGATCGGAGGCCGCATCCGCCGCGCCGCGACCGAGGCCCGGTTCGAAATCTGGATCGGCAACTCCTACGCGGGCCTGCGGCAGATCTGGGCCCGGCTCTTCGCCTCCGCCAGCGATCCGGCCTGCGAACAGACCTGGACCGGCGAAGGCTGGAAGTGGACCGTGCGGCCGTCCGATCGCATCGAGGCGGTCGATTTCGACCTCGCCCGCCCCGAAAAGGCCGCGGAACTCCTGCGCGAAATCGCCCCGTGGTGGGACGGCCCCGAACAGGCTTGGCGCGGCCCCCTGCCCCCGGACTTCGCCGAGCGCTTCGTCGCCTGGACCCAGCGGCTGCCGCCCGGCGCGAAGCTGGCCGCCTCCCCGGAATTCGCCGGGCTCGCGGAGCCGCCGGCGAAGGCCCGGTACCGGCTGCGGGCCAAGGCCGCGGGCGGAGTCGACTGGTTCGACGTGGACGTCAAGCTCGAGGCCGACGACCTCACGTTCACCCCCGCCGAGCTGGAGCTGCTCGCCGCGGCCCGCGGGGCGTTCGTCGACCTGCCCAATCGCGGCTGGCGCCGGCTCCAGGTGGAAAACCAGGCCGAAACCGAATCGGCCCTGGGCAAGATGGGCCTGGCTTCCGCCCCCGGAGTTCCCGCGCGCCTGCACGTCCTGCACCTTGCCGACCCGGACCTCAAGGCCGTCCTGCCCGCCCCGCTGGCGGAAGCGGCCGCCCGCCGCGTCGCCGCCCTGCGCAACATCGACCCTCCGCCGCCCCCCAAGCATTTTGCCGGCCGGCTCCGTCCCTATCAGGAGGAGGGATTCCATTTCCTCGCCTTTCTCGCGGAAAACCAGTTGGGCGGCGTCCTGGCCGACGACATGGGCCTGGGCAAGACGATCCAGGCGCTGGCCTGGCTCCTGTGGCTGCGCGCGCGGCTTCCGGCCCGCCGCCGGTTCCGCGCCCTCGTCGTCTGCCCCAAATCCGTCGCGTTCAACTGGGCCCGGGAAGCGGCTGTGTTCGCGCCCGGGCTTCCCGCCGCCGCCATCAACAGCCCCGAATGCCGGAAAATCCTCGCCGCCGGAGGCATCACCATCGCCAACTACACCCAATTGCGCCTGCAGCGCGCCGAACTCGGCAAGACCCACTGGGACGCCGTGATCCTCGACGAGGGCCAATTCATCAAGAACCCGGCCAGCGCCACGGCCAAGGCCGCCTGCGCGCTGCGCGCGCGCCAGCGCCTGGTGCTGACCGGCACGCCGATCGAGAACCGGCTGCTCGACCTGTGGAGCCTCTTTGCCTTCGCCCAGCCCGGGCTCCTCGGCGACCAGGCCGGATTCGCGCGGCGCTATCCCGACTCGTCGCCCGACGCCCGCGCGCTTCTCTCCCGGAGGATCCGCCACTTCATGCTGCGCCGCAGCAAGGCTGAGGTGGCCGCCGACCTGCCGCCCCGGACCGAGGAGGACCTGCTCGTGCCCTTGGAAGGACGCCAGGCCGAGCTGTACCAGGCCGAGCTGAAAGCCGCCCGCCAGGCCGTGCTGGGCATCGCCTCCGACGAGCAGTTCCGGCGCCAGCGCTTTCATATTCTCTCCTCCCTCCTGCGTCTGCGCCAAATCTGCTGCGATCCCCGGCTGGCCGGGGACGCGGGCGACGCCCCGAGCGCCAAGCTCGAGGCCCTGCTGGACACCCTCGAACCCCTGGTCGCCGAAGGCCACAAGGTCCTGGTCTTCTCCCAGTTCACCCGGATGCTCGCGCTCATCCAATCGGAATTGGAAACCCGCCGGATCGGCCACCTGCTCCTCACCGGCGAAACCGAGGACCGCGAAAGCCTGGTCCGGCGCTTCCAGGAAGACCGCGCCGCGTCCGTCTTCCTGATCTCGCTCAAGGCCGGCGGCACCGGCCTCAACCTCACGGCCGCCTCGTACGTCGTGCTCTACGATCCGTGGTGGAACCCCGCGGTCGAGGCCCAGGCCATCGACCGCACCCACCGCATCGGCCAGACGGCCCGGGTCATCGCCTACCGCCTGATCGCCCGGGATACGATCGAGGAAAAGATCCGCGCGCTGCAGCGCACCAAGGCCGAGCTGGCGGCCTCGGTGGTCCAGGAGGAATCCCTCGCCAGCGTGATGGACCTGGAAACCCTGCGCGCCCTCCTGGCTTGAACGGGGGGCCTCACTCTGGCGCAAACCGGCCCGGCACCAGCTGCCGCAAGAATTCTTCGCACGGCAGGCAAAGCACGCCTTCCCGCACACTTCGGTCCGCGCCCCGGTGCAGCAGCAGCCGGCGGCTGGCCGGATAGTCCTCGCCGAAGAGCTGAAGTCCGCGAAGATCCTCGGGACGGATCCGGGCCGTATTTTTCACCTCCACGGCGTATATTCCCGATTCGCCGTATACGACGAAATCCACCTCCGCCTTGGCCAACGTCCGCCAGTAATGCAGACTATGGCTGCCATCGGAGTAGTCGCACCAGGCGCGGAGGTGCTGCGCGACGAGCCCCTCGAGCGCTGGGCCCTCGATATCATGGGGGGCGTCAAGCGGGCCGGCCGGCCGGTTGGCCCGGAAGACGCCGGTGTCGAAGAAAAAAAACTTGGGATGGGCATAGAGCAGCCGCTTGGCGCGCTTGGCGAAAATCGGCAGCCGGAAGGCGAGCAGCAGATCCTCCAGGATATCCAGATAGCCCTCGACCGTCTTTCGGCTCACTTCGCACTCGCGGGAAACGTTGCTGAGATTGAGGACGCCGCCATGCGAAAAGCTCAGGCTTTCCAGGAACCGCGCAAACGAGCCGACGTTGCGCACCAACCCCTCCATTTGCACTTCCTCCCGCAGATAGAGCGCATTGTACCCTTTGAGCACCGCGGCGGGATCGTCCGCCGACCACACGACAGGAAGCATCCCCTGCCGCAATGCCTGCGTCAGGCTGAACTCCTTTCCCAACTCCGCCGCCAGATAGGGATGAAGGTGCCGTTGGGCCGCCCGGCCGCCCAGCAAGTTTACCCCCTGTCGCCGCAGTTTCCGGGCGCTGGACCCCGTCAGGATAAACTGCCGTCCGCTCCTGCGCTCCATCAAGAGGTGCACCACCTCCAGCAGTCCGGGCAGTTTCTGGATTTCATCGAGGATCACCTGCCGCGCCTCCGGATGCCCCTCCACCATCTCCGCCAGGCGCTCGGGCCGCGCCGCCAGGCTGCGCACTGTTTCCGGATCGAGCAGATCGATTCTCAAGGCATCCGGATAATGATGGCGGCCCCAGAGCGTCTTGCCCGTTCCCCGAGGGCCGAGTAGGAAGAAGCTGTCCCGACCCACCGGGATCAAACGCGGAATGTAGCCCCTGATCATTTTGATCGAAAATGGCGGCAGAACCGCCATTTTCAAATTGAAAATGGCGATTCCGTCGCCATTTCATATCAGCCACTTGCTCGTCATCTCCCACATGAACTGGCTTGCGCACGGATTCTACGAGGCCGCCCTGATGCTCTGGCAAACGCTCTGGGCCCTCGTCCTGGGCTATGGCATCTCCGCCCTCCTGCAGGTATTGGTGCCGCGCGAGCGGATCGCCCGGCACTTCGGCCACCCGAACCTCAAGTCGATGGCCAGCGCCGTCCTCCTGGGCGCCGCCAGTTCCTCCTGCTCCTACGCCGCCACCGCCGCCGGCAAGACGGCCTTCAAGAAAGGCGCCGCCCTCCCCGTGGCCTTGGCCTTCATGTTCGCCTCGACCAACCTCGTCGTGGAACTGAGCGCCGTCCTGTGGGTGCTGATGGGCCGGCTCTTTGTCCTCGCTGAATTCGTCGGTGCGTTCGTCCTCGT
>DASRSH010000067.1:0-11282 GCA_035656575.1 Opitutaceae bacterium
CCGGTGGAAGCGGCGTCCTCGCCGCTTCAGTCGAAGGCGGACGGCGGGGATGCCGCTTCTGCCCCCCGCCCGGCTGCCCGCGTGCTCATGCCGCCGCGGACGGCTCCGGGGCGCGTCTGGCTCAAGCTCTGCCAGGCGGACGGCACGGCGGCGGAGCGGCTGGTCACCAAGCGCGAAGGGGAGGCCTTTCGCCAGGCCCGCCGCGCCGAGTGGGGCGATCGCTTGGGGTTTCTTCCCTAAATTTCGCCCGCGCCGGGCCGATATCTGGAGCAGCGGGCGGGGAGGCGGCTCTCGGCCTGCCCCTCCCCGATATTTTATTTCATGGCTTCCATTGTGATCGTCGACGACTCCCGCTCCGTGCGCATCTTCGTGGAGAAGGCGCTCGCGGACACGGGGCACCGCGTCCGCTCGGCCGGAAGCGGACCCGAAGCGCTGCGGCTGCTGGAAGCCGAGCCGGCCGATCTGCTGCTGACGGACATCTACATGCCCGACGGCGACGGCTTGGAGCTGATGATCGCCCTGCGCCGCCGGACCCATCCTCCCGCGGTGATCGCGATGAGTTCGAACGTGGTCGGACCGAAGAGCATGCTGGGCATCGCCCAAAAGCTGGGCGCCAAGCTCATCCTGCCAAAGCCGTTCAAGCCCGAAGAGCTGCGCGCCGCCATCGACCAGGCCCTGGCGGAGCGCGCCACCGCCCCGGTCAGCTGAAGAAACGGACGATGCGGCGCAGCGACGCCGTCAGCGGTTCGATTTCGGCTTCGGTGTTGTAGACGTAAAAGCTGGCCCGGGCCGTGCTGGTCAGCCCCAGCCGCCGCATCAATGGCTGGTTGCAATGGTGCCCCCCGCGCAGGGCCACTCCGTCCTCGTCGGCGAACGTCACCACGTCATGCGCATGGACGTTGGCGAACGCGAAGCTGACCACGCCCCCGCGGCCGCGGGCCGGGCCGAGCAGCCGGATGCCGGGGATCGACGCGAGCCGATCGTAGGCGAGCTGGCCGAGGCGCTGGTCGTGGGCGGCGACGCGGCGGCGGTCCAGCGCGTCGATATAATCGCACGCCACCCCGAAGGCGTAGGCGTCGGCAAAATTGGGCGTGCCGGCTTCGAAACGCTCCGGCGCCGGCTTCCAGCGGCTGGACAGCAGGTCGACGTGCTCGATCATCCCGCCGCCGCCCTGGTAGGGCGGCATGGCATCCAGCAGGGCCTGGCGCCCGTAGAGGGCGCCGATCCCGGTCGGGGCGCACATCTTGTGGCCCGAAATCGCGTAGAAGTCGCAGCCCAGGGCGCGGACATCCACCGGCAGGTGTCCGGCCGCCTGGGCGCCGTCGACCACCGTGATGGCGCCCACGCGCCGCGCCTGGGCGCACAGTTCGGCGACGGGATTGATCGTGCCGAGGGTGTTGGAGGCGTGGGTGAAAGCGAAGACCTTCACTTCGGGGGTGAGCAGGCGGTCCAGTTGCGACAGGTCGAGCAGGCCGTCGTCGCCCGTGACCGGCAGATAGCGGAGCTGCGCCCCGGTCCGCTGCGCGATGAGCTGCCAAGGCACGATGTTGCTGTGGTGCTCCATCTCCGTGAGCAGAATCACGTCGCCGCTCCGCAAGTGGGCCGCGCCCCAGGCCGCCGCCACCAGGTTGATCGCTTCGGTGGTGCCGCGCGTGAATATGATTTCCTCCGGCGCCGCGGCGCCCAGGAAGCGGGCCACGCGCCCGCGGGCCCCTTCATAAGCGTCCGTCGCCCGCATGGAGAGCGCGTGCAGGCCGCGGTGGACGTTGGCGTTGTCGCGGCGGTAGAAATCGGCCAGGGCCTCGATCACCCGCCGCGGCTTCTGCACGGTCGCGGCGTTGTCGAAGTAGATCAACGGCTTGCCCTTCACCGACTGGTGCAGGGCGGGGAATTCGTCGCGAATGTTCTTCCAGGGGTCGGGCAGCGGCGAGGACGCCGCTTCCACGGTCGTATCAATCGACATGGCTTTCGGTGGTGGCCGGCGCGGCTTCGCCGCGCAGGGCGTTGAGGGTGGCGTGCCAGCTCAGCGTGGCGCACTTGATCCGGGCCGGAAAGGCGTGGACGCCCGCGAACGCGGCGAGGTCGGAAATCTCCTCCGGCTCCTTTCCCGTGGTCACGATCTCATGAAAGGCATCGTAAAGCGCCTGCACCTCTGCCGCCGTCTTGCCCTTGACCTGGGTGGTCATCAGGGAGGCCGCCGCCTGCGAGATCGCGCAGCCGGATCCGTCGAAGCGGATGTCCGCAATGCGGTCCCCATCCAACTGGAGGTAGACATCGCACTGATCGCCGCAGGAGGGGTTGTCGCCGTGGGCCACCCGGTTGGCGGACGGCAGCTTGCCGCGGTTGCGCGGCCGCCGATTGTGGTCGAGGATGACCTGCTGATAGAGCTCGGTCAGGTCGGTGGACATGCCGCCAGCATAACGGGAACCGGCCCGGGCGCAAAGGCGCGTTTTCATTTTGCGTGTCATGGCCGGCGAAAGGGGTCATGTACCAATATTCAACAAGCCGGATCCGGCTTGTTGAATATTGGTACATGACCCCTTTTAAGCTCGTTGCGCTTCTGCTCGCGGCGGCCGGAACCCTGGCGGCCCAGGAAAGCCTCATTGGGCCTGTCCTGTTCGCCCCCGCTCCGAATCCGGTGTCGCCGGCGGGGCTGAGTTTTGTGCGGCTGGCGGCCCCGCAGGCCCAGGAAATGGGATTGCCCGAAGTGGCCGCTTCGCTGTACCGCCAGGCGCTGGCGGCTCCCGGGGCCAATCGTCCGAGCCTGGACTTGGCGCTGGCCGCGTCGCTGCTGGACGCCGGCCGGGCGGAGGAGGCGGACGCCGTGCTCGATTCCAGCCCCGACCACGGCAGCGCGCTGTGGCACCTGCGCAAGGGGCTGACCGATCTGGCCCTGCGCCGCATCGACGAGGCGCGGGAACAGGCCCAGGACTGCGTGCCGGGCGATCTGACGCCGGAGGACCGCGCCTGGTACGACTATCTGCAGGGTGTCCTGGCCGGCATCGACGGCGACTCTCCGCTGGCCCAGATCCTGTTTCGGCAGGCTGAAGCCGGCGCGGAATCCGGACTGGCGCGGGCGCGCTTTCTGCTGGCCGAGACGGAGCAGTCGCTGCGGCATGCGCCGCCGACGCCGGATCAGCTGCAGGAGGCGCAGGCCCAGGCGGAGCGCAGCGCCGGGCAGCCGCTGGGCTACGACTATGCGCGCGCCCTGGCGGTGATGCTGGACGAACTGGGGCGCAAGCCGGACGCCCTGCGGCTGCTGGCCGCCAACCTGGCCCGCCTGCGCCGGGACCGCGGCAGCCAGGCCCGCGTGGACGACTTTCACCTGCTGGCCGGGGTGATCGGCGGGGCGGAGGGCGGGGCCGGGCGCGCCGCCCTCGAGGCGCTGCTCGAGCGCGGCGGCGACGAGGACCGCCGCCGCGTGGCCCTGGAGATGCTGGCCGAGGCCTCGCGCGGGGATCCGCAGCGCGCGGAGTTCCGCCGGATCCTGGACCGGATGATCGCCGATCCGGCGAATGCGCGCTCGCCCCTGCTCGACGATCTCCTGCTCTACCGGGCGCGCGAGGCGCTGGAGGAAGGCAGCCCGGCCGATGCGATCGCATACGCCGACCGGCTGCTGACCGCCTTTCCCGGCTCCGAACTGAAGCCCGACGCTCTGGCGGTGCAGACCCGCGGGGCCTGGAACCAGGAGCGCTACCGGGCGGCCGCGGCGCTGGCCGGCCAGGCCCGCGAGGCGACCGCCTGGGCCGACGGCAAGGCCCTCTTTGGCGTGGTGGCGGCCGAGGCCTGGTTCCGCGCCGGGCTGCGCGGGGGAGACCCGGCCGACTTCCGCTCCGCGGGAGCGGCCTACGCCGCCGTCATCCGGCGGCCGCCCGCCGGCATGCCGCTGAGCGAACTGCGCTTCCAGCGCGTCGAGTCCGAGATCCTGGCCGGGGCCCTGGGACGGGCCGCCGCTCTCATCGACGAGATGGCGCGCTCGCCCGATTTCAATGTCGTGGACCGGTGGCGCTGCGAGCTCAACCTGGCCTTCGCCCTGCAGCAGCGCGGGGACATGGCGGCGGCCTACGCCCGCGTCAACCGCGTCCTGCGCGAGCCGCCCGGCGTGGGGATGCCTCCCGAGCTCCACGGGCGGATGGCGTGGCTGCAGGCCGACCTCGCGTATGAAAACGGCCAATACGAGGAGGCCCTCCGGCTGGCGGGCGGGCTGGACGCCGCCACCGCCCGGGTGCCCGAGGCGCTGCGGGCGCAGATCCGCGCCTGGGGGCCGCTGCTCGAGGGGCGGGCCCTCTTCGCGCTGGGGCGCGACGCCGCCGCCCGCGCCGCGCTGGAGCGGCTGCGGGCCGAGTGGCCGCGGTCGGACGCCGCGGTGGAGTCGTTCCTGACCGAGGCGGCGCACGCGGCCGCGGCCGGGCAGGTGCCGGCGGCGTCGCGCCTGCTCCTGCAGCTGGCCGACCAGCATCCGGACAGCGGGTACGCCGACACGGCGCTGTTCCAGGCCGCGCAGCTCGCGGAGCGGGTGGGCACGCCGGCGGAGCTGGACCGGGCGCGGGAGCTGATCGAGCGGCTGATCAAGTCCTATCCCGACAGCCCGCTGACGTTCGACGCGCGCCTGGAGGAGGGCAACCTGCTGCGCAGCCGCAACCGCTTCGACCTGGCGCAGCAGACCTACGAGTCGCTGCTGAACAACCCGCGCTTCGCCCGCGCGCCCGACCGGGTCCTGGCCGAGCTGGCCCTGGGCGACTGCCACAGCGCGCTGGCCGCCGACCCCGGCCATGCGGAGAAGGCGGCCTCGCTCTACCAGGACGTGCTGGAGCGGGAGGACCTGGAGGCCCGCCCGGACGGCACGGACATCCGGGTCGAGGCCGGCTGCAAGCTGGGCGAACTGTACCGGCGGGGACGGCAGGATGCCGAGGCGCAGAACGTGTGGTTCGGCGAGGTCATCGACCCCTTCCTGCTGCACGCGGCGGCGCTCGGGTCCACCGGCCGCTACTGGATGGCGCGGACGGTCCTGGACCTGGGCGACCTGCTGCTGGCCGACGGGCGCGCGGCGGAGGCGAAGACCGCGCTGGAGATCGGCGAAAAGGCCGGCCTGCTTGACGCCGCCCTGGTGCGAAAAAGGCTTTCGCTTTCGGGCGCGCCGGCGCCAGACTGATCCGCGTCCATGCCGCCCCCTCACGCGACCGTATTCAGCTCGGGCGGGCCCATGATGTGGGTTTTGCTCGCGCTGGGCTTCCTGACCCTGGTGCTGTTCATCGAGCGCACGCTTTACCTGCACCGCGGCCAGATCAGCTCCTCGGCGTTCCTGGATGGAATCAAGAACATCCTGGCCAAGCGCCGCCTGGTCGAGGCGGTGACGGTGTGCGAGGAAACTCCGGGCCCGGTGGCGGCGGTCGTCAAGGCCGCGCTCCTGCACGCCGCGGACGACGCCGAGACGATGCGCTTCGCGGTGCAGGAGGCCGCGCTGGTCGAGCTGCCCTCGCTCGAGCGCCGGCTGGGTTCGATCGCGGCCATTGCGCAGGCGGCGCCGCTGGTGGGCCTGCTCGGCACGGTGCTGGGCTTTCTCACGACGCTCGGCGCCTTCGACGCCGGCTACGCCACGGCGGACGAAATGTCGCGCGGAGTCCGCGAGGCGCTGCTGGTCACCGCCGCGAGCCTGATGCTGGCGATCCCGGCCTGGCTGGCGCACCATTTTCTGACCGCGCGCGTGCGCGCGATCGTCCGCGACCTCGAGTGGGCCGGCAACGAGATCATGCGCTACCTTCAAACCGACTTCCGCACCCCCAAAAAAAGCCCGGACGTCGAGAAGCCGCCCGGCTCCCGCCCCAGCTCCGAAATCGAGCCACCCCCTCCATCCCCGCGCAGCCCCGAAAGCGCGCCCCCGCCCCCCTCCCGGCATAGTCAAGATCCCGAGAAGCCGGATACATCCCGGCGCAGCCCCCCAGGCGAAGCCGGATGATCTCCCGCCCCCTCGACCTCGCCTCCCGCCTGTCCCCGCCTCCCCGGCGGATGGAGTATGTGTTTTTCGTCAACGTGGGGCTGACGGCCCTCTTTTTTCTGGCCTTCGGCTCGCGTTTCGTGCTCGCGCCGGGGCTTCCCGGCACCTTTCTGCCGGCGGCGGCCGGGGCGCGCGATGGGGCGGCCCCGGCGACCGCCTACGTGAGCATCCGCGCCTCCGGGCAGATCTTGACGTCGGACGGCCTCATGACGGCGGACCAGCTCGCGGCGTGGCTGCGGGCCAGGTCGGCGAGGGGTGGGGCCGTTTTCGGGACCAAAGGGGTGCGCCCGGTGCTGCTGATCCTCGCGGATGGCGGTTTGCCCACCTCCGCTCTCGCCCGCGTTGTGAGCATCGCCGGCCGGGCCGGCTTCACCAGCACGATCATCGCCGCCCGCCCGTCAAAAGTGCCGTGAAGATGGACTGGGTTTTTGCCGCGATTGGCGGCCTGATTGGCACGGGCGCCCTTTATGTGCTCCTGGATGTGCCCATCGTCGCCCAGGCGGCGCGGTCCTCCGGCGGCTCCGCCTTGATCGTCACGTGGGAAGGCAGCCAGCCTGAACCGGCCGTGGCGCAGGAGGCCCGCCTGATGGATCCTTCCACCCTGTTTTTGCCGTCCCCCCTCACCGCCGCTACCCGGACCTCACCCAAGTCGGGCCTGGCTGTGGCCTACTCCCGCCTGGCATGGAGGGAGGCGCCTGAACTGGCTTTTCATGCCACGGACTTGCAATTGAATCTTCCGCCGCCGATGCCGGTGCCCAACGGTCCGGCTGCCGCCTTGCAGATCCACCCCCCGGGAAATCCGGCCTTGGGCCTGGGGCGTAGGGACGTGGCCCCGGTGGTGCTGCCCAAGCGGGCCGGCTGGATGGAAGTCGTTGATATGCTTACCGGTAAAGTGGTTATATCGGAACCCCTGCCTAGGCAGTTTCCAGACTCAAGCGAAGCGGCCGGCGCGGTGCGGCCGGACATCTACTTTGTGACCGTGGGCGCCGATGGGGTGCTGGGCGATCCGGTTCCAGCAGCCGTGGGAACGCTGGGAACGGGGACAGGCTATCTTCGGACGCCTTCTTCGGAGGCGTCCGCCGGCACCTCGGCGCCCGGGGTGGAGCGGGAGTCCGGGGACGTGGTGTCATTCGAAAAACAGCTCGACGCCCGGCTCTCTTTCGACCACCGTTTGGGCGCTGGCTTTTATCGGATCTCGGTGGGCCCGTAGCGCCTGCGTCTCTTTTTCCAGGAGCGGGCCAGATTCCTGTTGACGGAGGGAAACGCGATGTCCACTTTCTTCCCTCTTTTACGTTTTTTGACCGCCAGTCTCTGTCTGCCCAGATAGCTCAGTTGGCAGAGCACGTCCTTGGTAAGGACGAGGTCGCCGGTTCAAATCCGGTTCTGGGCTCCAGGCGCGGGCGGTTCACACACATCTCTCAGTACATCATCAACAGTCCCAAACTCCATGGCTAAAGGAACATTCGAACGCAAAAAACCGCACGTGAACGTCGGCACGATCGGCCACGTCGATCACGGCAAGACCACTTTGACCACGTCCATTCTGGCGGTGCAGTCGAAGAAGGGCTTCGCCGAGTTCAAGTCCTACGCGGACATCGCCAAGGGCGGCACGGTGCGCGATGCGTCCAAGATCGTGACGATCTCGGTCGCCCACGTGGAGTACGAGACGGAGAAGCGCCACTACGCGCACGTCGACTGCCCCGGCCACGCCGATTTCGTCAAGAACATGATCACGGGCGCCGCCCAGATGGACGGCGCGATCCTGGTCGTTTCCGCGGCCGACGGCCCGATGCCCCAGACGCGCGAGCACATCCTGCTCGCCCGCCAGGTCGGCGTGCCGAAGATCGTGGTGTTCCTGAACAAGGTCGACCTGATCGACGACAAGGACCTGCTCGACCTGGTCGAGGAGGAGATCCGCGACCTGCTCAACAAGTACCAGTTTGACGGCAAGGCCGCCAAGATCATCCGCGGCTCCGCGACGGCGGCCCTCGAGGGCAAGCCGGAGGGCGTCGAGGCCATCGGCCAGCTCATGGCCGCGATCGATTCCGAGATTCCGGAGCCGGTCCGCGAGATCGACAAGCCCTTCCTGATGTCGGTCGAGGACGTGTTCTCGATCACCGGCCGCGGCACCGTCGCCACCGGGCGCATCGAGCGCGGCATCGTCAAGCTGAACGACACCGTCGAGATCGTCGGCCTGCGCGACACCACCTCGACCGTCGTCACCGGCATCGAGATGTTCCGCAAGCTGCTCGACCAGGGCCAGGCGGGCGACAATGTCGGCGTGCTCCTGCGCGGCATCGAAAAGGAAGGCATCGAGCGCGGCCAGGTCCTGGCCGCCCCGAAGTCCATCACGCCGCACAAGAAGGCCAAGGCCGAGATCTACGTCCTCTCCAAGGACGAGGGCGGCCGCCACACGCCGTTCTTCAACGGCTACCGTCCGCAGTTCTATTTTCGGACGACGGACGTGACCGGCGTCATCACGCTGCCCAAGGGCGTCGAGATGATCATGCCGGGCGACAACATCAACGTCGACCTGGAGCTGATCGTTCCGATCGCGATGGAGAAGGCCCAGCGCTTCGCCATCCGCGAGGGCGGTCGCACCATCGGCGCCGGCCGCATCACCGATATCGTCGAATAAGGCTCCCCGGCGCACTCAGGGGTGTAGCTCAATTGGTAGAGTAGCGGTCTCCAAAACCGTCGGTTGGGGGTTCGAGTCCCTCCGCCCCTGCCATTCTTCCCGCCGTTCATGAAAAATCCCTTTAGCACCACACGCATCTTCTTCGTCGAGATGATCGACGAGCTGAAGAAGGCCTCGTGGCCGACGCGCGCCGAGCTGGTGGATTCCACCATCATCGTGATCGCGACCACGCTGCTGCTGGGGATCTTCACCGCCATCAGCGACTTCTCGGTCTCGCAGGTCGTCACCCTCCTCACCTCCTGGGTGTCATGAGCGCGCAAACCCAAGCTCCCGCCGGCGCCCAGTGGTTCGCCCTGCACACCCTTTCGGGGCAGGAGAACAAGGTGAAGCTGTACATCGAGAAGTTCAAGACGGCCGAGGAGCTGGACGACCACATCTTCGAGGTGCTGCTGCCGACCGAAGTCGTTTCCGAGGTCAAGAACGGCAAGAAGTCGACCAAGGTCCGCAAGCTGTATCCGGGCTACGTCTTCATCCAGATGCGGCTCTATGGCGAGGACGCGAAGCTGATCAACAAGCCCTGGTACTTCGTCAAGGAAGTGGCGGGGGTGATCGGGTTCGTCGGGGGCGAGCATCCCGCCGCGCTGCAGCAGAAGGAAATCGACGAGATCCGGGCGCGCATCGAGGCCGCCAACGGCAAGGAAGTGCCCAAGGTGCAGTATGCCGTGGGCGAGGAGGTCAAGATCAATGACGGGCCGTTCGCCAACCTGAACGGCCGGATCGACGAGATCGACCCGGAGCGCGGCAAGCTGCGCGTCTCGGTTTCGATCTTCGGACGGTTCACGCCGGTCGAGCTGGAGTACTGGCAGGTGCAGCGTCTCACCGAGTAATTTACCAAAATGGCCAAGAAGATTCAGGGTTACATCCGCCTGCAGCTCCCCGCCGGAGCCGCCAATCCCGCGCCGCCGGTCGGTCCGGCGCTGGGTGCGCAAGGCGTCAACATCATGGCGTTCTGCAAGGAATTCAACGCCAAGACCAAGGATCAGAACGGGATGATCCTGCCGGTCATCATCACCGTCTTCTCCGACAAGAGCTTCACCTTCATCCTGAAGTCCCCGCCGGCCTCGGTGCTGCTGAAGAAGGCGGCGAACATCGCCAGCGGCTCGGCCCGGCCCAACCAGGACAAGGTGGGCAAGGTCACGCGCAAGCAGATCCTCGAGATCGTGAAGCTCAAGCAGAAGGACCTCAACGCGAAGAGCGAAGAGGCCGGAATGCGCATCATCGCCGGCACCGCCCGCAACATGGGCCTCGAGGTGGTCGACTAACTTTCGTCTCAACACTCATCCCGCGGGAGTCTCGGCGCAGGCCACAAGGCGAAGCCGGACGTTCGCACCGCAAGGAACCATGGAAAAACAAAGCAAACGCTACCGCAACGCGGTCAAGGTCGCCGACCTGGCCAAGGATTATCCGCTCAAGGAAGCGGTGGAGATCCTCACGAAATTCCCCAAGGCCAAGTTCGACGAGACCGTCGAGCTGTCCTTCCGCCTGGGCGTCGATCCGACGGCCGGCGAGCAGATGGTCCGCGGCACGACGCCGCTGCCCAACGGCTCGGGCAAGAAGGTCCGCGTCCTCGTCTTCACCGACGATCCCAAGACGGCGCTGGCCGCGGGGGCCGATCACGCCGGGCTCCAGGACGTGATGCAGAAGATCAACGAGGGCTGGCTCGACTTCGACGTCGCGATCGCGACCACCGAGGCGATGAAGACCGTGCGCACGATCGCGCGCGTCCTCGGCCCCAAGGGGCTGATGCCCAATCCGAAGAGCGGCACGGTCACCGACGACATTCCCGCGGGCATCAAGGCCGTCAAGGCCGGCCGCGTGGAGTTCAAGATGGACAAGACCTGCAACATCGGCGTCGGCATCGGCAAGCGCTCCTTTTCCCCCGACCAGATTCTCGAAAACGCCCAGGCGGTGATCGACGCCGTCGGCAAGGCCAAGCCCGCCGCCTTCAAGGGCCACTACATCCGCACGGTCGCCCTTTCGTCCTCGCAGAGCCCCGCGGTCCGCGTCGCGTCCACCGAATACAGCCAATACTGAAGCCCGGCCCACCATGAGAGCGGAAAAGCAATACCTGATCGACGAGGTGCAGACGCACCTCAAGAAGTCCGACTACGTCATCCTGGCGAATTTCACCGGGGCGACGGTCGCCGACGTGGCCGACCTGCGCGCGAAGCTCGCCGCGGAAAAGGCGGAATTCCACGTCATCAAGAACAGCTCGCTGCGCGTCGCCGCCCAGGCCCTCGGCCTGCCCGAGGTCGAAAAGGCCCTCAGCGGCCCGACGGCGATCATCGTCGGCGGCAAGAACTCGCCCGGCGTGGCCAAGGTGCTCAAGCAGTTCTTCAAGGACAAGCAGAAGGTCGAGGTCAAGGCCGGCGTCCTCGGCCGGAAGCTCATCACCGCGGCGGAAGTGCAGCAGCTCGCGGACATGCCCTCCCTGGAAACGCTGCGCGCCCAGTTCCTCGGCCTGGTTTCGCAGCCGGGCACGATGACGGTTCGCGTCCTCAACGCGGTGCCGCAAGCGCTCGCCAACGTCCTCCAAGCCAAGGTCCGCGCCGCGGGCTGAAGCATCCGAATTTTTTAACCATCCAACGT
>DASRSH010000068.1:0-4370 GCA_035656575.1 Opitutaceae bacterium
GTCGGCGCCGGCGGCCGGGTCGGAATCAGGCAGTCGGCGACGGCCGCGCGCGCCTTCGGCCCGGCGTCCGGCTCCGCGGCGAATTCCGCGGCGCGGATATGCAGCAGCAGATCCATCTTGGCGAAGGCGAGCTGGCGCATCATGGCGGAAGCGGCCCGGAAATTCTTTGCCGCGATCATCTTCTTGAAGATGTCCTCGGGGATCACGGACCCGCTCTGATAGTGCCGGGCAAAGAGATCGAGGCTCGGCCGCTCCCAGCACCAGTTTTCCATGATCTGGGACGGCAGTTCGACGAAGTCCCAGGCGACGTTCACGCCGTTGAGCGACTTGATCTCCACCTCGCCCAGCAGATGGTGAAGCAGGTGGCCGAATTCATGGAAGACCGTTTCCACCTCCCGGTGGGTCAGCAGCGCGGGCCGCTCGCCCGCGGGCGGCGTAAGATTGCCGCAAATCAGCCCGATGTGCGGCGCGCGGCCGCCGTCCGGCAGCGGGCCGCCGGTGATGAGGTAATTCATCCACGCCCCGCCGCGCTTGGATTCGCGGGGAAACCAATCGGCGTAGAAGGAGCCCACGTGGCGCCCCTCGGCGTCGTGCATCTCGTACACCTTCACCTCGGGATGCCAGGTCTCGACCGCGCCGGGCCCGGAGGTCGGAAGTTCCTTGACCGTGAGGCCGAACACCCGGCGGCAGAGTTCGAACAGGCCGTCAATGACGCTCGGCAGCGGGAAATACGGCCGCAGCACCTCCTCGTCGAACGCGTACTGCTCGCGCCGGAGCTTCTCGGCCCAGAACGCCAGCTCCCACGGAGCGAGCCGCCGCGGCGTCGTGCCCAGCGCCAGCGCCCGGAATTGCTCCAATGCCTCGATTTCCTTGGCGAAGGCGCCCGCGCTGCGGCGCCTCAGGTCCTCGACAAAAGCGAGCGCGCGCTCGCCGCTCTTGGCCATGCGGCGCTCGAGGACCGAGTCGGCGAAATGCGCCTTGCCCAGCAGCGACGCCTTCTCGGCGCGCAGCTTGAGAATCCTTTGGATCAGGTCCGTGTTGTCGAAGGGCGCGGCCGCGCCCACGGCGATGGCGGCCTTCCACGACTCCTCGCGCAGGGCGGCATCCTCGCCATAGGTCATGAGCGGCTCCTGCGAGGGAGCGTGCAGGGTGAAGCGCCAGCGCGGACTTTCGGCCGTGCCGATCTGCTTGCTCTCCGCGCTGCGGCGGGCCGCGGCCTTGGCGTGCTCGGGCAGTCCCGCCAGGCGGGATTCGTCCTCGACGATCAGCTGCCAGGCGTTGGTCGCATCGAGGACGTTTTCGGAGTATTTCTGGGTCAGCTCGGCCAGCTCCGTCTGGACCGCTTCGAGCCGCGCGCGGGCCGCATCGGGCAGGTCGGCGCCGGCCTGGCGAAAATCGGCCAGGGTTTCGCTGAAAAACCGCTGGTGAATGCCCCCCAGGCGTTTCGCCTCGGGCTTGCTTTCGAACGCCTTCAGCCGCTGCCAGAGTTTCGGGTCGAGGGGGATCTTGGCGAAGAAGGCGGAGACCCGGGGCAGCATCGCATTGTGCGCGGCGCGCAGGGCGGGAGAATCGGCCACCGACTGCAGGTGGGTGACCTTGTGCCAGGCTTGGGAGAGCCCGAGCGTGGCCTCTTCAAGCGCGAGAAACGTGTTCTCGTAGGTCACGGCGGCCACATCTAGCGAGCGGATGGCGTCGAGATGCGCCTCCGCCTGCTGGAGCGCCTCGCCGATCGACGGCTCGATTTGCTCCGCCGTCAGTTCGGACCAGCGGATGGGAAAGGTAGGATCCAGAAAGGGGTTCGATTGCGCCACGGTCAATTGCTCGCCTCGATTCGGCAAAAAGTCCAGGTCGACCGGACGCCCTGAGTGCCCTCCTTGAAGTGGTCCTCATAGAATGCCAAGGCCCGGCGGAGCGCCGGGGCCGGCAGCCGCCGGGTCGGGGCGGCGCCCACCGCGTGCAGGGAACGAAGGAATTCGCGGGCGGAGGGATAGACGAACGTGCGGGACTCGCTTTCGCAGCGCAGGACGCGCAGGCCCGCTTGTTCCGCCGCGCGGCGCCAATGGGCGTCCGTGCGCCAGGAGAGAGGGAAAATGTCCGCATTGCACCGGACCGTCCGCTCCCACTCCGGCAGCGTCGGGGCGACGAAGAAGCCGGCCAGGATCCGGCCCCCGGGCGCAAGGGCTCCGCGGCAGGCGCGGAGCACCAGGGCGGGGTCGTCGACCCACTGTAGCATGCTGCTGGTGAAGATCCAATTCCACGGTCCGGGCGGGGGATTTTCCGCGGCCGCGCGGCGCCAGCCGATATCCGGAAATCGCTTCCGACCCGCCGTGCACATGGCGCTGCTCAGGTCGGAGGCCAGATATTCCCCTTTCCAGGGAAGGAGAAACTCCGTCAGGACGCCCGGCCCGGCGCCGAGTTCAAGCGCCTGGCCCCGCCGGAGGGAGGGCGCCCATTCCGACAACCAGCGGGCAAGGTCTCGCTGGACGGCGGCATGGCGGATATACCGCTCCGCGGCGCGCCCGAAGCTCTGCTCAATATGGGTCGTCGGCATCATTCAGCGGGCGGCTTCGTTCGGGAGGCTCCGCAGGCCGCCCGCTGCCAGCGTCCGTTTGAGGGCCTCCAGCAGCGGCTTCGGATGGTGGTCACCGGAAACGACCTGCAGCTCGGGCACCTGCTCCTTGAGGCCGGTCTCCTTCAGCAGCCGGTCCCCGGAACCCACAAGCGCCCGCCAGCCGGGCGGCAAACGAACGTCCCAGCCCGGGCGCTCAAGCTGGTCCAAGCCCCACGCCAAATCCTCCAGCGGCGGCGGGGGAAATTGCGCGGCATCCGGCAATCCCGCGCTGCGGTAGAACCCCGCCAGGGCGGCAGCCGGGTCGGAGGCGAGCAGGCGCCGGAGCGCGCGCAGGCCCGCGCGGTCGGGAAAACGCCAAATGGGTGCGAGCAGCGCCACGGTACCGGCAGCCGGCGTCCAACCGTCATTGGCGGCGCCGAGCAGGAGAAAGGATCCCAAGGAATAGCCGGCAATCAGATCGCAGGGCCCCACCCTCTCGAGTTCGGCGCGAAATGCCGCGTTTGCCGCAATCAGGTGATGCTCGGCCTCGGGAAAGACGGCGCGCACCAGCTCCCGAAACCAGTCCGGCGGGACCGCCCACCCCAGCACCCAGGCGCATCGGAGCCGGCGTGGCCGCACGCCGTCGAGAGCGTCCAAGACTCGCTTCGCCGCCGCGGCCTCGAACGTGCGCTTCAGTGAAAATCGCAGCCGGCTGGTTCCGGCCGGGACCGTCGGCGGACGAACGGCCGCGGCGAGGATTCCCTCGCCGCGAAGCGCGCGGGCGGCCCTAAGCGCCGCGGCCTCGTCGCCCAGGGGGACAGGCACTATCGGCGAATCGCCCGGCGGCGCGTTCCAGCCGGCCGCCCGCAATTGGGCGCGAAAGCGCGAGGACTGCTCGCGCCAGGCGCGCTGGCCGGCTGCAAGCTCCCGAATCCGGCCAATGGCAGCCAGCGCCGCGGCCGCCGCAGGCGGCGGAAGCGCGGTGGAATAGATGAATTCCCCCGCGTGATTGACTAGGTAATCCCGCAAATCCTTGTTCCGGAATAAAGTAAAAGCGCCGCCCGATCCCAGAGTCTTGCCCAGCGTGCCGACGAGGACGTCCACGTCCTCCGCGATGCCGCATTCGGCGACCAAGCCTGACCCCGTTGGCCCGTACCAGCCAAGACCATGCGCCTCGTCGACGATCAGGATGAACCGGTAGTCGCGCTTGAGCCGGGCCAGTCGCCGCAGGTCCGGGTAGTCGCCGTCCATGCTGAAGATGGTTTCGGTGACGACAAAGGCGGTGCCGGCATCGGAAGGGGCTTGGCTCAGTTCCAACTCGAGGCGATCGAGATCGAGATGCGGATAACGCTTGAAGCGAGCGCCGCTGCGCACGAGACCGGCGACCATGCTCGCATGGATGAGGCGGTCGGCGAAGATCAGGTCGCCTTTCTCCGGCAGCGTGCCGAGCACCGCGGAATTGGCGGCGTAGCCGCTGGTCCAGAGAAGGCCGTGGGAGAAGCCGAGCCAGCCGCAGAGCGTCTGGACCAGAGTCTCGTGCGTGGATTTCCAGCCGGTGATCAGCGGTGAAGCGGCGGCGCTGGTGCCGTGGTGGCGGAGGGAATCGGCGGCAGCGGCGATGACGGCGGGATCGCGGGCGAGATCGAGATAGTCGTTGTCGGCCAGATTGAGTTGGTCGCAAGCGGTGTCGCGGACTCGGATTTGGCGGAGGAGGTGGGCGGCGCGGCGGGAGTCGAGGGCAGTGCGCCAGCGGGCGGGCAAGTGGAAGCGGCGTCTCGCCGCTTCGGGATGGGGAGCGAGGCGGCGGGCCGCCGGGTCG
>DASRSH010000069.1:0-2401 GCA_035656575.1 Opitutaceae bacterium
GATGTACGAGCTGTGCATCCTGCCGGAAGACGAGATCCGCTACGCCGTCCCCTTCGCCTGGAACAGCCTGGAGCACTGGGGTCCCGAGACGCGGCTGATCCACTACACCGACATGGACACCCAGCCCTGGGTCTCGGCGATCAACCGGAACGGCCCGCACTGGCTTCAGGAGGTGCGGCTGATGCTGGGAACGGGAGCCCTCACCACGACCGAACTCAAGACCGAGATCGATCTCGGTTACTTCCGACCCTCGCTGCTGGCCGAGCTCGAGGAAGCGCCCCATCGCCGGGGTTGGGACGAGGGACGGGCCCAGGCTTATGTGGCCATGGATGAGCGCGCCGGCTTTGTCCGCCACGCCGAGGTTTACCGGCGCAAGAAGCTCAGAGCAGAAGCGATCAAGAGATACGCCGCCGGACAGGTTTCCGCGCCAGCCTAACCGGCCGATTCCTCCGAAGTTGATTTGGCAAGCCCGGGACAGCGGCCCCGCCTTCGCCTGCCACACGGGCATCGCCGATGCAGAAACTTTGTCGTCTGGGGCGAATGCTTGCTCAATACTGAGACAATCCGGCGCGTGAAGCGCGGTTTTCGGGCCACAGATGGACGATTTGTCGCATCAAACCATTGCGCCGGGCCGGGCTCGGGCTTAACAGTGAACAAGCATGGATCTGTCGTTGGGCGACGGAGCCGGCGAATTCTGTCTCTACACGCCCAGGCTTCGAACTGTGGCCTGGGCGCCACAACTGACGACCTTAAATGACTTGGACCAAGTCCGCGTGCAGCGTGTTGGAACAAGGCTCTGGCTCAGCCGTTCCGGGCCAGGTCCAAACCAGCTTCAACAGAGCTGACCCGGGTTTGTGAATAAGGGGGTACTCAATGAGATCTCGTGATCTTGCTCCGTTGGGCGGAGCTGCAATTGCGTTGCTTTTGGCGTCCGCCGCATGGGCCGAACCCAGCGGGTGGTACACCGCGTGGGACATCGGAGCGAACTGGGACAAGGGCACCCCGGAAGCTCACTCGGCAAATCTCAAGCCGAATGGGCTCGAAGCGCGCTGGCGTCTGAAGACCAAGACCGACTGGGCGGCCTTCGGCCGTCTCGGCTACCGGTTCGATCCGAACTGGCGCGCTGAACTCGAACTCGGTTGGCGGAACGGCAGCCTGGATTACTTCCATGGCCCGCTGACCGCCGGCGCGCCGATTGGCGTGTGCGCACTTTCGAGCGCGTCCGGGACCTGCGGTCGTCCGAAAGGCTATTCCGATCAGCTGACCGCGATGGCCAACATCATCTACGACTTCTTCCCGCAGTCGCAGTTCCACCCGTTCGTCGGAGCCGGCGCGGGCGTCGATTACAACAAGGCCCGCGTGGGCGGCGTCATCAACATCCCGGGCTCGGCGGTCTACGCCAGCCCCGAGTTCTTCCATGCGAAGGGCGACAACACGCACTTCGCCTGGCAGCTCATCGGCGGCGCCACCTACGACATCGACACCAATTGGGCGGTCGACCTGACCTACCGCGGGATGGGCTCGCACCAGACCCTCGACACGGTATCGTTCGCGACCGGCAGCGGCATTCCGCTGCAGCTCGGCGAGTTCAACCACAAGACGTGGGACAACACGGTCACGATCGGCCTGCGCTACATGTTCGCGCCGCCGCCGCCGCCGCCGCCTCCCCCGCCGCCGCCTCCTCCGCCTCCTCCGCCTCCGCCGCCGCCTCCCCCGCCGCCTCCGCCGCCGCCTCCGCCGCCGGCGCCCGTGGCCAAGGAGTTCGTGGTGTACTTCCCCTTCGACAAGTACATCCTGACGCCGGAAGCCCAGGCCGTGGTTCAACAGGCTGCCGACTACGCCAAGTCGGGCACCCCCACTTCGGTGGTGGTGGTCGGCCACACCGACACCTCCGGCTCGGCCGCCTACAACATGCGGCTGTCCGAACGTCGGGCGAAGGCGACCGCCGACGCCCTGGTGGCGGCTGGCGTGACCCAGAGCACTCTGCAAGTCGACTGGAAGGGCAAGACCGATCTGGCCGTGCCGACTCCGGATGGCGTGAAGGAACCGCTGAACCGGCGCTCCACGATCAACATCAACTTCTGATCTGGTCGCAGCGACTCAGAGTAAAGGAAGGGGCCCGGTCCGCCGGGCCCCTTTTCTATTCTACCTCACCCGCGTAGCGGGGGAGGGGGGCCACCGGCCATCGCTGCCGCGATGGGGAGGTAGAAGCTACAAAGCCGCCCGGACCACCCCCCGGCATTCCCCTAGCCCGATGGCGACGAACCCCTCCGCTTCGCAGCGGGCGGTGAGGATCACTTCGTCGCCGTCCTCCAGGAAGCCGCGGCTCTCGCCGGTGGGCAGGCGCACGGGGTTGGCGCCGCGGGAGGTGATTTCCAGCAGGCACCCGGCGCTGGATTGG
>DASRSH010000070.1:0-7775 GCA_035656575.1 Opitutaceae bacterium
CGGGGCGTGGCGCTGCAGATCCGCCGCAACGAGTACCTGGCCATCATGGGCCCTTCCGGCTCCGGCAAGTCGACCCTCATGAACATGCTGGGCTGCCTGGACACCCCCACCGGCGGCCGCTACGAGTTCACGGGGAAGAACGTGGCCCTGATGACCGACGACGAGCTGGCGGACATCCGCAACCGCGAGATCGGCTTTGTCTTCCAGACCTTCAACCTCCTGCCCCGCTCGGACGCCCTGCGCAACGTGGAGCTGCCGCTGATCTACGCCGGAATGCCGCCCGCCGAACGCGAGGACCGCGCGCGCCGGGCCCTGGAGGAGGTCGGCCTGGGCCACCGCATCCATCACAAGCCGGCCGAGCTGTCCGGCGGGCAGCGGCAGCGCGTCGCGATCGCGCGCGCCCTGGTCAACCACCCCTCGATCATCCTGGCGGACGAGCCCACGGGAAACCTCGACTCCCAGACCGGCGTGGAAATCATGGCCCTGTTCGAGCAGCTCTACCAGAACGGCAACACGTTGATCGTGGTCACGCACGAGGAGGAGATCGCCCGCCATGCCCGGCGGATCGTGCGGCTGCGCGACGGCCTGATCGAAAGCGACGATGAGTCGGCTGCTCTACGAAATCGTTGAGTCGTTCCGCATCGCGTTCGCGCAGCTGCGCGCGCACAAGCTCCGCTCGCTGCTGACGGCCCTGGGCGTGATCATCGGCATCGTCGCCGTGACGATGATGGGCACGGCGATCAACGGGATGAACATCAGCTTCCAGCGCAGCCTGGCCATGCTGGGCGAGGACATCCTGCACGTCCAGAAGTGGCCCTGGAGCAACGTCGACGACTGGTGGAACTACGTGGACCGGCCGCCCCTGCGGCCGGAGGAGGCCGTGGCCCTCAACCGCATCATCGCCGCCACGCCGAATTCCCTGCTCGAGGTGGCCGTCCCGGTCATGGGCCATCCGCAGACGGTCAAGCGCGCGGGCAAGGAAGTGGAGGGGGTGTACACCCAGGGCGTCACCGGCGACTACGGCCGGATCCTCAACGTGGACTTCGAGGCCGGCCGGCTCTTCACCGACACCGAGGCGGACGACGCCCGGGCGGTGTGCGTCCTCGGCGCGGACGTGGCCCACGCCCTCTTTCCCGACCGCTCCTCCATCGGCCAGACGGTGGTCATCGGCCAGCATCCTTTCCGGGTCATCGGGGTGCTCGTGCACCAGGGGGATTTTCTCGGGCTGTTCAGCATGGACAACCAGGCGGTGGTCCCCCTGGGCGCCTACCGCAAGTACCTCGGCAACCACGACGAGACCAGCCTGGAGGTGAAGGTGGTCGACAAGAAGCAGATCGCCGCCGCGACCGACGAGCTCGAGGGGGACATGCGCCGCGTCCGCGGCGAAACCCCGGGCGAGCGCGACAACTTCAACATCAACCAGCAGGAGGCCTTCAAGCAGATGCTTGACCCGGTGGAGAACGGCATCGCCATCGCCGGGCTGTTCGTGACCGGCCTCGCGCTCTTCGTCGGGGCGATCGGCATCATGAACATCCTGTTCGTCAGCGTGAAGGAGCGGACCAAGGAGATCGGCACGCGCAAGGCCCTCGGCGCCCGGCGGCGGACCATCCTCCTGCAGTTTCTCATCGAGGCCTCGGCGGTGTCGCTCGTGGGCGGCCTGGTCGGCCTGGGCATCACGGTCATCGTGGCGCAGGTCGTCTCCGCGGCCGCTCCGCAGCTGCCGATTGCGGTGCCGCCCGCCCTCATTTTCCTCGGCTTGGTGGTGTCGGTGCTGACCGGCGTGGCCGCCGGCTTCATTCCCGCCCTCGGGGCTTCGCGCCTCGATCCGGTGGTCGCCCTGCGCTATGAGTAAGCAGACGCGCATTTACGGCGAGACCCTGCGGATCAGCTTCACCTCGCTCGCCGCGCACAAGCTGCGGACGTTTCTGACCGTGATCGGCATCACGATCGGCGTCTTTTCGGTCATCGGCGTGATGACGGCGGTCTCGGCCCTGCGCGGCTCGATCGAGTCCGGGCTGAGCTTCCTGGGCGCGAACACCTTCCAGTTCGCCAAGTGGCCCGTCGTCTCGATCGGCGGCAGCGACTGGGTCAAGTACCAGAAGCGCCGCAACATCACGATCGAGCAGGCCCAGCGCTACCAGCGGCTGATGGAGGACGCCGCGCCGATCGTGTGCCTGAAGGTCTTCGACCACGGCGCGCAGATGGTCAACGGCACCCGGCACACCACGCCGAGCTTCGACTACATCGGGACCAACCAGTATTTTCTCAACGCCAACCAGTACGCCATCGCCGCCGGCCGGAATCTGACCGACGCGGACATCGCCCTCGGCAGCGCCGTCACCGTGATCGGCCAGAAGGTGATCGAAAAGCTCTTCCCGACCGAGAACCCCCTCGGGCACATGATCAAGATCGCCGATCATCCCTACCGGGTGGTGGGCACGTTCGTGGGCAAGGGCAGCTCGCTGGGCGAGGACCAGGACGAACTGGCGATCGTGCCGGTCAGCCGGTTTCTCGAGGACAACGGCAAGACCTCGTTCTCCATCAATATCGCCACCGAGGCCCCGTCGCCGGCCGAATATGAGGCGACGCTCGACAAGGGCATCACGGCCATGCGCATCGCCCGCCAGCTCGGGCCCGGCGCGGACAACGACTTCGAGATCTACTCGAACGACTCCCTGCTGGCGATGTTCGCCAAGGTGGCCGACGCGGTGCGCTCGGGCGCGTTCGTGATTTCCGCCATCGCCCTCGTCGCCGCCGGCGTCGGCATCATGAACATCATGCTCGTCAGCGTGACCGAGCGGACAAAGGAGATCGGGGTGCGCAAGTCCCTGGGCGCGCAGCGACGCATCATCCTGATCCAGTTCCTGGCCGAATCCGTCGTGATTTCGCTCGCGGGCGGCCTCGCCGGCATCCTGCTCGGCGTCGCCGCGGGCAACGGGCTCGCCCTCCTGCTCAAGGCCGAGATCGTCTTCCCCTGGGGCTGGGCCGTCGTCGGCCTGGTGGTCTGCTCGGCGATCGGGGTCGGCTTTGGCCTGTATCCCGCCATGCGCGCGGCGGCGATGGACCCGATCGAGGCGCTGCGCTACGAGTGAGCGGCCGGGGCGCAGGGATCGGCCGGCCGGAGAGCGGCGGCCAGCGACCGCCTCATCCCCGCCGGATCTCGGACCCCTGGAAGCGAATCTGGATGCGGTAGACCTTCTTCATCCGGCAGCGGATCTGGCCGGTCTGGAGGTCGAACGACTCGGGCACCTCGATCCGGTGGAGGTCGACGGCGGCGTGGTAGCCTCGTTCGGAGAACACGTCGATGAGCATGGCCAGTGCAAGGGGATCGTCAAGCACGGGGTCCTCCGCGTTCACCAGCGCCATCCCGGAGATGGCGTGGCGCAGGACGATGGGCATGATCTTCTTCTCGATGAACGCCACCACCTGCTGGAAGCGCGCGGCGTGCGCCAGCTCGTATTCGTCGAGGCGGCGCACCAGCTCCTGCCGGGCGTGGATCACGATCTCGTTCGCCAGCCGGATGCCGCGCAGGCGGTCGACCGTGCGCGGGTCCAGCTCCAGGGTGCTCTGGTACTCGAGCTCCTTGACGATGTTCTGCTCGACCTCGTCGATCGGGCCCTGGGCGTTGATGAAGTGGTAGTGGAAGATCTCCTTGAGTTCCTGCAGGGCGTCCCAGGTCTGCTCCTTGAAGACGCGGTAGCGGCGCTGGGCCAGCGCCTCGTCGAAGTCGGTCGCGCGCTCCTCCTTGAGTTCGCCGATCCCGGTGCGGCGCACTTCCTCGTTGTAGGCGCGGACCTCGCGGCCGCGCCGCAGCTGCCGGTCCACGCTCGTGCGCTCGTCGACGAACAGCACCATGATGTGGATCGTGGGCTGGCGGAAATGGATGCCCAGGGGCGAGCCGTAGAAATCGCGGCGCAGCTGCTGCATCTTGTCGACGAGCAGCTTGAGGCACTCGACCTGCACCTTGGTCCGGGGAAAACCGTCCAGGATGACGCCGTCGCGGTATTCGGGCCGGAGCAGCCGGCGGAAGAGCAGCGTGATGACCTCGCGGTCGCCGACCATGTTGCCCGCGTCCTTCAGCCGCTGCGCGTCGGGCGAATCGAGCAGGGCGCTGATGATGATCGGCCCGCAGGTCAGGCCGCGCGTCTTGGCAATGAAGTCGGTATTGGTCCCCTTGCCGGCGCCGGGCGCGCCGCCGAGCAGGATGATTTCCTTGGGGAAGCGCAGGTTCTCGCGGCCAAAATCGGATTCCAGATCCTGCCAGACGGCGCTGAAGATGAGCTGCGCGTCCTTGATTTCCAGGTCGGCCTGCCGCGCGGGGGCCGCGCCCGGCGGAGGCGGGGTCCCGGCGGCGGCGGACGGATCGGCGGCGGGGCTGGGCATGAGGCGGATTTAACGCCGGACCCGCTCGGTCCACAAAGGAAAAATGCACGGACCTTCCTGCAATTTGCAGGGAAACTTCCCCCGCGAAATCGGGCCCGGCCCGCGTTGGAACCGCGCGCGCAGCGCCGGGTCCATCCCCTTCGCAATTCGCGCGAGTTTAACTCGCGGAGTTGCTAAGTTGAAGCTGGACCTGGCGGGACCGCGCAAGCGGTCCCGCCTTGTTTTATACGGCGTCAACCTCCCCTCGGGCTTAGGGATATCTCCGAGGAACCGCGGGACCGCAAAAGCTTCTCTGTAATCATGCGGGTTCTCATCGTCGATGATGAGGCTGCGATCCGAAAAACCACGCGGATCGCGGTCGAAATGGCCGGCCACACCGCGGTGGAGGCGGCCGAGGCAAGCCGGGCGCTCAAGGCGCTCGAGGAGGAGCCGTTCGACGCCGTGTTTCTCGACCTGCGGCTCGGCTCCGAGGACGGGATGGATCTGCTCGGGCGCATCCTCAAGCCCAGGCCGGGCCTGCCGGTGATCCTCTTCACCGCCTACGCGAACGTGGCCACGGCGGTCGAGGCGATGCGCCGGGGCGCGTTCGACTTCATCCCCAAGCCTTTCACGCCGGACCAGATCCGCACCACCTTGGCGAAGGTGCAGAAGTCCCGCGAGCTCGAGGCGCGTGTCATGTCCCTGGAGACGGAGCTGGCCGGGACCGTGCCTCCGCTGCGCTTCGATTCGGCGGACCCGGCGGTGCAGCGGGCGCTCGACATCGCCTTCAAGGCCGCGCCCACGCCGGCCACGATCCTGCTGCTCGGGCCGAGCGGCACGGGCAAGAGCGCGCTCGCGCGCGAACTGCACCGGCGCGGGCCCCAGGCCGGCGGGCCGTTCGTGACCGTGAGCTGCCCCAGCCTGTCCAAGGAGCTGCTCGAAAGCGAACTGTTCGGCCACGCCAAGGGAAGCTTCACCGGCGCGGTCAGCGACGCCGCGGGCAAGGTGGCGGCCGCGGAGGGCGGGACGCTCTTCCTGGACGAGATCGGCGAGCTGCCGATGGAGATCCAGCCCAAGCTGTTGCGCCTGCTGCAGGAGCGCGACTACGAGCGGGTGGGGGAGAACCGGACCCGCCATGCCAACGTGCGGGTGATCGCCGCGACCAACCGCAACCTGGCCGGCGAGGTCCAGGCCGGCCGCTTCCGGGAGGATTTGTTCTACCGGCTCAATGTCATCAGCGTCACGCTGCCCGGCCTGAAGGACCGGCCCGAGGACCTGTCGCGGATGGCCGGCGAACTGCTGCGCTTTTTCGCGGGGCGCATGGGCAAGAAGGTGTCGGCCTTTTCCGCCGCGGCCGAAGCCGCGCTCGCCGGGTACGCCTGGCCCGGCAACCTGCGGGAGCTGAGCAACGTCATCGAGCGCGCGGTGATCCTTTCCACCGGGCCTTTCGTCGACCTCAACGACCTGCCGGAGGAGCTGCGCACCGGCGAGCGGCCGGCGGTCAACGTCGGCATGCGCGTCAGCCTCCAGGACCTGGAGGAGGAGCACATCCGCCGGATCCTGGCCTCGGCGCGGAATCTGGACGAGGCGGCGCGGATTCTGGCCATCGACCCGGCCACGCTCTACCGCAAGCGCCAGCGCATGGGGCTGCTGCATTCGCAGCCGCACGGCCTGGCCTCGCCCGCGCGCTGACGGCCTGCCAT
Source organism: Opitutaceae bacterium (assembly GCA_035656575.1). GTDB lineage: Bacteria > Verrucomicrobiota > Verrucomicrobiia > Opitutales > Opitutaceae > Palsa-1447. The sequence continues at coordinate 6,066 of DASRSH010000070.1, forward strand.
GGTGCGGGTGCGGCTTTATTTCGGGCTGCTTCCGCTCCTGGCCCTGGTGGTGGGCACGGGCCTGTACGCCATCGCGGTCTGCCGCGAAATGGCCGGCTCATACCAGCGCGAACTGCTGGCCAGCTTTGACGCATCGCTGGCCGTGGGACGGATGCGGGCCGACGCGAGCGACCTGCGGCTGGAGCCGCTCCAGCGCGAGCTGCAGGCCCAGGCGCGGTCCGCGGCCGGCACGGAGCGCGAGCCCGCGGTCGCGGCGCTGGGCCGGGCCTTCGCGCGGCTGCAGCGGGAGCGCTCGACCGCCGCCCAGTACGGCGTCCTGGCGGCCATCGACCGGTTGGAGCGCTTCGATTACGCCGCCGCGCATCACGCCCAGGAGCAGGCGGCGCGGCTCGCGGCGACGTCGATCCGCATCATGGCCGGAGTGATCGTGGCGGCCTTTCTCCTTTGCGTCGTGCTGACCTGGCGGATGGTGCGCTCGCAGCGCACGCTCGAGGCGACCCTCAACTCCATTCCCGATCCCCTGCTGGTGGTGACCCGCGACGGGCGCCAGAAGATGGTGAACCCCGCGGCCGCTTCCTTGGCCGCCGCCGGCGCCTGGCACGGGGGGTATCCCCCGGAGCTGGCGGCGCCGCTGCGGGAGGTGCTCCGGACGGGCCGCAACTTCCTGCCCTCGGGCTATGAGCGGCTGGTCTCGCTGCGCTGCGCGGGCGAACTGCGCCACTATCTGCCGCGCATCCTGGCGATCGGCGACCGGGTCTCGGGCTTCGGCGGCGCGGCGGTCCTCCTCCAGGACGTCACGCGGTTTCGGCTGCTGGACGACGCCAAGAACAACCTGGTGGGAACGGTGAGCCATGAGCTGAAGACGCCCCTCACCAGCCTGCGCATGGCGGTCTATTTGCTGCTGGAGCCCGGCCTCGGGCAGCTGGAGCCGGGGCAGCGCGAGCTGCTGGAAGGCGCGCGCGAGGACGCCGAGCGCCTGCTGCGCATTCTCAACGACCTGCTGGATCTGGCGCGGCTCGAGAGCGGCGTGGCGGGCCTGAACCGCCGTCCGGTGCCGGTGGCCGGCCTGCTCGAGGAGATGGCGCGGGAGATCCGCCCGCTCGCGTCCGCCCAAGGGCAGGTCGTGGAGGTGGCGGTGGCGCCCGGCGTGGACACCGTGCAGGTGGACCGCGGCCGGATCCGCCATGCCTTCATCAATCTCCTCTCCAACGCCAACAAGTACGCTCCCGCGGGATCGACGATCACGCTCTACGCCGAGCCGGCCGACGACGGTTTCGTGCGCTGCGGCGTCCGGGACCAGGGGCCGGGGATACCGGCGGAAAGCGTGGGGGCCATCTTCCAGAAGTTTTACCGGGTGCCCGGCCAGACGGCCAGCGGCGCGGGCCTGGGCCTCGCGATCGCGCGGGAAATCGTTCTGGCGCATGGCGGTACGATCGCCTGCCTCAGCAAACCCGGAGAGGGCAGCGACTTCCATTTCCTCCTGCCGGGGAACACTTCGGACGCCGCGGCTACTTTACTCCACAGCCCGCTTCGGGCTTCCGCTTAACCACAAATCCTATTCCATCATGAGCGAACGCAACAAATCCCATTCCACGGGCGAGCACACCGCCGAGGAACTGATCCAGAACATCCAAAAACTTATGGCCGAAGTCGAAGAGGTCATTGCCCGAGGCGGCGAAGCCGTCACCGACCAGGCCACCTCCCGGCTGG
>DASRSH010000071.1:0-4966 GCA_035656575.1 Opitutaceae bacterium
GGTCATGTACCAAATCTCAACTGCCGAAACCGGCAGTTGAGATTTGGTACATGACCCCTTCCGATCCCCCCGCAGACGATCCTTTCCGGCCGGCGCGCGAAGCGGACGGAGTGCTGGGCGCCGAATTCCAGGGGAAGATCATCCCCATGCTCCTACGGTACAAGGACGTGCGGGCGGCGGCGGGCGATTTCCGGACGTACAGCAACGATGCGCCTTTCCGGGTGCCCATCCCCTCCGAGGAGGACGTCCGGACCGTCCGGCAGCTGCCGATCGAGTGCGACCCGCCGGACCACCGGGAATACCGGGCGATCGTGGACCCCTTCTTCCGCCGGGCCAAGGAGCCGGAGATGGCCGCGGAGATCGAGGCCCTGATGGCGCGGCTCATCGGCGCGGCCGTGCGCCGCGGGCGGTTCGAGGTCGTGCGGGAGTTCGCGGTGCCGCTGCAGTCCTACGCGCTGGCCTGCCTCCTGCGCGTCCCCGAGGCGGAGGCGGTCGAATGGATCAGCTGGGGGACGCACGTCTTCCGCGACGGGGATGGCAAGTCCAAGGGCGCCGCGCTTGAGGACTACATCCGCCGGCGGCTGGCCCGGGCGGCGGAGAATCCCGGTCCGGATCTTTTCAGCGCCCTGGCCCAGGCGGAATTCCGCGGGCGCAAACTGACCGAGGACGAAAAGGTGGGATTCGTGAACCTGACCTTCGCCGGGGGGCGGGACACCATCATCCAGACCGTCACGTCGATCGTGGCTTTTCTGGCGGGCCATCCGCCGGCGCTGGCCGATCTGGCCGCGCACCCGGACAAGGCCGAAGCGGCTGCGGAGGAGTTCTTCCGGTTCCTGTCGCCGCTCACGCACATCGGGCGGGTGTGCCCCGAGGCGCGCCAGGTGGGCGCCCACACCGTCGAGCCGGGCGAGCGGATTTCGCTCTGCTTCGCCTCGGCCAACCGGGATGCCGCGGTATTTGCCGCGCCCGACGAGCTGCGGCTCGACCGCAAGCCCAATCCCCACATCGCCTTCGGCATCGGTCCCCACAACTGCCTCGGCGCCGCCCACGCCCGGCTGCTCACCCGAACCCTTCTTAAGCAGCTGCCGGCGGCCGTGAGCGCGATCGAGGTCGTGTCGGCCCAGCCCCACATCGAGGAAAAGGCCAGCTACGCCCGCCGCCTCGGCTACGACTCGCTGGTGGTGCAATGGACTGCGCGCTAGAGCGCCTCCTTTAAAGCTGTAGCCGCTTACTGGCGGTCTTCACGCCGGGCGGCCCGACGGCCGCGCCGCCGATGCGATCCTTTTCATGCCCGGCCATCACCGCCTGCCCGACGCCCTCAACAATCCCGCCCTTCACCAGAATCTAGCTAACATGCTGGACTACAAATGACTGCGAAGCGAAGGCGTGCATTGGCCCACTCTGTGCTGAAATAAAAGGCTGTAGGCAAAATATGCAGCGCTCTCCGACCATCTCCCCTTTCCGCCTGGGCATCGCGTGCGTCATGGTGCGCGAGGAATGTCCGGTCGTGCATGTCGACCTCATGACCCGCGACCCGCGGCATGCCGCGGATCTGCAATGGAATTTCGGCGTGCAGCCGTTCCGCTTCACCCGCCGGCGTGAGACCCTCTACGCCTTCCCGCGGCTGCCGGCTTCCGGCGCGCGCGCCTGGATGGAAGACCGCGGGCTGGCCTTCCGGCTGATCGGCGGCGGGCTCGACCGCCGCGACCTCTCGACCTGGGTGCAGAGCGGCGACGCGTCCGCCTAAGGGCTCGGGTTCGCCTCGTAAACTTCGACCAGGGCCACCCCCGAGGAACGGTCGGCGCTGGTGACCTGCGCGGTGTAGGTTCCCGGTGCCAGGGTCAGAAGGACGGCGGCGTCGGCCGAGTTCGGCTGCAGCGCGAATGCGCCCGTCTGCTGGAACGCCGCGCTGAGCTGGCTGGAATTGCCCCAGCCCGAATTGGTGGCGATGACCGTGCCGCCGGAATCGTACACATTCAGGACGGGCTGGGTGAGAAAGTTCGCGACATTAAACCCGGCGAGCGATGGGCCGACGCCGCGGATGAGAACGGTCTCCATCTGGCCCGCGGGTCCGGAGATCGAGAAACCGGCGGTGAGCGGCACGGCGCTGGCCCCCGTCACCGCGCGCGTGGAGATATTCACGAGCCGGGTCGGCGTCATCGTGGGGTCGGCGTCGTAGATCTCGATCATGCCCTCGCCCGATTCTCCGCTCGCGCTCTGCACCTGGGCCGTGTAGCCGCCGCTGACCAGGGTCAGCAAGGCTGCGTCGTCCAGCGAGCCCGCGGGAAGCGCGAACGCGCCCACTTGGGCAAAGGCTTGGCTCAGGGTGGCCGATCCGCCCCACGCATTGTTCACCGCCACCCGGGCGCTGGAGCCGTTGAATATCGTCAGTTCCGGGTCCGAAATCACCCCCGGCACGGAGAACTCGGCCAGGGTGGGACCGATGCCCCGGAACAGGATTTGCTTGGAGCCGCCGCCGGCAGTGTAGAAACCGGCCGCCAGGGCCTGGCCGCCGGTGCCGATTTGCGCGAGAGACGACAGGTTGACCAGCCGGCATCCTTGTGCCGTGACCGTGACCGGCACGGACGTCGCATTTCCGGCCAGGTTGGTCACCACCGCGGTGACGCTGCCACCGGCGGCCACCTGGGCCGCGGTCAGGGTCACGGAAGACTGCGTGGCTCCCGGAAGGTCCACGCCGTTGATCTGCCACTGATAGGAGAGGCCGAGACTGTTCAGGGGCAGGCTGAGGGTGACCGTGCCTGCGGAGGGGTTTGCGCTCTCCGTGGGCTCGCCGACAGAGAGGGGCTGATTTTCCAGCGCGGTGGTGGACACCATCTGTCCCGAGGAGCCGACGACGGTGAAGATGGGACCGTAGGCGTTTTCGGTGATCGCGAGCGTCTGCCCGTTGGGCAGCGGGGCCATGCCCAGCGCGTAACCGGCGAGGGGAAGCGTGGCGCCCAAGGTGAAGCTCGCGCCGCTCCAGGATTGAACGGTCGTCGCAGCGCCCGACGTTTGAAGGGTGAAGAGGGCGCTTCCGGACCAAGCCGCGTCCGTGAAGGACGAGATCCCGAGGGTGGCGGCCTGCTGCAGCGTTGTCGTCGACCAGATGGCGCCCGTGTTGTCGACCATTTGGGAGCCGTCGGGAGAGAAGCGGAAGACCGAGGGCGAAGCCGTGCCGCCGCCGCCGCTGTGGGCCCCGGCGGTGAAGATGCCTTGGGGCGAGAGGGCAAGGCTCCCCACTTCGGACTGGAAGGCACCGTAAAGGGTCTGCTGGGCTGAATTCCAATACGACACCGGGGCGTTGTAGTCGTTCGCGGCCACGGCCGATTCCAGCGTCCCACTGGAGCTGAAGCTGACGAATGCGCGGCCGTCGTCCTGGGCATCGGCGCAATGCGCGACCAGTTGGCCCCCGGCCGCCGTGATGCTGAGGATTCCCAGCGGCGAGCAGGAGAAGAATGCTTCCTGGCCCGAGCCATCCAGGTCGATCTTCGTGATGCGGTTGTCCGCATAATAAAGGTAAATGCGGTCAAGCGTGGGGTCGTAGGCCATGCCGTTTGGGCTTTCTCCGACCGGGAGTCCGGATTGCCAGGCGTTGGCCGACGCCGAGTACGCATAGACGGCCCCCTGCAATTTGCTCAGGAAGTACGCGTTCCCGTTCGTGTCGGCCGCCCAGGCGAAGGGCAGAAAGGCCAGACCCGGCGGCGAAACCGGCGCGGGACCGGCCGCGGGGTATGCCGCGGCGCTCGTTTCGGAAAAGGATTCGATCGTGGCCGGATTTCCTCCGGAAGCCGAAGGCGAGCAGGCGACGATCTGGCCGTTGTAGCTGAACAGCCGAAGGGCGGCCAGGGACAAGGAAGCGGAAGCGATGGGCGCCCAGGAGCCGGAGTCGTAGGCGGTGACCGTTCCGCCCCGAAGGACCCACACCTTGCCGTCGGTGGTTTGGCAAAGATCATCCAGTTCCGCCCCAAACGAACCAGTCAGTTCGAGGGTCGCAGCGCTATAGATGGCGCCTCCGCTGCCCGCCACGACCGAACCCCCGTTCAGGGAAAAGATGCGGTCGGATTCCGGTGTCGGGTCGGACGGTGCATTGGAAAAGGCGGCGAGGGTGCCGTCGCCATTCAAAGTGGCGGTGCCCAGGCTCGAGGGTTCAAGCTGCGGGTTTTTCGTGTAGACCCGGCCCAGCGACGGCGAAACGGCGTAGTTGGGCGAATAGCTGGCATACGCGCCACCCGTGGTGGTGGCGGCCACGGCCAGCGTGCTCCGATTGATCGCAACGAACGTCGCGCCGTAGTAATTTCCGCCCGCAAGGTACGCGTACGGTCCGTCGACGAAGATGGCGAACACCGCGTTGCTCGAGCTGGGCAGCGGCTGCGACGACGCCAGATCGAGGGAATACAATGCGCTCGCCTGGCCCATGGCGATGTACACGCCTTCGGGGGCGGGGCAGAGCGCGGTCGGCGCATTCGGCAGGGCCACGGGCGCGAGCCACGCGCCGGTGGCCATGTTGTAGCGGCAAACCTGCGCGGGGGACGCGCAGGCGAAATAAAGGATGGATCCTTGTTGTTCGACGTCCACCCAGGGAAGGCTCGGGGCGTTGGCGGAGGCCAGGACCACCAAATCGGTGGAGAGACTGGTGGCGGTGCCGCCGCTGCTGGTCAGGGCGACGAAATAGTCGCCGGCGTCACTCGGTCGGACGCTGTTGATTTGGTAGCTGCTGTCGGTCGCTCCCGGAATCGGCTGGCCGTTGTGATACCATTGATACGTGAGCGGGGGACCCTGGATGCTGCCGCCGCCGCTGTCGCTGAGCGGAACGTTGAGTTGCGTGCTGGAGCCGGGACTGGCGATGCTTAGGCCCGTGAAGGGATCGGTCCACTGGGGCGCGAACGCGTAAGGCGGCGGCGCGGGCACCACCGTGACCGAGATCGTTTGGCTGGTCGAGGTTCCGCCCGGTCCGGTCACCGTGACG
>DASRSH010000072.1:0-15669 GCA_035656575.1 Opitutaceae bacterium
GGTGCGGGCCATGACCACGAATTCCGCATAGGGCTTGGCGTCGACCGCCGCCTTCACCCGGTCCGCCATCTCCGCCGCGCCGACCAATTCCTTGCCCGGCCGGTGGCCGCAGCGCTTGGCCGAGACCTGGTCCTCGATATGCACCGCGGCCACGCCGGCGCGCGCCAGTTCGCGGATCGAGCGGGCGATGTTGAACGCCTGTCCCCAGCCGGTGTCGATGTCGACCAGCAGCGGCAGCGGAACCGCGGCGGTGATGCGGCGGGCGTCGGTCAGGACGTCATCGAGGGTCGTGATGCCGAGGTCGGGGAGACCGCAGGAGGCGTTGGCCACGCCGGCGCCCGACAGGTAGAGGGCGCGAAAGCCGGCGCGCTGGGCCAGCAGGGCGGAATAGGCGTTGATCGTTCCGGCAATCTGCAGCGGGCGCTCCGCCGCGAGGGCGGCGCGAAAGGCGGATCCGGGATTCATAGGTTTTCGTCCTCTCCGCGGACGGCCGGCCCCGCATGGTTGGCGGGCAGGTGCTGCGGGAGAAAAAGGTAATAGTTCATCAGCCACCAGCTGCGGGAGGAACGGTACAGCAGCGCGGGCACGAGCAGGGATCCCGCGCCCGCCAGCACGATGGCCGTCGTGGTGGAAAAGACGCCGCGGTACGTGAGAATGGCCACGGGAGTCAGGAAGCCCACGAGGGTCACGCCATAGTTGAGCGACATCGAGCCAAGGAAAAATCCCTCGTCGCGCTCGATCTTCAGGCCGCAATTTGGGCACGCCGGGTTGATCTGGAACAGCGTGCCGGGCTTGAAGAGGGTGCGGCCGCCGCAGTTGGGGCAGCGATTCGTCAAACCACGGGCGACGATCTGCAGGCGCGTGACGGGCATAAAAAAGGCGCTCCGTAGCTGAACGGAGCGCCTGGGGATTCGCAATGTTTGCTTTGGCACCGGCGCGTGGCCGCAGCCGCGTTAGGAGCCGAGCTTGTAGCGCACGAAGCGGCGCACCTGGATGTTCTCGCCGATCTTGGCGATCTTCTCGGTCAGGATCTCCTTGACCGTCTTTTCCGGCAGCTTGACGAAGGGCTGATCGAGCAGGCAGACGGTCGAATAGTACTTCTCCAGCTTGCCTTCGACGATTTTCTGCACGGCGGCGGGCGGCTTGCCCTGGACCTGGGCGGCGGCGATGTCGCGCTCGTTGGCCATTTCGGCCTCGGTGACCTGGTCGCGGGAGACGTAGGTCGGGCTCGCCGCGGCGATCTGCAGGCAGAGGTCCTTCACGAACGCCTTGAACTCCTCGTTGCGGGCAACGAAGTCGGTCTCGCAGTTGACCTCGATGAGGACGCCGACTTTGCCGCCGACGTGGATGTAGCTCTCGATCAGGCCTTCGCTGGTCGTGCGGTCGGCCTTCTTCGCGGCCGACGCGGCGCCCTTCTTGCGCAGGATCGTGATGGCCTCCTCCACGTTGCCGTTGGCTTCCGTGAGGGCCTTCTTGCAGTCGAGGAGACCGGCGCCGGTCTGCAGGCGCAGGTCGTTCACCATTTGGGCGGTGATGGTCGTCGTGGTGCTCATAGGTTACTCCGCCTTGACCGGAACCTTGCGGCCGCGGGGGGCGGGTTTGCGCTTCGCGCCGGGAACCTCGGCTTCGCCTTCGACGGCGGAGGCGACTTCGGCGGGCAATTCGACGCGGGAAAGGTCGACTTCGCCTTCGGGGGTCTCGAGGTCGGTGTGCAGCACGGTCTGCGGCTTGGCCTCGGCCCGCTGGACGCCGCGGTTGCCGCGCTGGTTGAGGCCGTTCTGGATCGCGTTGGTGACGGTCTCGACAATGATGCGGATCGACTTGACCGCGTCGTCGTTGCCCGGGATCGGGTGGGAGACGGTCCTCGGGTCGGAATTGGTGTCGACCAGGGCGATGCAGGGAATGCCGCAGCGGGCGGCTTCGGCGACGGCGATCTTTTCGTGGCTGACGTCGACGACGAACAGCGCGGCGGGGAGGCCGCCCATTTCAACGATGCCGTTGAAGTTGCGCTGCATGCGGGTCATCTCGCGCTTGATGGCGGATTCCTCCTTGCGGGGGAGCTTGGTCAGCTCGCCGCTGGTTTCCATCTGCTGGTACTTCTTGAACTTGGCGACGGACCGCTTGACGGTCTCGTAATTGGTGAGGGTGCCGCCCAGCCAGCGATCGACGCAGAAAGGCATGTTGGTCGAGGCGGCGGCTTCGCGGACGATGTCCTTGGCTTGGCGCTTGGTGCCGACGAGGAGGATGTTATTGCCGTTGGCAACGGTCTCTTCGATGAAGGCGCAGGCTTTCTCGAGCGCGGCGTGGGTCTTGGTCAGGTCGATGATCGTGACGCCTTGGCGGTGATCGAACACGAACGGCTTGGAACGGGGGTTCCAACGCTTGGTCTGGTGCCCGAAATGCACGCCGGCATCGAGCAAGTCCTTGGGAGTGACGCTAATACTCATTTTGATCTATGTATCTCTAATCCTATACACAGGTCGGCCAATGGGCCGCCTTGCGATCGGGTTTGGTTGTTGGTTGATGACGAGAAAAGGAGCAGCAGACCGGTTATGCAGGCGGTTGGCAAGGGTAAACCTTGGACCCCTGAATTGGCCCCACGGACCGGGTCCAAGGTGGGCCCCCGAACCGGGCCGAGACCGGCACCCCGCTTCGTCTCCGCTGCGCCAGATCCGCCCGCGAGCCGCGCGCCGAGAGCCGCCGGGCGACTTCGCGCCCGGCCGGATCGGCGCGCCCGGAGCGGGCGCAAGACCGCGCAGAGTCGACTCCGGGGGTGCCGGTCTCGTCCCGGTTCGGATCCAAAGCGGACATGAGTGTGGCAAGGCAGCCCTCGGTCCGAAGAGACGGGAACAGAATTTCCCTGGCCCTCCGTGGCGCCGGATCCGCTCCAAATTGTGCAGTGTTCTCCGCTTCGGATCCCAAGCGGACATCGCAGGCCGAGGCAGTCTTTCGGTCCGAATGGGACGGGAATCGACTCTCCTGAAGTCGACTTGGCGCGGTTTTCCGCCCCCCTCTGTGTGCCGCGATCTGGCGGACGCCATGTCGTCCGCGGTTTTCGCGGCACGGATTGGGGGGCGGATCGGGCGCCACGGAGACGCAAGGAGAGTCGATTCCCGTCCCATTCGGGGGCATGCCCTGGGCCCTGCATGCATGCCCTGGGCCCTGCATGCTGGACCCGGGCCTGGAAGCGGCGGGACGCCGCTTCCACGTTATTTGTTCACCTTGATCGGGCCGCGGTGGGGAAAGAGGGTATGGCAGATTTCGCAGGTAGTGCCGTCGCAGCCGTGGGCGGTGCAATGCTCGCGGCCGTAGTAGATCATGCGGAGGTGGAGCTTGATCCAGTGGGATTCAGGAAAGAGCTTTTTCAGATCGGCCTCGGTTTGGACCACCCCGCGTCCGTTCGTCAGCCGCCAACGCTGCGCCACGCGGTGGATGTGGGTGTCCACGGGAAAGGCCGGCACCTCGAACGCCTGCGCCATGACGACACTGGCCGTCTTGTGCCCCACGCCCGGCAGCTCCTCCAGTTCGAGAAACGACCGCGGCACCTGGCCTCCATGCCGGTCGATCAGCAGCCGGCACAGCCCCGCAATCGCCTTGGCCTTCTGGGGAGACAGGCCGCACGGCCGGATCACCTGCTGGATCGTTTCCACCGGCACGCGGGCCAGCGCCTCGGGCGTGTCGCCCAGGGCGAACAGATGCGGCGTGACCTCGTTCACCCGCCGATCCGTGCATTGGGCCGATAGCAGCACGGCCACCAGCAGGGTGAACGCGTCCCGGTGGTTGAGCGGGATCGCCGGCGCCGGATAAAGCTCCTCCAGCCGCCGGTCGACATAGTCGGCCCGGTCCTGCCGGGTGGGGAATTCGCGCGGGCTTGCCATCGGGCGACTACCTCAGACGTTAGAGCATCGCCGTAAAACCCGAAATGCAGAAAATTCCGACCGACGATTTCGCCCGGCGCCACCTGGGCGACGACGCCGAGGCCACGGCGGCCCTGCTGCGCGCGGTCGGCTTCGATTCCCTCGATGCCCTGGCCGACGCCGCCGTGCCGGCGGCGATCCGCCGCGCGCGCCCCCTGCGGCTGCCCGACCCGCTGCCGGAAGCCGCCGCCCTGGCCGAGCTGCGCGGGTACGCCGCGGAAAACCGCGTCCTGCGCAGCGTCATCGGCATGGGCTATTACGACACCTGGACCCCTCCGGTGATTCAGCGCGCCATTTTCGAGAATCCCGGCTGGTACACCGCCTACACGCCCTACCAGGCGGAGATCTCCCAAGGGCGGCTGGAGGCCCTGCTCAATTTTCAAACCCTGGTGTGCGACCTGACCGGGCTGGAGATCGCCAACGCCTCGATGCTCGACGAAGGCACCGCCGCGGCTGAGGCGATGATGATGTGCCACCGGCTGAAGGGCGGCGACATCGCCGCCGCCCCGGAATTCTTTGTGTCCGACCGCTGCCACCCGCAGACGATCGACATCGTTCGCACGCGCGCCGCCCCGCTGGGCGTAGCCGTGCAGGTTGGCGATCACCGCGCCTATCGCCCGGCCGCGGGCTGCTTCGGCGTGCTCGTCCAGTATCCCGACACCCGCGGCGGCGTGCACGATTACGATGAGTTCTTCGCCCAAGCCAAGGCGGCCGGCGCCTTCTGCGTGGCCGCGACCGACCTGCTCGCGCTGACCCTGCTGCGCGCCCCCGTCGATTTCGGCGCGGACGTCGCCGTCGGATCGGCGCAGCGGTTCGGGGTGCCGCTGGGCTACGGGGGCCCCCATGCGGGGTTTCTCGCCACGCGGGACGCGTTCAAGCGGCAGATGCCGGGCCGGCTCGTGGGCGTCTCGAAGGATGCGGCGGGCAACCCCGCCCTGCGCCTGGCCCTGGGCACGCGCGAACAGCACATCCGCCGCGACAAGGCGACGTCGAACATCTGCACGGCGCAGGTGCTCCTCGCGGTCATGGCCTCCATGTACGCCGTTTACCACGGGCCGGACGGCCTGCGCCGGATCGCGCGGCGCGTGAACATCCTGGCCCACCGGCTCGCGGCCGGGCTGCGCGCGGCGGGATGCCGGATCGACGACGCTCCCTTGTTCGACACGGTCACGGTGTCGGACGTCGACGCGCCGGCCCTGCAGGCCGCGGCCGTGCGCCGCGGATTCAACCTGCGCGTTGCCGATCCCCGAACGGTTGGCCTGTCGCTCGACGAGACGACGAGCGAGGAGGACGTGCGCATCCTGCTGGAGGTCTTCGGCGCCCGGGAGGCGGAGGGCGCGGAGCCGCTCGATCGGCGCACGCGGCCCTTCCTGACCCATCCGGTCTTCCATCGGCACCACACCGAGCACGAGATGCTGCGCTACATCAAGCGGCTCGAGGCCAAGGATCTCTCCCTGTGCCATTCGATGATTTCCCTCGGGTCGTGCACGATGAAGCTCAACGCCGCGAGCGAGATGTTTCCCGTCTCCTGGCCCGAGTTTTCCCGGCTGCATCCCTTCGCCCCCCAGGATCAGGCCCGCGGGTACCACCGGCTGTTCCGCGATCTGGAAACCTGGCTCGCGGAAATCACCGGCTTTGCGGCGGTCTCCCTGCAGCCCAATGCCGGCTCGCAGGGCGAGTACGCCGGGCTGCTCGCCATCCGGGCCTATCACGCCTCGCGCGGCCAAGGGGCGCGCGATGTGTGCCTGATACCCACGAGCGCGCACGGCACGAACCCCGCCTCCGCGGCGATGTGCGGCTTCAAGGTCGTCGCGGTCGCCTGCGACGAGAACGGCAATGTCGATCTGGCCGATCTGCGCGCCAAAGCGGGGGCGCACCGCGACCGGCTGGCGGCGCTCATGGTGACCTATCCCTCGACCCACGGCGTGTTCGAGGCGGGCATCCGCGAGATGTGCGCGGTCGTGCACGAGCACGGCGGCCAGGTTTACATGGACGGGGCGAACATGAATGCGCAGGTCGGCCTGACGTCCCCCGGCGAGATCGGGGCGGATGTCTGCCACCTGAACCTGCACAAGACCTTCTGCATCCCCCACGGCGGCGGCGGCCCCGGCATGGGGCCGATCGGGGTGGCCCAACACCTGCGGCCCTTCCTGCCCAGCCATCCCTTCCTCGGCGGCGGGGCGGTGGGCGCCGTTTCGGCCGCGCCCTGGGGCTCGGCCTCCATCCTCGTCATCTCCTGGATGTACATCCGGATGATGGGCGCCGCCGGCCTGGAAGCGGCCACCAAGACGGCCATCCTCAACGCCAACTACGTCGCCCGGCGCCTGGGCGAGCGCTTTCCGGTCCTTTACCGCGGCGGCTCGGGGCTGGTCGCCCACGAGTGCATCGTCGACCTGCGCGAGTGGAAGGCCCACGGCGTCGAGGCCGAGGACGTCGCCAAACGGCTGATCGACTACGGCTATCATGCCCCGACGCTGTCGTTCCCGGTGCCCGGGACGTTCATGATCGAGCCGACCGAAAGCGAGACCCGCGCGGAGCTTGACCGCTTTTGCGCCGCCATGCTGTCGATCCACGAAGAGATGTCCGAGATCGCCGCGGGCCGCGGCGACCGCGCGGACAATCCGCTGAAGCATGCCCCGCACACGGCCGCCGCCGTTTGCGCCGACCGCTGGGAACATCCCTACTCGCGCGAGCGCGCGGCTTTTCCGACCGCGGCCGTGCGGGCGGCCAAGTTCTGGCCGGCGGTGGGGAGGGTGGACAACGTTTATGGAGACCGTAACCTGGTCTGTTCGTGCGTCGGAATGGAGGCGTATCGTTCATGAGAATCATTCGACATCTGACGGGGCGGGGGCCGGCGTACGCGGCGCTGCAGGCGGACGGCACGGCCCGGGAAATCGCGGGCGACCTCTTCGGAGACTACCGCGTGACCGACAAGCAGGTCTCCACGGGGAAGCTCCTCGCGCCGCTGATACCGCCCAATATCCTGGCCATTGGCCTCAATTACCGCGCGCATTCGGCGGAGTCGGGACAGAAGCTGCCGGAGCGGCCGATGCTCTTTCTCAAGAGCACCAATTCCCTGCAGAATCCCGGGGACCCGATCGAACTTCCGACCAAGCTGCCCAGCCGCGAGGTCGACTATGAGGGCGAACTGGCGGTCGTCATCGGCCGGCGCTGCAAGAACGTGTCCAAGGCCCAGGCGCTGGACTATGTCTTCGGCTACACCGCGGCCAATGACGTGTCCGCGCGCGACTGGCAGATCAAGCTGGGTTCGGGCCAGTTCTGCCAGGGCAAGAGCTTCGACACCTTCTGCCCCCTGGGCCCGGTGCTGGTGACGCGCGACGACATCCCCGAGCCCAACCGGCTCCGCCTCAAGACCCTGCTCAACGGGGAAGTGATGCAGGACTCGAACACGAGCGACATGGTCTTCGACGTGCCGGCCCTCATCGAGTTTCTCAGCGCGAGCAAAACCCTCCTGGCCGGCACGGTCATCCTGACCGGCACGCCCCAGGGCGTCGGCTTCGCGCGCAAGCCCCCGATCTACCTGAAGGCCGGCGACACGGTCAGCGTGGAAATCGAGCGCATCGGCGCCCTGACCAATCCGGTCAGCGAGGAGCGTCTGGCGGCGGCTTGAGCGTGGCGCAGCCCGCCCGGTAAAGGAGCCCGGCGATCAGGGCGAAGGGCAGCAGCGACAGCGCGTTCGACCAGGGGCCGTTGAAAAAGGGATTGTGCGCGTCGGCCCAGGCTTCGAGGCGCGCGTCGGTGCGGTCGAGGGCCCCTGCCAGGAAAGCGATGATGATTCCGGCGATCGCCCCGCCCGCGATGTAGCCCGAGGCCAGCAGGACGCCCGGGCTCTTGTCGCTTTCCGCCGCCTGCTCCTCCGGGGTGAGGGCCGCGGCGCCGGGACGCCGCCGCCGCCGGTGGTCGATCGCCCACCGAATCAGCCCGCCGGCCCAGATCGGCGTCGAGGAGGACAGCGGCAGATACAAGCCGACGGCAAACGCCAGCGACGGCAGCCCCAGGATCTCCAGCGTGGCGGCGATGGTCACGCCGAACAGCACCAGCGCCCAGGGCATCTGGCGCCCGAGGATGCCCTTGATCAGGTACGACATCAGCGTCGCCTTCGGCGCCGAAAACTTCATCAGGACCCGGCTGCCGTCGGGCCGCACCCAGTGGGTGCCGTTGATTCCCGGATCGACGTACCAGACGGCGCGGCCGGCGCCGTCGACGAGGTACTTGCCTTCGGGCCCCCCGGCGAGGCCGGTTTTCTCCCAGGCATGGTAGAGGTGCGGGTCGGACCCGGCCTGCTCGCCGCGGACGCGCTCCGGCGGCCCGATCTGACCCGGCGGCGCGACCAAGCCGGCGGGCGCGACCTGCGCCGCCGGAACATAGACCGTGTAGGCGTCGTTCAACCGGGTCAGAATCGGCCCCATGCAGGCGGCGGAAGCCGCGGCTCCGATCAGAATGGCGATCTGCTGGTATTTGGGCGTCGCCCCGAGCAGATACCCGGTCTTCAGGTCCTGCGACGTGGCGCCGGCGTTGGAAGAGGCGATGCAGACGATCGCGCCCACCGACAGGGCCGTGATGTAGTAGCCGCTGCCGGTCCAGCCGATGAGCAGGAAAACCAGGCAGGTGAGCAGGAGGGTGGCCACGGTCATCCCGGAAATCGGATTGGAGGAGGAGCCGATCTCGCCCGTCAGCCGCGAGGACACGGTGACGAACAGGAAGCCGAAGATCACGATCAGAACGGCTCCCAGCAGGTTCATGCGCAGCGCGGGCGCCGCGACGATCGCGGCGAGCAGCAGCACGGTGCCGATGGCCACGAACCGCATGGGCAGATCCTGTTCGGTCCGCGGCGCCGCCCCGCGCTCCGCGCCGCGCGCCAGGCCGAGGTCCTTGAGTCCGGACCGCAGTCCCCGCCAGATCGTCGGCAGGGCGCGGATCAGGCTGACGATGCCGCCCGCCGCGACCGCGCCCGCGCCGATGAAGAGGATGTAATCGCGGTGGATGTCGTCCGGACCCATCGCCGAAATCTTCATGGTCGCCGGCGCCAGCGGCGCCGTGAGCCCCGAGCCGAAGAACTTGATCATCGGAATCAGCACCAGGTACGCGAGCACCCCGCCGCCGCACATGAGCGAGGCGATCTTCGGCCCGATGATGTAGCCGACGCCGAGCAGTTCGGGCGCGACCTCGATGCTGACCGAGGCTGATTCAAACGGGCGGCCGAACACCTTTTCGGCGACGTCCCGCCAGCCGCGCAGGGCGATGTTCGCCGCCTTGTAGGCCAGCCCGATGAGGAAGCCCGCGAAGATCACCGGCCCGCCGGGGGAGGAGCCCCGCGCGTCCCCGGCCATCAGCACCGTGGCGCATGCGGTCCCCTCCGGGTACTTGAGGATCCCGTGTTCCTTGACGATCAAGGCCTGGCGCAGGGGAATCATCATCAGGATGCCGAGGAGGCTGCCCAGGATCCCGACCAGCAGGACGCGCGTGACCTGCAGGTCGTAGCCCAGGATCAGGATCGCCGGCATCGTCACCCCCACGCCGAACGCGATGGATTCTCCGGCCGAGCCGGCCGTCTGCGAAATGTTGTTTTCCAGGACGGTCGCGTCGCGCACGCCCGCCCGGGACAGGGCGCGGAAAAGCGCCAGGGAAATCACGGCGACCGGGATCGAGGCGCTGACCGTCAGCCCGACCTTGAGCACGAGGTACAGGGACGACGCCCCGAACACCATTCCCAGGAGCGTGCCGGTGATCACCGCCCGGACGGTGAATTCGCGCAGCCGCGCCTGGGGGGAGACGTAGGGCTTCACCAGATTTCGACCCGGTCCTGCGGCGCCTGCCGCATCGGCGCGCCCGCGGGCACCGCGAAGGCCCGGTAGAATTCCGGCAGATTGGACAAGGGGCCGTCGACGCGGAAGCGGGAGGGGGAGTGGGGGTCGGTGGCCAGGAGCAGCCGCAGCTCCTCCGGACGGGTGTTCTCCCGCCAGACGCGGGCGAAGGCGATGAAGAAGCGCTGATCGGTCGTGAAGCCGTCCACGGGCGGGGGGCGCAGGCCGCGCTGCGCCAATTCCGCGTGCAGGGCGGCGAGGGCGAGCTTGACGCCGCCCAAGTCGGCGATGTTTTCGCCCTCGGTCAGCGCGCCGTTGACGTGCAGTCCGTCGACGGCGATGTAGCGGTCGAACTGCCGCACGATCCGCCGGGAGCGGTCCGCGAACTGCCGCGCGCTCCACGCCGTCCACCAGTCGTCGAGATTGCCCTGCCCATCATACTGGCGGCCCTCGTCGTCGAAGCCGTGCGTCATCTCGTGGCCCATGACGGCTCCGATGCCGCCGTAATTGAGCGCGTCGTCCGCGCGGGCTTCGAACAGCGGCGGCTGCAGCACGCCGGCGGGAAAGACGATGTCGTTGAGATTGGTCTCGTAGAAGGCGTTCACATCGCTGGGGTCGGCGTCCCATTCGGCGCGGTCGAGAGGCCGGCCGATCTTGTCCAGGTCGCGCCGCACCGCGAAGCGCTGCGCCCGCAGGACATTGAGCGCAAAGGAGTCGCGGGCGATCCCCGCCGGGGCATAGTCGATCCACTTGTCCGGATAGCCGATCTTGACCTGCATCGCGTCCAGCTTGGCGATGGCGTGCGCCCGCGTCGGCGCATCCATCCAGGGGAGGACCGCCAGGCGCCGCCGCAGCGCCGCGCGAATCTGGCCGATCATAGCCTGCG
Source organism: Opitutaceae bacterium (assembly GCA_035656575.1). Taxonomy (GTDB): domain Bacteria; phylum Verrucomicrobiota; class Verrucomicrobiia; order Opitutales; family Opitutaceae; genus Palsa-1447. The sequence continues at coordinate 10,629 of DASRSH010000072.1, forward strand.
CGCGCGCCCGGGCCCCCTGGGAAAAGTTCGTGTAGACATACAGGTGGCCGATGTCCTGGGGCAGCGCTCCATCCACGGCGTCGAGCACGCGCTTCCAGCGTTCCCGCTGCCGGGGCGTTCCCGTCAGCGCCCGGCCGAAAAACGCAAAATCCTCATTGGCGAAGGGATCGCTGAGATCGGGCGCGAAGGCATCGAGCAGCTGCCACCGCAGATACGCCCGCCACTCCGCAGCCGGCGCGGAAGCGAGCAAGTCGTCGAAAGCGGCCAGAAATTCCGGCTGGCCGACATCGACCACGGCCGGAGGGGCCAGGCGCAGGCGGCGGAAGTAGGCACTCCACGAGAAATGCGGCGTCAAGGCCTGCAGTTCGCCCGGCCGGAGGGGATGGTAGTTGGCCACCGGGTCGCGCAGGGCGACCATGGTCTTGGACGCCCGGGCCAGCGCCGTCTCCAGGCGCATGACGGCGGCCGCCTGGGCGCGCGCGTCCGTTTGCCCGGCCAGGCGCAGCATCGCCTCGACGTGGGCCTGATATTGCCGGCGCAGGGCCGCCGAGGCGGGATCCGGGCGGAAGTAGTAGTCCCGGTCGGGCAGCCCCAGGCCGGCCTGCACCGCGCCGGCGATCACCCGGGTGCTGTGCGCGGGATCCTGTTCCGAGCCGAAGCTGAACCCGGCGGAGACCCCGATGAGATGCTGCCGGGCAATCTCGCGGCAGACGTCGTCCACCGTGCGCACGCCGGCGATGGCGTCCAGTTCGGGCCGGAGCGGTGTGAGTCCCGCGGCCTGGATGGCCGCGACGTCCATCCCGCTGGCGTAAAAGTCCCCCACGCGCTTTTCCTCGGCGGCCAGGGGATCGCCGGGCGCCAGGGGGCCGGGGCGATAGGCGGCCCGCTCAACCAGAGCGTGGAGGGCCTGCTGGCGGTTCGCCTCGATGTCATCCCACGTGCCCCAGGAGGTGTATTCGGGCGGGATGGGATGCGTCCGCAGCCAGCCGCCGTTGACATACTGGTAGAAGTCCACCAACGGCTTCATCGCCCGGTCGAAGTCGGCCCGATTGATGGCGCCCTGCGCCGCGAGGGCGGCGAGGACGGCAAGCGGCAGCAGCCGTTTCATCACCAGAGAGACACCTGATCGGCGGGAGGGCGCCGCATGGGGGACCCTTCCGGCACCGCAAAGGCGGCGGCAAAGGCATCCAGATTCGACAAGGGGCCGTTGACGCGGAACTGCGCCGGCGGATGCGGGTTGGTCTTCACCAGGAGAAGCAGCTCGGCCATCCGGTATTTGGCCATGCGCGCCCGGGCGTAGCTGAGGAAGAATTTCTGCTCGGGGGTCAGGGCGCCGGGCGGAGTCTTTTCGCGGCCGGCCAGCGCCGTCTCCATCGCCGCATACGCCAGCTTGAGCCCCCCCAGGTCGGCGATGTTCTCGCCCGCGGTGAGGCGGCCGTTCAAGTGAACGCCGGCCACCTCGTAGGCATCGAACTGCCGGTAGATCACCTCGGCCCGGGCCTGGAACTGCGCGGCGCTCTGGGCGCTCCACCAGTCCTCCAGTTCCCCCCGCGCGTTGAACTTGCGGCCCTGGTCGTCGAAGCCGTGGGTCATCTCGTGGCCCATGACAGCGCCGATGCCGCCGTAATTGACCGCCGGGTCGGCGCGGGGATCGAACAGCGGGGGTTGCAGATAGCCGGCCGGAAAAACGATCTCGTTGCGGTTGCGGCTGTAATACGCGTTCACCGTTTCCGGGGTCATGCTCCACTCGTCGGGATTGGGCGGGCGGCCGATCTTGCCGCGGTCATACCGCGCGTTGAAGGCCATCGCCTTGAGGACATTCGCGGCATAGGCGCCGCGGTCGATCATGAGCCCGCTGTAGTCGCGCCAGTGGTCCGGGTAGCCGATCTTCACGCGCATGGCGTCGAGCTTGGCCAGCGCCCGCGCGCGCGTGGGCTCATCCATCCACTCGACGTGCGCCAGCCGGTCGCGGAAGGCGGCCCGCACCTGGGCGGCCAGCGTTTGGACTCGGGCCCGGGCTTCCGGCGGAAAATAGGCCGCGACATAGAGCTGCCCCACCGCATCTCCCACCAGGGCATCGACGTCCAGGGCGATCCGGTGCCAGCGCGGAGCCAGGCGGCGCGCTCCGGTCAGGGCCTGCCCGTAAAAGGCGAAGTTTTCCGCGACGTAGGGATCGGGCAGCGCCCGGGCAAAGGCGTGCAGGACGTGCCAGCGGAGGTAGGCCTGCCAATCGGCCACCGGCGCCTCCGCGATCTGCCGGCCCAGGGCGCGGACAAAGCCGGGTTCCCGGACGTCGATCCGGGACACGTCGGGCAGATCGAGCGCGGCCAGCAGGCCGTCCCAATCCAGATTCGGCGCCAGCGCCTGGAGCTGCGCGCGGGAAAGCGGATGATACGTGCGATCGGGATCGCGCAATTCGGCCTCCGTGAGCGAGCCCTGGGCCAGGGCGGTCTCGATCCGCGCCACCGCCGCCGCCTGCTGCGCGGCATGGTCGGACGAGGCCCCGGCCAGGCCGAGCATCCGCGCGACGTGGCCGGCGTACTTTTGGCGCAGGGACGCGCCGTCGGCGTCGAGATAGTAGCGGCGGCTGGGCAGGCCCATTCCGCCTTGGGCGAGGCTGGCGATGACCCGGCCGCTGTCCCGCGGATCGATCTCGCTGGCGAAGTCGAAGCCGACGGGCACGCCGATGCTCTGCAGGTGGCCGATCTCGCTCCAGACTTGCTGCGGCGTCTCCAGGGCGTCGATGCGGTCGAATTCAAACTGCAGCGGGGCCAGCCCGCTTTGCGCGATCTGGTCGGCGTCCATGCCGCTGGCGTAGAGGTCGCCCACGATCTGGTCGACCGTCTGGCCGCTGCCCGTGCTGGCCGAGGCCCGCTCGCACACGATCCGCAGCTTGTCCGCCTCCGCTTCCCGCAGGATCGGCACGGTGCCCCACCAGGACTGGTCGCCGGGAATCTTGGCCGTCTTCAGCCACAGCCCGTCCGCGTAGTGGAAAAAGTCGACCGCCGGCGACACGGACGGATCGATGTTGGCGGTCAGGCCGGATCCCGCATCGTCGGCGGCGAGTCCCGACACGGCGACCGCCAGCGCGGCCGCCCCCAGCAGAGCCCATTTCAGCATCGTCCAGAGTTAGCCCGTTCCCGGCCGCCTGCAAAGCCCGCAAAGCTGATCGTAGAGCCGCGCCAGGTGCGGGACGGCGACGCCGGCCGCCCGGGCCCGGCGCATCGGCTCGCCCCAGATGGGTTCGACTTCGACTTCCCGGCCCGCCTGGAAGTCGACCAGGCTGGAGGGGCGGTAGGCGCCCATGGGCGGCGTCACGTCGTACTGCGCCCGCAGGAAGTCGTCGGCGATGGGAAACCCCAGCGCGGCGGCCGCCTCCTGCACCTCGCCCATGAGCGCGCGAACCTCGGCCGACCAGCGGGGATCCGCGCACAGCCGGTCCGTGGTCAGCCCGCCCGCGGCGATCGACAATCCGTTGAAAGGCACGTTCCAAACCAGCTTGTGCCAGCGGGCCGAGGCCAGGTTTTCCGCCACGTGCGCCTTGACCTCCGCGGCGTTGAACTGGGCGGCGAGGTCCCGGAGACGATCGGTCGGCGGACCGCCGAATTGCCCCAGGGTGAGCGTTCCGGGATGAAAGCAGGTCACTTCGCCGGGGTCGGTCCGGTTGTTCGCGATGAACGCCAGGCCGCCCAGGACGCGCCGGGGTTCGAAGCGGGCGGCAAAATATTCATCCGCGCCCAGGCCGTTTTGGAGGGTCAGCAGCGCGGTCTCCGCGTGCAGCAGGGGAGGGAGGGCGGCGGCCACCGAAGCGTTGGCCGTGGTCTTGGCGGCGATGACTACCAGGTCCACGGCGCCGATTTCGGCGGTGGTTGCATAAGCTTTGACGGGCTTCGCTTCCAGCCAGCGGCCGTCGACCCGCAGCCGGACGGACCCGCGGGCCCGCACCGCGGCCAGGTCGGAGCGCAGGAGAAAGCGGACGTCGGCCCCGCCCAGGGCGAGACGCGCGCCGTAATAGAGCCCCACGGCCCCCGATCCGACGATGGCTATGCGAGGAAACGGCAACGGGCGGTTTCCGCTCGGCTAAAGCTGGACGTTGTCGATCAGCCGCGTCTCGTCCACCCACGCGGCCACGGCGAGCAGGTGGCGGCCCGGAGTCACCTCGCGCGCCGGTTCGAGCGTTTCGGCCGAGACGACCGAAACGTAGATCATGCGGATCCGCCGATGCTGCCCCAGGATGTGCGTCGCTTCCGCGACGATCCGGTCGGGGCTGCGCGTTCCCGCGTCGGTCATCTCCTTGGCCCGGCGGAGCGCGCGGGTCAGCGCGAGGGCCTCCTGGCGCTGGCTGTCGGTGAAGGTGGCGTTGGCCGTGCCTGCGGCCAGGCCGTCGGGTTCGCGCACGGTGGGCACGACCACGATCTCGGCGGTGTAGCCCAGGTCGCCCATCATCTTGCGCACGATGGCGGCGCGCTGCGCGGTCTTTTGGCCAAAGTAAATCTGCTGGGGCCGCACGAGATTGAGCAGCTTGGCCGTCACGGTCGTCACGCCGCGAAAATGCCCGGGCCGGGAGGGGCCGCAGAGCGTCCGGCTCAGCGTCTCCTCGGTCACCGCGCTGGCAAAGCCCCGGGGGAGCATCTCCTCGGGCGCGGGCTGGAAAAGCACGTCCGCGCCGCAGGCGGCGGCGACCTCGGCATCCCGCGCCGGATCGCGGGGATAGCGGGAGACAGGTTCGTTGGGGCTGAACTGCAGCGGGTTGACGAAGGCGGAAACGATCACGAGGGGGCCGCCGGCGGCGGACTTGGCCGCGCGGATCAGCGCCTGTTTGCCGGCGTGGAGCGAGCCCTGCGTGGGGACCAGCGCCAGGGTCCGGCCCGCCGCTTGCGCCTCGGCCGCGAAGGCGAGGATCCCGGTGGTCGAAGAGATTTGCTTCATGGGGTGCCGCGCCTCCAGCCTAACCCTTCGGCATGATCCGCATCAACGAAAACTACCGCAGGCTGCAGGCATCGTATCTGTTTTCCGACATCGCCCGGCGCGTCGCCGCCTA
>DASRSH010000073.1:0-14045 GCA_035656575.1 Opitutaceae bacterium
ACCGTGGAAGGATTCCCTTCAGGGCGGGTCCATTTTCCCCGATGGCTGCCCCATGATTCCTTGCATCCGGAGGCGGAAGCCGCGCGTAGCCTTCGGGAGAACCCAGCCCGACCGAGCCGATGTCTGAGCCCAGATCCGAACTTGCCGCCGTCCTGGCGACCGAGCGCCTGCGCGAGCGCCGGCCGCGCGCTCCGGACTATCAGGCGGAAGCGGCCTGCATGAATCGGCTGGCCCGCACGCTGACGGCCAAGCCCGGGGCCATCCTGCAGGAATTGGCGGAGGCGGCGGCGGAGCGCTGCGAAGCCGGCACCGGCGGCATCAGCCTGATCGAAGGCGAAGGGGCCGAAGCCTGCTTTCGGTGGGTGGCCCTGGCCGGAGTCCTGCGCGAATACGTCGGCGGCAGCACCCCACGCCATGCCAGCCCCTGCGGCGTGACCATCGAGCGCGGGTCGCCGCAACTGTTCGTGCGCCCGGGCCGGTGTTTTCCGGAGCTGGCTCCGATATCGCCGCCCATTGTCGAAGGGCTGGTCGTGCCGTTCGGCCCGGACAAGGATGCGGCGGGAACGATCTGGGTGGTATCGCATTCGGCCCGGCACCAATTCGACGGGGAGGATGTCCGTTTCATGCAAAGCCTGGGCGGCCTGGCCGCCTCAGTCCTGCACCTGCGCTCCGAGACGGCATCGGCCGTGCGCGGCGCCCGCCGCTCGCGCGCCGACGCGGCGAAGCTGGGCCGGACGAACGCGGCGCTGGCGCGGGAGAACGCGGACTTGCGCTCCTCGCTGCGGGCGCTGGAGCGCGTGGGCGCCCACTTTCTTGACGCGACCTGCGGCCCTCTCTCGGCCATTCGCGCCGAGGCCGGCTCGCTGTTGGCCGAAGCGGCTGTCCCGGTCCGGCGTGCCGCGCATTCGATCATGGCCCAGGCCGGATGGTTGGATCGGCGGCTGCGCAGTCAATGGAGCCAGTCGATGCGTGGCGCCAGCGGACAGTCCGACGAATATCTCAACTGCGAAAGGGCGCTGGACGCGGCGGTGAGCCGGCTTCGCGATTCCGACGGTTGGGACCAGGGTATGCTGACCCGCGGTCCCATGCCGGTGATCAAGTCATCCGCTTCAGGCCTGCCCCGGCTCTTTGAGGGTCTGCTGCGCCGGGCCATCGCATGCGCCGGGCCCGGTCGGCGCATTCATGTGGCCGCGGAGGCGCGGGCGGGGGCGTGGCTCTTCACGGCCGGTTGCGCCGGGTCGCCGCTGCCCGTGCCGCCGGATTCGAGCGATGGCTGGGACCGCCTCGCCGCGGACGCGGGCGGCATTATCTGGATCGAGCAAGGCGAAGGGAAAGGGGCGACCCTGTGCCTGCTCCTGTCCAACCCCCAGCCCTGAGCGCTGAATTGCCGCCCGCGGGCGAAGGATAGAGCTGGGGGCCGCCGGTGGCTTCAGGGATGGCCAGTCCGCGTGGCAGCCAGACCCCGGGAACTGAACGCCTGCGAACCGGCCGGCCCGCGCGCGCCGACTGCCGGGACGTGGGGTCGCCTCAGCGGCCGCCGATCTTTTCCGCGATCTCGTCGAGCGGGTAGGTCACGATCTCCGAAAGCGTCGGGTGGTAGAAGGGAGCCTTCAGCAGGTCGAAGACCGTCGCCTTCATCGCCATGGGGCCGCTGAAGAGGTGGATCAGCTCCCCGGCGTCCGGGCCGACGATCTCGGCGCCGAGGAGGCGGCCCGTCTTGGCGTGGGCCCTCACCTGCACGTAGCCGCGCTTGGCCTCCATCAGGATGGACTTGCCGTGGTCGTCGAAGGGATAGGACGCCGACAGAAAGGGCGTGCGGGCGCTCCGCAGCTGCTCCTCCGAAAGGCCGAGCGTCGCGAGCTGCGGATCGGTGAAGACCACGCTCAGCAGCAGATCGTAGTTGACCGGCCGCAGCGGCCGGACGCCGGCGGCGTGGCGCGCGGCCACTTCGCCCTGCTGGACGGCGATGTGCACGATCTCCACCGGCCCGGCGCAATCCCCCGCGGCATAGATGTGGGGGGCGCTGGTCTGCTGGAACCGGCGGGTGACGATCTGCCCGTTGTCGCTAAGGCGGACGCCGGCCGCGGCGAGATTCAGGTGCTCCGTGGCGGGCCGGCGCCCGAGCGCATTCAGGCACTGGTCGGCCCGGCGGCTCAGGCGGCGGCGCCCAAGCCGAAAATGGACCTCGAATCCGCGCCCACGCCGGCCGACATGCTCGAGCGTGGTCCCGCAGAGAACCTCGATGCCATCGGCCCGCAGGGCGGCGGCGATCACCTCCGCGGATTCGGCCGAGTGGCCGCGCAGCAGATGGGCGCCGCGCTGGAGCAGGGTGACGCGGCTGCCCATGCGGGCGAAGAATTGCGCCAGCTCCACCGCGACCAGGCCGCCGCCCAGCACGATCAGGCTCCGGGGCAGAACCGCGGTGTCGAGCGCCTCGTCGCTGGTCCACGTCTCGGCTTGGGCCAGGCCGGGAACGTCGGGCACATTGGCCACGGAACCCGTGGCGATGAGGAACGCCCGCGAGCTGACGCGCCGGCCATCGGCCAGCTCCACCGTGTGCGGGTCGACGAAACGGGCTGGACTGCGGAGCAGCGCGAATCGGCCGGCCGTCAGCGCCTTCACCCGGTCATCGGCGAATTCCCCGATGATGCGGCGCTTGCGCGCCTGAGTGGCGGCCATGTCGCCTTCCGCGCGGGGAATGCGCAGGCCGAACAGCCGCCCCTGGCGGGCCCGGTGCAGCACTTCGGCGGAATACAGCAGCGTCTTGGACGGCATGCACCCGCGGAGGATGCACAGGCCGCCGAGCGCCTCCGCGCCGTCGATCACGGCGGCCTTCAGGCCCAGCGAGGCGGCGGTGCGGGCGCCGTTGAATCCGCCCGAACCCCCGCCGATCGCAACAAAATCGAAGTCGTAATGCGCGCTCATCGCCCCTTGCCGAAGATCATGATCTGAATCGTCTTCAGCGCAATCGAGGCGTCGAGCAAGAACGAGAAATGCCGGATGTAGTAAAGGTCGTATTCCAATTTCCGCAGCGTGTCCTCCAGCGACGCGCCATAGGGATAATTGACCTGGGCCCAGCCGGTGATGCCGGGCTTGACGAGGTGGCGGTAGGAATAGCAGGGGATGCGCGCCTCATAGTCGGCGACCAGCCGGTCCCACTCCGCCCGCGGGCCGATCAGGCTCATCTCGCCGCGGAGGACGTTCCACAGCTGCGGCAGCTCGTCGAGGCGCGACTTGCGCAGGAAATGGCCGACGCGGGTGATCCGCGGGTCGCGGTCGCGGGTGTAGAGATCGGCGGGCGCCGGAACGGGAGACGCATCGGCGCGCATCGTGCGCAGCTTGACCAGCCGGAAGCGCCGCTGGTTGCGTCCGACGCGGCTCTGGAAGAACCACACCGGCCCGCGGTCGTCCAGCCAGATGGCGGCGGCCGCCAGGGCGATCAGGGGCGAGGCGAGGATCAGCCCCAAGGCGGAGAGGACGATGTCGGACGCCCGCTTCAGCCGCTCGAACACCGGTTCGCGGGCGATCTGGAAGCCCTCCTGAAACAGCCACGTCGGGTTGAGCCGGTAAAGCGGGATCTTTTGCCAGTACACCTGGTGAAAAAGCTCCAGGGTGTAGGTCGGCACCCCGCCGAAATACAGCTGCATCAGGTCCTGCACGACGTCGGAGGACAGGCCGCGATGCGATTCGCGGAGGACGATCGCCTCGACCGGCGACTTGCCGCTGCTGATGTCCGTCAGGGCCGTGTGCAGCGTGAGGTCCGAAGTGGGCGTCACCCCGTCGACCGAGGCGACCGGCACGAACCGGACCGGGTGGGCGAGCCGCATGGTTTCGCACTCGGAGGCGAAAGCCTGCCGCGAGGCCTCGTCGCCCACGAACAGGACGCTGCGCAGGCGCCGCGCCCGCTCCGTCCGCCGCGCCAGGACGTGGCGGTAGCCCAAGGTGGCGGGAATGAGCAGCAGGAAGCTCAGGGCGATGACCGCGCGGCTGGACTGCAGTTCGTAGCCGCGGGGCACGAAGACGTAGGTGACGAGCAAGGTGGCGAGCATCGCGCCGGTCATGGCGATCCCGTGCAGGCTGATGTAGTCCAGGCTGGCCATGTCGGTGCGCCCGCGGTAACCGTCGACGAGATACAGCGCGAACACCAGAAAGGCCAGCGGCCCGGCCAGGGGGCTGAGGATGAGGCCGCCGTCCAGGCTGAGCCGCCGCGAGATGCTGATCAGGTTGAAGACCACGATCGTCGCGCCGGCGTCGAGGGCGAGCAGCAGGAAGCTCGTCTTGCGCGGTGTGGTCATGGGTGGGGGCCGGGACCGGAACGGAGCTTGGCGGCGGGCTCCGGGCCCGTCAAGGGGCCCACCGGGGCGTAAGGATGCGTAGCCGGATCATGCCGGACGCGTCAGCCGGTCCCAGAGTTCCACGGCCTGGGCCGGCCCGGCGTGGGCGGCGGCAAACTGCCGGGCGGCCGCGGCCGCCGCGTCCCGTCGGGCGGAGTCGTCGCGAAATGAGCGGAGGGCGTCGGCCGCGGCCGCCACGTCGCTGGCGGAGCAGGCGGCGCCGAGGCCCGTTTCGCGGACGACGCGGGCGACTTCGCAATGGGGAGGTCCTAGGAAGAGGATGGGCCGCATCACGGCCGCGATTCCGTACAGTTTGCTGGGGAAAACGCACCGCTCGCAGCCGGCGCGCAGCGTGACCAGGTGCGCGTCGGCCGCGGTGAGAGCCGCGGCCAGTTCCGCGCGCGGAGCGGGCGCGCCGAACCGGATGGCGGAGAGATTGCGGCGGGCCGCCAGGGCCTCGACGCGGGCGCGCTGCGGCCCGGAGCCGGTGATCTGGAAGCGGACGGTGGGATCGCCGCGGAAGGCTTCCGCCAGGGCGAGGACGGCGTCGAGGTCGTGGACGCGGCCCAGATTTCCCGAATAGCCCACGACGAATTGCCCGCTTGCGCCCCAGGCGGCGCGCGCGGCTGCGACCTGGGAAGGGGGCGGGGGGACGAGCCCGCTGGGCGCCCAATTGGATTGGACATGCAGCCGGGACGGAGCCACGCCGCGTTCCGCCACCAGGCCGGCCATGTCCGAACCCAAGGTGACGCAGGCTTCGGCCCGGGCCCAGGAGCGGTCGCGCATCGGCCGAAACACCTTCCAGACGGCTCCGCCGGCCACCGCCTCGGCCACTTCCGGATAGATATCCTGAATCCAGTGAAAAGTCCGCGCGCCGCGCCGCCGGGCGACCGCTTCGGCGGCCACTCCCATCAGCGGCGGATCCGTCAGCGCCACCACGGCGTCTCCCGGGCGGACGGCCCGGCTGAGCGCCCGCCGGGCTCCCAGCCAGAAGGAGGCAAAATGCAGCGCCTTGGCCGCGATGCCCGTGCCGGCGTGGCGCGGCGCCGGCACGCGGATGATGTCGACCCCGCGGCGCGCCTCCCACGCGCCGGGCGGCAGACCCGGCGGGGCGCGGGCGATCACCGCCACGCGCCGCCCGCGGGCGGCCAGCCCTTCGGCCAGATCGCACAGCAATTGGGCCGTGGCCGTTTCCTCCGGCCAATAGTAGCGGTTGACGAAGAGGACACGGCCTTCCACTCCCGCCATCTTTGCCTTCGCGCCGGAGGGGGCGGTCATTGCCGGGCCGGCCTCCGGGCCGCGCGCCGCAATTCGGCCGCCTTGGCCACGCTGAGAAAGTCGTAGAAGCCCATCAGACGGCAAAAGACGAAGCCGCGGTAGCCATCGAGGAAGCCGGCGCGCAGCACGTAGTGGTAGAGGAAGCGCAGGGTCGGGCGGCACGGGAGCCGTCCGGCCCAGTGCTTCAGCCGGCGCTTGCGCGCCAGTTCGCCGGCGATGGCGGGACGGTGGGCCACCGCTCCCGCCGCCGGCGAGACCAGCACGCGCGCCTCCCAATTGCTGTAGCGGTTGTGCTTCTCCACCCAGGTCGCGATGGTCGGAAAGGCGTAGTGATCCATCTCGTGCCGCAGCCGGCCGGCGGTGCCGCGCAGGACGACATGCTCGTGCACTTCGTTGTCGCCCGAGTCGCTGTCGGCGGCCCCCGGCAGCTGCTCGTACCGGCCCAAGGCGTGGCGGAAAAAACGCAGGTTCCAGCTCGGGTAGTAGCCGCAGTGGCGCAGCCAGCCGTCGAGAAACCAGAAGCGCCGGTTGACGTAATAGCCGTCGGCCGCGGGCGCGGCCACGACCGCGGCCAGTTCCGCCGCCAGCCCGGGCGTGATGCGCTCGTCCGCATCCAGGATGAAGACCCACTCGTGGCGCCAGGGGATTTCCGCCAGCGCCCAATTCTTTTTCTTGGGAAAGGCGCCGCTCCAACGGAAGTCGACCACCGTGGCGCCCAGCTCGCGCGCCAGCGCGGCCGAGCCGTCCGTGCTGCCCGAATCGACGACCACGATTTCGTCGGCTCCGGCCGCCGAGGCCAGGCACGCGGGCAGGTGCGCCGCCTCATTGCGAATGGGAATCAGGACGGAATAGGGCGCTTTCATGCGGGCGCGGCGCCGGGCGCCGGCGCGGGGGCGGGAGGATCGACGCGCTGTTCGGAGAGGATGCCGTAGCGCAGCGCGGTCAGGAACAGCAGCCACCAGGTCAGGAGGACGGCGAAATTGCCGAAGGGGAATTCGATCAGCGCATACCCCAGGACGACCGCGCAGCCCGCGAGGAGCCGGCGCGACAGGCGGTTGTTGACCGCCCGCCGACGCGCGATGGCCAGGGGCACGACGGCGCACAGCGCCAGGGCGGCGGCGCCGACCAAGCCGTGCTCGGCGACGGCCTGGAGCCAGTCGCTGTGGGCGTCGTGGAAAAAGCGCGGCAGCCGGTCGAGCGGATTGGGCCGGGCCGTGTTGTAGAGCTGAAACACGTGGGAGTAGGAGCCCGCGCCCCAGCCGAACCAGGGCCGGGCCTCGGCCATTCGCCAGGTGTCGCGGTAGAGCCGGAGCCGGAAGCCGACATCGCCCTCGGCGCGCAGGTGGGAAACCTGTTCGCGGGTCTTGGCGATGCGCGCGACATAGACATCCCGCCCGACGTACCACGCTCCGGCCAGGGCGAGGGCCAGGACCGCCGCCGCCGCCGCCAGCGTCGGCCGCACGTGCGATCCGGGCTGGCGCTTGAGCCGGCGCACCCAGGCCAGAAAATCCCCGGCCAGCAGGGCGAGCAGCAGAACGGTGCAGATTCGCGCGCCGCTCAAGGGCACCGACATCGCCAGGACCAGGACCCCCAAGCCGGCGGTCAGCGCCGGCGAATGCGCGAGGTCCCGGGGCCGCCCGTGGTAGGCGTGGTACCAGACCAGGCCCAGCAGGGCCGAGGTCAGCAGCAGGACGAAGGCGCCCCAGTGATTGTCGTAGACGAAGCTGGCAAAGAAGAACGCCTGCGGCGAACGCACGGCCCCGAAAAAGATCCCGTGCGCCCCGCTCAGCTTTTGCACGGTCCCGAATACGGCCAGCGCCATGGCATTGCCCGTCATCACGGCCAGCAGCAGCCGCAGGGCCCGCCTTCGCCGCACCAGCATGAAGACGTTCATCGCGGTCAGATAGGCGCTGTCGAAAAGGCCCAGCGCGATCAGGGTCAGATGGGGCAGGGCGGAGCTGGGCTGCCATGGCGGCACGTAGCGGGGCAGCAGCAGGACCTCACCGTCCATCGTCACCGGCCGGAAGCCGGGCGTGCGCAGCGCCGCCAGCGTCAGGGCGTTCAGCAGCAGGAAGGGCCACAGGCGCTGGAGGGCCCGCCGGCGGAATTCGCTCTCGCCGGGCAGGAGCAGCGCCGCGACCGTGATGGCGGCGCCGGCCGCTCCGGCCAGCAGCAGATAGGGCTGGACGAAGTCGGCGTTCCCCCCGAACGCCCAGGTGGCGCCCACAAAGAATGCGGCCGCGTGCCAAAGCGTGAGCTGCTCGAGGGCGGAGACATCCTTGGGCCGGCGCTGCATGCTTCAGTCGGCCTCCCGCGCCGCAAGTTCCCCGTAGAATTCGACCAGCTGGCGGGCCGGTTTTTCCCAGGAGAAGTCGCGCGCCATCCACTCCCGTCCGCGGCGGCCCCGCTCGCGCAGCGCGCCCAGCCCCTCGGCCATGGCGGAGCGCAGGGCGGCGCCGTATTCCGCCCACGGAACGCACCAGCCGGCCCGCTCCGGGCCGAGTTCGCGCCAGGGCATGGTATCGGTGACGAGCGCCGGCACCCCGGCGGCCAGGGCTTCGCCGACCACGAGGCCGAAATTCTCGTTGTGCGAAGGCAGCAGGAACAGCGAGGCCACGGCGTAGGGCGCCGGCCGGCCCAAGCCGCTGAACGCCCGCACGCGGCCGGCCCCCAGATTGCGCAGCACGTAGTCCTCGAGCGACGGGGCCGAGTACTCCTGGGGGATGCCGACCACGAGCAGCAGCCAGTCGCGGGGGCCCTGCTCCAGCCACAGGTCGATCAGCTCCAGGATCCGCTTCTTGCGGTGGAATCGGGAATAGAACAGCGCGACGGGCCGCGTCGCGGCCTCCGGGCACAGCTCAAGCCAGAAGTGGGCGGCGTCCGCCCGCGAACGCTCCGAGGGCACGTCGATCCCATTGGCGGCGACGCACACCGGCTGCCCGTAGCCGCGGGCGCGGATGTCGTCGGCTTCCTCCTTGCTGGTGGCATGCCAGCCCGCGGCGGCGCGAAACGCGCCCGGATGCACGACCCACTGCGCCAGGCGCTTCTTCCACCGGCGATGGCGCCAGGCCCAGTCGCTCATCATGCCGCGCGGGGAAATCACGAGCGGGACCCGGCGGCGCTGCGCCGCCCGCTGGGCATAGGCCAGGGTCGAGAGCCACATGCCGTGGTGGTGGACGAGGTCCCACGGCTGCGTGGCCAGGTCGCGGCGCAGCGCGGCCGACGCCGACAGCGCGCGGGGCCGGGTGCGCCGAAACGTGCGCAGCGACAGCGCTCCCTCCAGCCGCGCTCCGCCCCCGTCGCTGGAGGTGGCCCACAGGTCGACGTTTTCCCCCAAGGCGGCCTGGGCGGCGGCCAGAGCGCGCGCCGAGCGGCTGGGGCCGCCATGGCGCTCCTCGAGGCTGGCTACGACGTGGCAGATCTTCACGGCTGCGGCGGCGGCCGCGGTTTCAGCGGCACGCAGGGATTTCCGGCGCACACCTGCCGCGGCGGAATGTCGCCCCGCACGGCGGAGCGCGCCCCGACGACCGCCAGTTCGCCGACCGTCACCCCGGGGCCGATGAAAACTTCGGCGCAGAGCCAGGCATTCGCGCCGACGACGATGGGGCGGGCGACCAGCGGCATGCTCCACCGCCGATAGTCGTGGGTCCCGGCGCACAGGTGGCAATCCTGGCTGATGTTGGCGCCGCGCTGCACCTCGATGCGGGCGAGGTTGTAAATCCGCACGCCCGGGCCCAGGAGGGCATGCGGCCCCAGGTGCAGCTTCCGCGGATACAGCACGCGGCAGGTGGGGAAGATCTGGACGGACCGCGGTTCGGGAATGTCCGCGCCGAAAGCGCGCAGCAGGCCCGCGCGGAAGCCATGGCAGAACCGCGGGCTCCAGCGAAACAGGGTGGCCTGAACGATTCCCCAGACGACGCGCTGCAGAAGCTCGGAACGCGAGGCGGGGTTGACGTTCCCTTGGCCAAGATAGGGAGCTGCGCTGGATTTCAAGCCGGTCCCACTCTGCCTCCGGGCGGGAGCGGGTCGAGACGTTTCATGCCGGCGGCAGGCTGTCCATCGCCTGCAGCAGCCCCGCGGTCGCCTGTTCGTAGGTATAGCCCGCCGCGCGCGCCCGGGCCGCCGCGGCCAGGCGGGCCGGCTGGCCGGGCTCGGAAAGCGCCGCCAGCGCGGCGCCCAGCGCGGCACCCAGCGCGCCCGGCCGTTCGGCGGCGAACACCCACCCGGTTGCGCCGGCCGCGACCAGATCCTCCGCGCAGCCCACGCGGTCGCTGACCAGGCACGGAACGCCCATGTGCATGGCTTCGTTGACCGCGAGCCCCCAGGTCTCGTAGCAGCCGCGGGAGGGGAGCACGAACAGGTCGGCGAGCGCATAACGGGAGGGCATTTCCGACTGATTGGCGAACGGCAGGAAGCGCACCGGCGCCCGCGGCGCGCCCGCCGCCAGGGCTTCCAGCCGCGGCCTTTCCGGCCCGTCGCCCACGAAGACCAGCGCGGCGTTGGCCGGGGCGAGGGCCAGGAAGGCCGCGAGCAATTCCACCGGCTGTTTCGCGGGCACCCATTTGCCCGCAAAGAGGATGACGCGGCAACCCGGCGGCAGATCGAGGGTCCGGCGCAGCGCTTCCGCCTGGGCGCGGTACTCCGGCCGCGCCGGATCGAAGCGGGCGGCGTCGACGGCGTGCGGGGCGAAAAAAAGGCGCGAGCGGGGAACGCCGAGGCGTTCGAAATAGCGGCGGTTCGCGGCGCCGACATAGGTCACGGCGGCGAACTGGCGGTACAGCAGGCGGAGCGGCAGGGTGCGGCTCCAGCCCGGCTCCGCCCGGCCGAGGAAATGGGAATCGCCGCGAAAGATGAGGGGCACGCGGTGCAGCCGGGCCCAGGCCAGGGCGCGGAGGTGGGAGGCCCAGGGGTAGCCAAAGAGCAGGACCGCCTCGGGCGACCAGGCCGCCAGGCGCGCGGTGAGGCCGGGATTGCGCAGGCCGGCGAAATGATGCGTTCCCGGATCGCGCGCGCGATTGGGAACCAGCTCCCACTCGTAGCCCGAAGTGAGGTCGACGTCCCACCGCACCGAAACGCCGAATTGGGGGTCCCGCCGGGCCCTCAGGCCGAAATCCCAGAGGTAGAACACCCGCAGCCGCGGGGCGCCGCGCTGCGCCATCCAGCGGAACCACGGGCTGTAGTATTGGGTGGGGTGGGAAAGCACCACCGCCAGACGGCGACGCGGGGCGCTCACGCGGAGGCGGCTCGGGGCCGGGTGCGGCGCGCCACGGGAACCATCGCGGCGCCCACGCAGATCAGCGCCTGCTCGAGGGAGGTGACCAGCACGCTGGCCACCATCTCATAGGAGTTGGCGATGCCGAGAAAGAGAATGAAGCCCACAAATCCCTCAAAGGAAATGACCAGCTTGCGCGCGGTCCACCGCTCGATGGCGGCGAAGCCGAAGCCGAGCACGAGCCCGAGGATCAGGCTGCCGAGATCCGGGCCGAAATTTCCGGTGGCCTCGGGCAGCAGGCCCCAGGCGATGTAGGTCTCCTCGGTGGACGCCAGGTCCTGGCGCTGGAAGTGGACATTGAGCATGACCTGGCCCTCGTGAGTGCGCGGCTTGTTCGGGTCGAGCACCCGCGGGGTCAGCAGCCCCGGAATGATGGCGTAGGTCGCGCCGTGCAGCGGCGCCAAACCGAGCTGCCGCTCCGCCCTCAGCACATAAAGCAGGTTCTGCAGGTTGTTCAGCCGCGCGAGCAGCGAGTGGTCGTCTTCCGCCGCCGCGCTTGACCCCACCTCGCCATCGTCCGGGCGGAGCGCCCGCTTTTGCCCGGAAAGGGCGGCAAGGCTGGCGTTGAACCACTGCGAATACAGTCCGGGCATCTCGGAGAGGGTGAAGTCCGGTATGTCGTTGCCCCCGTTCTCGCGCCAGTAGCGGTCGCGCATCGCTTCCTTGCCGACGTTGAGAAATCCGAAGATGAGGGCGATCGCGATCAGGAAGCGCCCCGGAATTCTGCCGCTGCTCCAGAACAGGCCGATCGCGACGGAGAGCACGTAGATGCACGCGGCCGAAAGGAGAAATGCGGAGGCGGCGATGTAGCAGTTTGCCGCCAGCATGAGCCAGAAGGCGCCTTTGGCCGGCCCGTGCATTTCGCCGCCGCCGATCAGCAGGGCGCCGATGAAGAATCCGCAGCTGGCCACCGCCGAGAGCAGGGCCGTCACGATCGACATCGAGCCGGCCGGCAGAAGCTGGTAGAGCATGTCCTCCAGCCCTCCGCGGTCGGCGATGGCATAGGCGGTGGCGCAGGCGATCAGTCCCAGGCTGATGGCCCGCAGCTTGCGGGCCCCTTCCCGGCGAAATTCGGCCAGGGCGAAGCATTGGCCGCTGGCCGGACGGAACGCGCCGAGCCCCACCGTCCAGCCGGCGATGAGGGCGGCCGAAAACACCAGCACGTCGATGCCCGCCTGCAATTCGATATCAGGCGCATAGGCGGCCATCATCGCGGGGTTGACGAGAATGGGCAGCGCGTACAGCAGCAGATTCTGCGCGAACAGCAGCGGCAGCAGCGGCACGCCGGTTCCGCGGCGGGACCAGATCCACAGGCCGAAGCAGGAGCCGGCGGCGATCATCGCGAACGCTTCCGCGCCGCGCTGTCCGGCGACGAAAAGGTAGAGCGCGGCGGCGCCCAGCGCCGCCGCCAGCCACTTGATCAGCGGCTGGAGGAACCGGCACACGCCCCGCGTGAGGTCCTGCATGGTGGCGCTGCGGAAATCGATGGACGGGGCCTTCATCGCAGGGCGGCGTCAAAGAGCTCGCACTGGCGGCGCGTCAGCTCCCCGGCCAGATAGCGCGCCCGAAAATGCGCCTCGCGGCGCTCGGGCAGCGTCCCCGGTGGAAAGCCGTCGAGCGCGGCATCGAAAAAAGCCTCCAGCTCCGGCGGCGGCGCGCCCGGCGTGGCGCCCGGCTGCAGCCGGATCAGGGTGGCGCAGTTCAACTCGTCGAGAAGGCGCTCCATGACGCTGCCCCGAAACACCAGGGCGAGCATGGGGCGGCCGGAAAGAAAGTACAGATAGACCTTGGAAGGCGAATACGCCGGGTCGCTCGAGCCCAGCAGCAGCAGGACGTCGGCCGCCTGCTGCAGCCGGGCGGCTTCCAGGTAACCGATGCGATGCGGGGTTTCCTCGGCCAGGTCCTCGACGCCGCAGGCGCGGGCGATCGGCAGGACCGAAGGGGTCCCGGAGCCCGGAGCGGCGTAGCTGGTGCCGACAAAATGAAGCCGCAGGCGGGCCGCCCGCGCGGGAAAGCGGTCCCGGTAGCGGCGAAGGGCGGCAAACAGGACGGCCAGGGCTTGCGGCATGACCGGACCGGCGGCGCCCGTGTACACGATGTGCACCTGGCCGGCCTCGCGGACCCAGGGATCCCCGCCGGGAAGGCTCCGCGCCAGGGCCAGGTCCTCCGGGCTGGCGCCGAAGGTGAGGACCGCGGAGGGGAGGGCCCGAACGGATGGATGGCGGGCCGCGAGATCGGCGATATAGTCGGGGGACACGCTGATCAGGCCGGCGGCCCGCCGGACGCACGCGCCTTCCAGCAGACGGGCCTGCGCGTGCGCGAAGCGGTACTTCCAGCCGCCGGGGGGGCGGGGCGCGCCGGGCCGTTCGTAGAAGTCCGTGAGCCAGGGATCCTGGAAATCGAGCACATAGGGCACGCCAAAACGCCGGCGCCACAGCGGTCCGAGAGTGAACGTGAAGAATTGGGTGGTGGAAAAGAAGACCAGATCGCACGGGTGGCGGCGCAGATAGCTGGAACCCGCCCGCCACAGCCCGAACCAGGCGCGCAGGCCGATATTGCCGATGCCCAGGCGGCGGGCCAGGCGGGGCGCGACGGCGTTCGCCCGCAGCACGGTCACATCCGGGGGGATCGTCCCCAGCAGCCCCGGCTCGCGCACCCCCACCTGGCGGTCGTCGCGCACGGCGAGCACGACCGGCTCCCAGCCGCACGCGCGGTAGTAGGGCAGGCTCATGCGGACCCGCTGCATGTCCGGGGCGTTGAGCGGCGGAAAATGCGGGCTGACGATCAGGAGGCGGCGCATGTGTCCCTCATTTCGAACAGGTATTCCTCGGGCCCGCAGAAGGCCTCGGGGAAGCCGCGCGGGAGCACCGGCTGCGTCCAGGGCGGCGTCGGCTGCATCTGGCTCTCATGGGCGCCCAACGCCAGCCGCTTGACGCCCTCGTAACCCCTCAGGTCCACCCGCCACACGCGCCGCGCGCCGAGGAGCGGCTGCCACAGCCGTGCGGGGGACCACCAGGCCCAGACCGGATACTCGAGGAGCTGCGCGCGCACCTGGGCGCTGCGCGCGGCGGCCAGCAGCACGGTGAAGGCGCCCTCGTGCTCCGTGCTGCCGTCGCGCCGCGCGGGCAGGACGATCTGCGCCGGGCGGATCGTCTCGATCA
>DASRSH010000074.1:0-5626 GCA_035656575.1 Opitutaceae bacterium
AGCGGGCAACCCGGAGGCGGTATAACTCGTGGGCGAGCCGGTGGAGACAATGGTGTAGGTGAACGCCGTGCCGACGGTGCCGGGAATGGAGGCTCCCGTGATCACCGGCAGGCCAAGTACATTGAAGCTCTGCTGCAGCCAGTTCGCGCTGTAGACCGGAGCAACGCTCTGGCCGGCTTGCTTGGCCTGCAGGGTCACGATTCCCGCTCCAGTCGTCGTGACCGTGAAAATGCGGGTGGAGAGCGGCGTCGATCCGGACACGCCGGTTTGCGCGACCGTGGCCGGGCCGCTTACCACCGTGACGGTGATATCAAGGCCGGAGCTGGCGGTCGGCGTAATCGTGAACACATCGCCGATATTGTGGTCGGGGATGGCCTCGAAACTGATCGACTGAGCGCCCGCGGGAAGCGAGCCGGCAACATAGAAGTTATTCGAACCCCACGCCGCGGCGGGCCCGGTAGCGTCCGGGGCAAAAGTCAGAGCGGTGAAGACGCCGCCGAGGTTGGCGATGTCTGAAATGGTCCGGGTCCCCGCGACCAGACCGGGGTTCAACCGGCCGAGGATCGTATTGCCTGTGCCGCCCGCCCCGGTGTCCTGCCGCAGATAGTAGAATTGGCTGGCAGGGTAGGTCCCGATCGCGGTGGGGCAGAATTCCAGCGCGGTGTAGCCGCCGACGCCAAAGCTACCCACCGCCGTGGTGAGGTCCAGGGTGTCGTCGAATCCGCCGGTCAAGGCTGGAATCATGACGCCGAAGAGGGTATGGCTCGGAACGCTCGAGCTAGTCCGCAGATAGTACATGCTTTGGTCTGCGTACGGCGCGCCTGCCGCCCCAATCCCGGTTCCCCAGGTCAGCGCAAAGTAGCCCGCGCTGCCCGTGTCGGCCGGTCCGCCGGCTGCGCCGCCCACCGCGGCCCACGACATGGGCTTCAAGTCCCGGATCAGAGTCGATGTGGCTGTGCCGGGCACGATTTGCGCAAAGTAATCGGTGCCGTTCGGGGCATGATGGATCATGTAGAAATCATTGGCTCCAAAACCGAGATCGGCCGCGGCAAAGGTCAGTCCCGAATAGGAAGTGGCGGTCAGCTTGGACGCCAAGTCGGCGTAGGTCGTCACCGTCGTGGGAGATGTGGTCGTGTCGAAGCTGGTGAAGAAGTTGGCCGCATTCGCCGCGCCGCCCGGAATCGCCGCGGACGTCAGGGTGTAGAAGGCGATGGCCGCCGGCGACCCGTTCAGCGGGATCTGGCCAGCGATATATTGGATGCCGGCCAGATCGGTTCCGACCATTCCGGGATCGTTGCCGGGAATTCCGATCAGCGGTGTCAGCGTGGCTACGCCGGTGGCGACGCCGCTGGCGGTTGAAGTGGTGCCGATAGCCACGGAGGAGATGGTCTGGGCCCGCGCCCCCAAGGAGGCGGCGCATAGAACCGCGAAGATCGATGATGCTTTGGTAAACGATTTCATTTTATAGAAGCTTTCTGTTGCCCCCGATGCCATTGGGGCGGACGTGGTATTTGCTCCCCCGATTCTATAGTGTCCGGCCGCAATTCCTATGGGCTGAACTGAGGAGCGGGTTATGCCTTATAGCGACGGAGTGTTTCCGAAGCCGGCTAAGCTTCATTCCGGCACCTGCGGCGGGCGACCGAATCGCGGCGCCGCCGGCTCGCGGGGCAGCGCCAGGTGCACCGACTGGGGCCTGTTGGGTTACAAACGCGACAGGCTCAGCCGGTAAGCGCTGGCCCAACCGCGGTGCGGCGTCACGTCCAGTTGCAGCGCGAACTCGGATGCGCCGGCCTCCGGGATGAGGCCTCGAATGTCCGGCCCCCGGAGGACGCTTTGGGCCGGGACCGGGGGGAAAGTCCAATGCGCCAATTCCAGGCGCTCACCGCCGAAGGCCAATGTCGCCCGCATTTCCCCTCCGGGCTGGGCCTTCGGCTCGTCATTGAGCAGCCAGAGTTCCGCAGAAAAGGACTCCCCCGCGCGCCATTGAAATTTGGGAATGCGGGCGGATGCGAGCACCGGGCGGCAAGCCGCGGCAACTCCGGCATAGGCGGGTTTGGGCCGGGCGGGCCAGTTGACGAGGCTGTTGTTGGCCGCCGACGGCCAGGGCTCGTTGAAGCACCAGTTCAGGGCCATCGAGCACCGCGGCTGCTGCCGGCGCGCTTCCTCAAAGACGCCTTTCAGACCCTCGGTCTGCAGCCAGGAGCCGCGCGCCACCATCTCTTCGACCGAGGACGAAGGCCCGAAATAATGCTCGATCGCGCTCAGGCAGAGATGCGATGTGGGCTCCGCGTCCCAGGCGCCGAAGGCGTGATGCGTCTCCCAGCTCGTGCCCCGACGCGGCGGCCACCATTCGTCGGCGGGTATGATCGACCGCAGGACTTCCACCGGCGAAGCGCCGGGGCAGCCGAACTCCGAATAGGCGGTGCAATGGGCGGACTGGAAGATGGCGAAGATTTCCCGGCCTTCGGCCCGGAAGCGATAGTCCCCGTGCCCCATGCCAGAAACGGGAGCCGTCATGAGAAACGGCGTCCCCGGGTCCAGGTCGTAGCAATTGCGGTCGAGCAGACGCAGCGGCAGGCTCTGCGCGGTCATGCGCGACCACGCGTTGAAGAGCTCGTTGCCGCCGCACCACAGGCCCAGGCAAGGGTGCTGGCGCACGCGCCGAATGAGCGCCCGGGATTCGCGGTCCAGCAGTTCCAGGTATTGCCCGTCGTCGGGGTAGAGGTTGCACGCCAGAGGAAACTCCTGCCACACGAGCAAGCCCAGTTCATCGCACTGATCGAAGAACGGCTCCTTGGGCGCCGCCGCGCCGCCCCAGCAGCGCAGGAGATTGAGGTGGGCGCCCCGGGCCAACTGGAGCAGAGGCCGGTAGGTCTCCGCCGTGGCCAAGCCCGGAAAAATATCCGTCGCCACCCAATTGCTTCCTTTGACAAAGATGTGCCGCCCGTTGAGTTCCAGAGTGATGGGCGGAGGGTTCTGCGATCGCGGGAAGGGCATGTCCTCTTCCCAGGCACCGGTATGCATCACCAGCTTGACCCGGCGAAAGCCCACGCGGCGGCGGAGGCAGTCCCCGTTGGCCAGCTCCACCTCCAGCTCGTAGAGTTCCGGATCGCCCTGGTCGTGCGTCCACCACAATCGCGGACGCTCGAGGCGGGCGTGCACGATCTCGCCGGAGTTCGGCTTCCCCGGGCCGGTTGCACCATCCAAGACGGCGCCCTTCGCATCGCTCAGCCGCCAGCGAAACTCTCCGCCCGGAGGCGAGGTTTCGACCGTGAGGCGGATCTGCGCCGCCGAGAAATCGTCCGCCAGCGTGTAGGCAAAATCGACGTGCCGGATGGCGACCGCGGGCCGGATCTCGAAACCCGCCGGCTGCCATAGCCCCAGGGGAATCAGCCGGGGATGGAAATCCCAGCCGTAGCTCACGGCCGGCTTGGTCACGTGGCTGGCTTGGGAACGGTCCGCCGGCTCGGCGTGCCGCTTGGGCGCGGGAAAGACCAGCAGGTCCACGACGGCGCCCTCGGGCAATCCGCTCACGTCGTAGTCGAATCCCGATTGCATGCCCTGGTGGGCGAGCACCGTGGCCCCGTCGATTCTCAGTTCGCAGGCGAAGTCCACTCCTTCACAGACGAAAAAAAGCCGTTCATCCGCGCGCCGATGCGCCGCGGGCACGGTCGTGCGGTAAAGCCAGTGAAAATCCTCCAGCCCGGCATAGAGCCGCACATTTTGGCCGAAGTGCGGATCGGGCAGTCCCCGGGCGCGGGCCCAATCGAGCTGCACCGCGCCCGGCACGACCGCGGGGATCCAGTCGCCCGCCGCGGGGCTTTGGCCGGCATTCTCCAACCGCGCCAGCCGCCAACACGTCGGGATACTGCGGCGGCAAGCCGGGGCGGATACGCGCATCCCTCTTGTCTAAGCCCTGAGCGGCCGTCTTGGGAAGCTCGCCTTTCTTGTCCGAAGCGTGTATGCTGGCGCATGAGCCGTGCATTCCTGAAGGAATCCACCCTGGAAGAGCCTGAGGTGCGCCCGAAGCGCTCGTCCCCGCTGCCTCCGGGGACCAGGAATCTCATGACGCCGGCCGGCCGGGCGAGGCTGCAGGCGGAATTCGAGGCCCTGGCGAAGCGTCGCCTGGAGGCCGCGGCGAGGGCCGGGGCCGCCGAGGAGGAAGCCAAACGGGAGCTCATGCTGATCGACGAGCGGCTGCGGCCGATCCAGCGCAGTCTGGAGACCGCCGAGATTGTGGGGCCGCCGCCGGAAGGGCAACGCGAGCAGGTCCGCTTCGGCGCCTCGGTCACGGTCCGCGAAGGGGGGCAGACAGCCGTGTATCGGATCGTGGGCGTGGATGAGGCGGATCCCGCAAAAAATGAGATCAGCCACTTGTCGCCTCTGGCTCGCGCTCTCATCAATGCAAAGGCCGGAGAGCGGGTCTGCTTCAAGCTGGCGAAGAAATCGACCTGGATTGAGGTTCTTGCAGTGCGCTACGAATCTTAAGCGTCCGGCGCCGGGCGAGAGTGAAGCGGACCCTCTCATGAACCTTTGACGAACCGGGCCAGGGCAGGCTTCAAGCGGATCGCCTCATCCATTTCACGAACGGCGTCGTCCATTCTGCCCGGCGCCAGGTGAAGGGCGTTGGCCAGCAGGAAATGGGCTTCGGCGGAGTCGGGCTTGAGCCGCACCGCCGCCTCGTACTGGACAATGGCCTCATAGAGCCGCCCCGGCTGGGTCATGAGCACGTTGCCGAGATTGAGGCGCGCGCGGGCGTTGTCCGGCCTCTGGGCCACCGTGTCGCTCCAAATGCTCTCGCTGCTCTGGTAGGTGCGGTTGCGCTGCACCGTGGCGACGAAAATGGCGGCCGCCGCGACGGCGCAAAGCCAGGGAGCCGCCCGGCCGAGCCAGCGGTGCGCGGCAAACACGACGATGATGACCACCGGAACGAGCGCGAGGTACATCCGATGCTCCACGATCATCTGCGCCGTGCCCGGAACGAGACTGGTCGGCGCCAGGAGGGCGAAAAACCAGAACCCCAGCAGCCCCATTTCCCGGCGCTTGACGAGGGCCCAGACGGTCCCGCCGGCCAGCAGAGCCACGAGGACAAACTCCGGCCAGAGGGCAAGGGGATGGGTCACCCAAAACGGTCCGTAATCGAAGACGAGGGGATGGGGCCAGAAGCAAAGCCGCAGGTAGTGGCAAATCGCAGGGAATTGCGTGAGAACGTAATCCCACCACTTGACCCCGATTCCAAATCCCACGGATTCGCTTCCGCGGTTGCCGCCGGCCAAGGCGACGAGGAACCCCAGCAGAAGCCATGAAGCGGACAGCCCGATGTAAACCCTCGCGTTGCGGCGCCACGCGGCGCGGAAGCTGCCCGAGAGAAAGGTGCGGTCATAGAGGAGCACGACCAGAGGCGCGGAGACCATGACCTCCTTGGTTCCCATGCCCAGGAAGCAGGTGAAGACCGAAACCGCGCACCAAGCCCGCCGGCCCAACCCCTTTGAATCGCAGCCCCGAATAAAGCTATAGAGCGTGAAGAGATAAAAAAATCCCATGAGGGACTCGGCCCGCTGGACGATGTAACTCACCGCTTCCGTCTGCAGCGGATGGATCGCCCACAACAGGGAACTCCAGAACG
>DASRSH010000075.1:0-4946 GCA_035656575.1 Opitutaceae bacterium
GCATCGGTAATGTTCCAGTCCAGCTTGGCGACGAAGTTCTGCTGCCAGATGTGGGTCGTCGCCTCAAGCTGGCCGGGATTGAAGCCGTAGGCCTGCTCGGTATGGGCGACGATTTGACTGATGTTCGTCAGGGCGGTGGCATCCGGGATATACTCCGCCGGGGGCGGCGTCGCGATTTCGCGGAAGGCGTCGTAGCCGACGAAGAAGAACAGCTTGTTCTTGATGATCGGGCCGCCGAGGGTGCCGCCGCTCGTGTGCTCCTGCACCTTCTCGTGCTTGCCGAGCGAGCCGGGCACCGGATCGGGACCGCGGAAGTTGGTCCCCATGTAGATCTCGTAAAAGTCGCCGTGGAAGTCGTTCGTGCCGCTCTTGATGGTCAGGTTGGTCACGCCGCCGGCGAAGCCCGAATAGATCAGGTCATACGGGTTCAGGTCGACGGTCATCGACTGGATCCACTCCGGGGGGGCGGGATTGCGGAAGCCGGCGTACCCGTTGGAATTCAGGCCGAAGTTGTCGTTGGCCGAGACGCCGTCGATCAGGAGCAGATTCTCCTTGGGGTTGAAGCCGTCGAAGCTGACGGTGTACTGCGAGTCGGTCGGGCTGACCTGCATCACCGTCGCCCGGGGGTCGAGATTCTGGATGTCCTGGATGTCGCGGCGGACCGACTCGATCTGCTGAATCTGGACCGCGTTGAACGTCGTGGTCTGGGACATCGACGTGTTGCTGAAAGTGGGGTCCTGCTCCGCCGAGACCTGCACGGCGTTCATCGTGACCACCTCGGAAGTGAGCGAGAGATCGACTTTGGCGACCTCGCCGCCGTTGAGCTCGACGTTTTCCTGCTCGGCCGGGGTCATGTTCGGCGCCGTGACCGTCACGGTGTAGGGGCCGCCGGGCAGCAGGGACGCGAAAACGTATTGGCCCACCGAATTGGTGTGCGTCACGTTCTTTGCCCCGGTTGGCACGTCGAGGACCGTCACCGTGGCCCCCGCGATGGGGTGCCCGTTGGCATCATTGACGAACCCGGCGAGGCCGGCGGTCGTCACGCCTTGGGCGAAACCGGAGGAGGAGGAGAACAGGGCGATCGCAAACGCGCAAGCGCCCGCAAGCAACATTCTCAGACGAATGGAGTGCATAGAGTATGTGTAATGTTATGCCTTGGCGCCGGAGTCGGGCCGGCGGTTGAGCTGTTGGCGCCAGTTCGCCCGCGTCGTAACAATTCGTCAAGCCTCATCCCGGCCGCGATCTGGCCTGTGACCGAATCTTCACTCGGACCGCCGGACCACCATTGCATTTTGCGAAATGCAACGTCCCCACCTGTGTAAATTGCATGTTATCGACGTCCGCGCCGATCGGCGCCCAGGGGCGGCCAAAAATGTTTCCCGTTGGGGATAATTAAGTTACGATACAATGGCTCGCCTTGGCACGAAACGAGGTAAAGGGAAGGCAATCCTTCAACCTTTCTTCACCACACAATGACGACTCCCACCCAGATCCCAGCCCGGCGCCAAGTCCGGCATTCCCGTCCCGTGTCCGAAGCCTCCCAGGCGGGAGCCATCGAGGACGCGGAATTGGTCCGGCGGTTCGTCGGCGGGGACGAGGCCGCGTTCGTCGAAATCATGCGCCGCTATCAGGCCAAGATCTTCGCCGTCGCCCACAGCCTCCTCCACAACCACGCTGACGCCGAGGAAATCACCCAGGACACCTTCGTCCGCGCCCACCGCAACCTGCCCCGCTTCCGCGGCGATTCCTCGCTGGCGACGTGGCTGCACCGGATCGCGGTCAACCTCGCCCGCAACCGCTACTGGTACTTCTTCCGCCGCAAGCGGCACGCGACGCTCTCGCTCGACTGCCCGATCGGCGAAGAGGGCGACGCCACGCTGGCCGACCTGTTTTCGTCCAACTCGCCCGACCCGGCGCACGAGAGCTCCCGCGAGGAGTTCTCGGAGCTCGTCTCCACCTGCATGGAGAAGCTGGACTCCCATCACCGTGAAATCCTGACGCTGCGCAACCTCCAGAATCGGTCTTACGATGAGATTGCCCAGCAGCTCGGGATCAATCCCGGAACCGTCAAAAGCCGGATCGCGCGCGCCCGCGAGCGTCTCCGTGCTCGCCTCGCCGAGGCTTGCCCGGAATTCGCTCCGGATGCCGCGCCGTCCGAGTGGTTCGAACCCGCCCGCTCCTCCGCCCAGCTCTCTCCCGCCTGGGTTTGAGGACCTTTTCGAGGCTGTCGCCGGCCTCGCAACGCAAGACGCCGCCAGACTCGCCAGTCTGGCGGCGTTATTTTTCTGGGAACAGGCGCGCGCTTGCTACTATGACGGGGCTGGCACATGGCAGATCCCCTCGGCGACATTCTCAAGCGCGTCTTCGGCTACGACAGCTTCCGCCCGCACCAGCGGGAAATTATCGCGGCGTGGCTGGAAGGGCGCGATGTCTTCGCGCTGCTTCCGACCGGGGGCGGCAAGTCCCTCTGCTTCCAGCTTCCCGCCCTGCTGCGCGAAGGGCTGACCGTCGTCATCTCGCCGCTCATCGCCCTGATGAAGGACCAGGTCGACGCGCTCACGGCGGCCGGCGTCGCGGCCACCTTTCTCAATTCCGGCTTGGACGAGGAGGAGGCGCGGTCGCGCCTGCGCGGCCTGCACCGCGGCCAATACAAGCTGCTCTACGTCGCGCCCGAGCGGCTGCTGCTCGAGGGCTGGGCCGACAATCTCCTCAACTGGAACGTCACGGGGGTGGCCATCGACGAGGCGCACTGCGTTTCGGACTGGGGCCACGACTTCCGGCCGGAATACCGGCAATTGGCGCGGCTGCGGGGGCTGCTTCCGGGGATTCCGGTCATGGCCCTGACCGCCACGGCGACGGACCGGGTTCGCAGTGACATCATCGCCCAGCTGGCGTTGACGGACGCGGCCGTCTTCACGTCCAGTTTCAATCGGCCCAACCTGACCTATCGCGTGCTGGTCAAGGATCGTCCGCTGCATCAGATCGTCGATTTTCTGTCCCGCCGGGAAGGCGAGTCGGGCATCATTTATTGCGCCAGCCGCGCGGCGACCGAGCGCGTCGCCGAGGCGCTCTGCGCCCGCGGCCACCGGGCGGTGGCCTATCACGCCGGGCTGGAATCGGCGCAGCGCAGCGAGCGCCAGGAGCAGTTCCTGCGCGACGAGGCGCGCATTGTCTGCGCCACCATCGCCTTTGGGATGGGCATCAACAAGCCCAACGTCCGCTGGGTGCTCCACCACGACCTGCCCAAGAATATCGAGAGCTATTACCAGGAGACGGGCCGCTCGGGCCGCGACGGCCTTCCGGCCGAATGCGTGCTGCTTTACAGCGCGGGCGACGCCGTCAAGCAGCGCCACTTCATCGACCAGATGGACGACGAGCATGAGCGCTCGGTCGCGACCGCCCAACTGGGGCAAATCCTCCGCTACGCCGAGAGCGCCGGCTGCCGCCGCGGCGAGCTGCTGGCCTATTTCGGGGAGGCTTTTCCGCTCTCCACCTGCGCCGCCTGCGACAACTGCCTTTCCCCGCGCGACAGCTACGACGGCACGATTTCGGCCCACAAATTTCTCTCCTGCGTCTATCGCATCCGGCAGGCCAGCGGGTTTGGCGTCGGGCTCAATCACGTCGTGGACGTGCTGCTGGGCTCGGCTTCGGACAAGATCCGGCGCTGGCGCCACGAAGCCTTGAGCACCTATGGCGTGGGAAAGGACCAGAGCCGGGCCGAGTGGCTGCACGTCGGGCGAGAAACCGTCCGCCTGGGCTTTGCCCAGCTCGCCGCCGGAGAATATCCCACGGTCGAATTGACCCCGGCGGGACTGGCCGTCCTGCGCGAGCGCGCCTCGGTCACCCTAATAAGGCCTTTGGCCCTCCGCCCGGCCAAACGCGCCGCCCCTTCGGCCAATCCGGATGAGGCTCCTTACGACGAGATCCTCTTCGAGCAGCTGCGCGTCCTGCGCAAGCGCCTGGCGGACGAGCGCAATGTCCCCGCCTACATCATCCTGGGCGACACCTCGCTGCGCGCCCTGGCCCGCCAGCGCCCGATCACGGTGGCCGGGATGAACTCCATTCCCGGCATGGGGGAAAAGAAGCGGGCGGATTTCGGCCAGCTCTTCGCCGACGCGATCGCCGGCTATCTGCCCCGTTCGCCGGCGTCCTGACGATCGAACGGGCCGCGGGGGGTCAGCGGTCGCGGCGGGATTGCAGCCGCGCCAGCAGCGACGCGTAGTCGCGCAGCCCGGCCGCCAGGACTTCGGCGATCTGCTGGCGGAACGCCGGCTTCAGCAGCCGCTGCGCCTCGGCGTCGTTGCTCAGATAGGCCGACTCCACCAGCGCGGCGGGGCATTCGCCGTTGTTGCGCAGGACGGAGATGTCCTGGATCCGCTCGCCAAAATCGTTGGTCCGCAGCTCGCGCGGCAGGTTGTGGTACACCGCGTTGGCCAGAACCGTGTTCCAGGCGTCCAGCCGGTTGCCGGGCATGGGCCCCTGCGCGTCCGAGCGAGCGCCCCAGGCCTTGCTCGAGCGCTGCCCCGCCGGGGGGTAGGTCAGGATCATCGAGCCCCGCGCCGAGGGATACGGTCCGGCGTCGAAATGGATGCTGAGGAACACGTCGGCGTGGTACCGCGCCGCCAGATGGGCCCGGGTCACCAGATCGGCGATCTTGTCCGGCACAAGCTGCATGTCGCGCGTGCGCGTCAGGAACACCGTCCAGCCCTGGGCCTGCAGCAGCGGCCGCAGCCGCAGCGCGACATCCAGCGTCAGATCCTTTTCCCGGAGATGATAGCGGAAGTTCTGCGTGCCGGGATCGGGGCCGCCGTGGCCCGGATCGAGCAGGATCACGCGGGGCCGGCGCAGCGGCGGCCACAGCAGGTCGGGGCGAAACAGCGGCAGGACGCGCTTTTCGTAGTCGGTCCGGGTGATATAGAGGCGCCCCCCCGGGGCGATCACGCGGT
>DASRSH010000076.1:0-17318 GCA_035656575.1 Opitutaceae bacterium
CCGGCAAGGGTAAAGGTGGAATCGGTTTGGGCGGCACGAGCAGGCCGATGGATTCCGCCAGCTTGAGCTTGGACGCATCTGCCGGGGGTTGCGGGGGTCCGCCCAAATCGTCCGCGACCGTGAACGAGCTCCCACCTGTGGGAGCGACTTGCCGGCATGACGCGAAGCCGCCAAGCAGAATTATCGCGCAGACATTTCGGACCATGGCTGCCTTTGCTCGTGGCCCAGCTTGCGGCCGTCAGCGTGGCGCCCGCCCCTGCAGGGCGCCGATGTAGGTGGCCACCGCGTTGGTGGGGACGGCGAGGCGCCAGCGGTCGTCGGAGGCGCGCTGCAACAGGAGCGTAAAGTCGCGCTGGTCGCCGCTCGCGTCCTCGAGCCGGAGGTCGAGGATCGCGTCCGTGGGATCGGGATTCGAACTCTCGACGGGCGCCATGGCGGCATAGTCGGGAATCTGCGCCGCAATGTAGGTGGCGATGACTTTTTCCGGGGAGCCGTACTTGGATTGGACGTCGGCCGGGAGCTGGGCGAAGGCGGCCGCGGCGTGCGCGCGCGCGCCCGCTTCGAACGTAATCAGGCCGGCCAGGCCGTCGACGTTGCCGCTGCGGGCCTCCCAGAAGAAGCGCTCCATGGCCTCCGCCGGCGTGCCCTGGCCGGCCTGGGCCCAGTCATCGGGGCGGGTGACGGAGGCGGCGTCCGGCCAGACCGGGGCCGTCTTGGGGTCGAGTTGACGCTCGAGGTTGCGGCGCAGCAATTCCGACTGCGCGAAGAGTCGCCGAAAGCGGGCAAATTGCGCGGCCGAATTCCGCAATGCGGGGAGTCCCCCCCTGCTTTCGAGCGCGGCCTGGAGGCGAACATTGTCGGCGGCCATCACGCTGGCTTGCCGGCGAGCCCGACTCAGTTCCGCGATGTGCGCCCGCAGGGCTCGGTTTCGAAGGTCGCCCGCGGCGAGCCAGGCAGCGGCGGCGACTGCGATTGCGGCGATGGCCAGTGCAATTCCCCGGGTTGCCCTCATGACTTGCTGGGAAACCAATCGGTGGGGCTGGACGAAGCCGCAGGCGGCCCGCCTGGGTTCAACGAGTAAACGATGGGGACCTGCAGGTGGACATTGACGTTCTGCCCGCCTTTCACCCCGGGAGCGAAGGTCCATTGCTGCACGGCGTCGAGCGACGGCCGCTCGAATTGGGAGTCGGTCGAGCTCACGACGTACGCATTGCGAACGAAGCCGCCCTGGTCCACGACCAGGTCCACGACGGCTTGGCCGGACTCGCCGGCCAGACGGGCGGCGGCGGGGTAGCGCGGCGGAGCCTGAAATGTCGGGCTGGGTTCCTGGTCGAGGGCGCCGGCGTCGTAAACCGGTCCCGGGCTGGCTTTGTCCCGGGCCCGCGCGCGCGATTGAGCGGCAATCTGGCCGCGGAGATGGCCGATGTCCTGCTGGAGCGCCTGCAGGCGGAGAGAGAGGCTGCGCTGATTCTGCAGCGCCGCCTGGAGGCGCTCGGCCTCCGCCGTTTCCGCAACGAGCCGCAGGTGTTCGCTGCGAGCCGCGTCGGCCGCCGCGGACGAAGCCTGAAGGCGTGCCGCTTGCGCCTCGAGGAGGAGCGCGGTTTGGTGCTGGCGCACCGCCAGCGTCGATCCGGTGGCCGCAACCAGGGCTGCGGCGGCCAAGGCCAGTTTGTTCGTGCTCATGAAAACGACCAAGCCCGCGGCGGACGCCGTCGCCGCGGCCGGCCCGGCGGAGGCGGCGATCGCGGCAGTCAGCGCCGCCGGCGCGAGCGATGCGGCCGTGGCGGACTCCGCGATCAGCCCCGCGGACAGGGCGGCGGCCGATGAAGTCAGGCCGCGCCGGGCGAGACGCGCTCGCAGCTTTTCCAGCGCGCGTTCCACGCGCATCCGTGCCGCGTTTTCACTGAGGGACAACGCGCGCCCGATCGCGGCGTAAGATTGGCCGGAGAAGAAACGCAGGATCACCGCAGTGCGGTCGCGCTCGCCCAATTCCTCAATCGCGGCATCCAGCAGGGGGCGCACCTCTCCCCAATCGGATTCCGGCTGCATGTCCGGCGGGGGTGCGGCCCGCTCATGGACCGCGCGCCGGGCCTCCTTGCGGCCCAATTCCGCCGCGGCCAGCCGCGTGGAGCGGTGCAGCCACGCGGGAAGGGCGGGGTGCCGGACGAGGGCGGCGGCCTTGCGGGCTAGGGCGATGAAGACCATATGGGCGACCTCCTGGGCGCGGTGGGGATTGCCGCGGGTCTGCCGCAGCGCCGCGGCGTACACCATCCCGACATGGCGGCCCACCAGTTCGGTGAACGCGGCTTGGTCGGCCGATTGGCAGTAGCGCCGCAGCAGTTCGGCGTCGTCGGGCGTCATGGGGCTTTCCTCCACACTGCCGGCCAAAATGAAATCGCACAACCGCGGGCAGTGCAGGTTTGCCTTTGTGGAAGCCGCATCTCGCCGGGTCAGCCCAGGAGGCAGCGGCGGGACGCCGCTGCCACTCCCGCAAACCGCGGCCTGACCCAACCGCAGGCGCACTTGCTAAGATAAAGCATGAGTTTAGTTTTTTGCGCCAAGCCCCATGACTCCTGATTCTGAAGCCGGTGGCCCGTCAGCCGAGATCTTCGCCGAGATACGGGCGCGTTTGCTGCAGACGCCGTTTCAGCCCTTCCGCATCGTGACCACAAGCGGCAAGTGCCATGACGTTCCTACGGCCGACCACGCGGGCGCGATTCCGCTCTTGAAGACCGTGCAGGTGGTGCGGGATGACCTGAGTTCGACCACAATTCACGCCCTGCATATTGCCGCAGTCGAGCCGCTGCCGCCCCGACGCAGGAAGCGGGCGGCGTAGGCTAGGTCTGGTTGGGCGTGAGGACGATCAGGTAGACGTCGTTCGTCCGCATGGGAAAGGTGCGGGTGAAGGTGTCGCCGGCCTGCAGGGAAATGCGCGCGGGGCTCGCGGCCGGGGCGTCGGCGCGCCGATCGAGTTCCTCCACCTGGTCGGGGCTGAGGTCGCGCGGCGAGCCCATCGCGAGGTAGCGGTCGTAGGGATCGTGGAAGCCGTAGCCGATCCGGTCGATCTGCAGGTAGTAGTTTCCCGCCGGGATGCCCTGCACCTGCAGCGTGAGGGGCGGCAGCTCGCGGGGCGGCTGCGCGCGGCGGAAAAAGGTCTGGTCGTTCTCGTGCCCGGGGGGGACCACCGGGGTGTAGTCCCAGACCACCGCGGTCAGGCGCCCGTCATCCGAGCGGGTGATCCAGCTTTGCGGATCGTTGGTCCGCAGGTCCTGCCCGCGAAGAAGGGAGAGGAAGCGGTAGGCGTAGAACGCCGGCTTGCGGATGCCCTGGAGGTTGATCAGGCCGAAGCCGCCGTGGAAAGGCGTCCGGGGCGGGCCGTTTTCCTCGAAGATATCCGTGAACGTCCAATAGGAGAGCGAATCGACCGCGCTCGACGCCCGGCGGATCTGTTCCAGCATGAAGGGGGCCTGGATGTATTGGTCGTGGATCGGATCGGTGGGCGTGTAGGCCGAGCTCCATTCCGTGAAATGCAGCTCCAGATGGGGCAGGGCGGAGTGGTCGAGCAGTTCCCGGGAATGGCGCATCCGGTCGCTCACGGCATCCGGATTGGCGCTCAAGCGGGTGCCGGCGGTTCCATCGGCGTCGAGAAACCCCTTCTCCACGCCATAGGCGTGGGTCGAGACAAAGTCGACCGGCGCGTGGGTGGCGGCGCAGTAGGCGACGAAAGCCTGCTCGTAGTGATAAGGGATGGCCGAAGCCGGACCGCCGACGCGGCATCGGGGGTCCACCGCCTTGATCGCCTCCGCCGTGTCGCGGTAGAACTGGAGATATTGCTGCAGCGTGCCGGTGTAAAAGGCCTTCAGGTCGGGCTCGTTCCAGACCTCGTAGTACCACTTCTCGATTTCCTCTTCGCCGTAGCGGTCCTTCCAATGCTGCAGCAGCGCGTGGATGAGGCCGACCCACTTGTGCTCGTCCTTGGGGGGCGTGACGTGGCCTTTCCACCAGAACACAGTCTGCGGGCCGCTGGCCAGCGCCGCGGGCATGAAGGAGAGTTCGACGAAGGGCCGGATATGATGGGCGAGCAGCGCGTCGTACAGCGTGTCGACATACTGGAAGTTATAGATGGGACGGCCGTCCTTGGTCTCGAAATAGACCCCCATGTCGTCGTGCAGCAGCCCGTGCATGCGAATGTATTTGAATCCGATTTCGCGCTGCACGACCCCCAACTGCGCCTGCCAGTCCGCCCGCAGGCCCTCGTTGGCGCGGCCGGCGCCCACGACCTCCAGGGGCACGGCGCTGTGCGGCCCGGTCACGTCGTTCCAATCGGCCGAGACCGTGCGGGCGTGCGCGGAAGCGAGCAGGAGCGCCGCGGCGGCCAGCCCGGACGCGGATTTGCACCATAGGTTCATGGGCAGGGTGAATGTCATTAGTCGTGTTCCACCAACGCGACCTCGTCGGGCTGCAGGGTGAGGGCGACGTCGGTATCGCCCCCGGGACGGGTCACGTGCAGGAGGTCGTGATGCAGGCGTTCCGACCAGGCCCCGGCCATGGCGCCCGAAGGCAGGCGCAGGGAAACCGGGGCCGGCTGATCGTTCATGTTGTAGAGGACGTATTGCCGGTCGCCGAAGGGATAGACGAGGACCTTGCCCGGCCCCCGCAGCTGGAAGCCCACCTGCGGGACGAACGTGCGCCGGATCGCATTCAGCACGGGACTGGGCAGCCGCAGCAGGTCGTAATAGTTTTCCGGCAGATTGAGGACGTCGATCTGGCCGCCCAGGTAGGGCTCCGAGAGCAGGACCCCGAAGTCGCCGTCCTCGCGGATCAAGGCGACGTTGCGGATGTACGGCCAGATGGGGATTCGGATCTTGGGGAAGGTGAAGGGCCGGCCCGCGTCCACCGTGTCGTCATGCCAGGGCGCCGCCTTGACGCGGAAGAGATTCGAGGTGACGTCGCCTTGGTCGTCGAGGACGTCCAGAGTCCGGCCGATTTCGCTGGCGCGCAGCCGCTGCCACAGGGGCCAGGTGACGAAGATTTCCTTGCCCGCCCGCATGCGCTCCGTCAGCCGCGCCCCCAGCGCCGGATCCGGCAGCGAGTGCAGCGAGAAGATGGCTTGGGCCTCCTGCGTGGGAAAGCCGGTGACCGGCGCGATGGGCAGGCCGATCATGCCGAGATAGCCGAAAAGGTTGTATTCGCCGACGGACCCCAGGGGCAGGTGGAAGGGAATGCCGCGGGGGGCGCCGTCCAGCAGGCCGGCCAGGCGGTCGACCTCGGGCATCAGTTCGCACAGGGGCGCGTAATCGTTGGCGGCGGGCACCGGCGGGCAGAGCTGCCCCGCGCACCAAAAGATGATTTCGGGCGAGCGCGCGAGCGCGGCCTGCCACACCTCGGCGGCATATTCGCTGAAGTCCCCGGCCATCCCATAGTTGTCCAGCCAGGCGCCGACATATTTGGCGCCGGCATCGCCGCCGATCCACCGCTGGAAGACGTAGCCGGAATAGGCCGGGATATGCTGGTCCTGAGTGGCAAGCTGCCGCGTTTCGATGCCCACCGCCACCCCGTCAAATTCCCGCGATTCCACTGCGGGATCGTATCCGTTCTGCCGGTGCCCCTCGTACCAGTTGGGATACTTGATGATCACCCGGCAGTTCGGATTCACCTGGTGCGCGGCGTCCAGCATGTGGATTTGGGCCTCATGGGCGACGAGCCGGCTGCGGTAGTCCGCCGAGGACTGCGCGCCGCGGTCGGCGACCGACCGGGCGGACGTGTCGGTGGTGAAGAGCCAGTCGTCGACAATGATGGAGTCGAACACCTGCGCGAGGATGCGGACGCGGCTTTCCAACAGCGCCATGTCCGCCGGGTCGTTGTAGGCCAGGGGACCATTCCGGTTGGGGACGACCGCCCCGGAAACCTCAAGCCCGCGGGCCTTGAGGTCGTCCGCGATCGCGCGGAGATAGCCGACCGAGGAGGCGTCCGGGCTCGCGTTCTCCAGATACACGTGGCTCAGCCGCAGGGGAGCGAAGTAGGCCAGCGTGGACTGGCGCTCCCGCGGCGTGGCCAGAAGCCGGGCCACGTCGCCGCTCGTGAAAAACATCGCGGTCTTGATGTGGTCCCAGCGCGCCGGCGCCTCTGCCCGCAGACCTGCGGCGAATGCCAGCGTCCAAGCCAGCCAACGGAGGGGGTTCATGCGCTTCATCATTTCCGGCGCGGCAAATCCCGCAAGAAAAGCTTGGATTGCCTGGCGGGACCGCCGTGCCCACGCTGCGGCGGGTGAAGGGTCGAACGCTGGATGCCGCGCGGCTGAGCCAGGAAGGCAATGCCCACTTGGCCGCGGGGCGCGTCCCCGAGGCGCTGGCGGCCCAGCAAAAGGCCGCGGCGCTCTGGCCGGATTCCGGGGCGATCCAATGCAATCTTGGCAATGCCCTGCAGGCGGCCGGCCGCATGGACGAGGCGGCGGCGGCGCTGCGACGCGCGGTGCAGCTCGAACCGCAGATTCCCGAGATTCACAACAACTTGGGCGCGCTCCTTGTGCAAAAGGGGCAGCCGGACGAGGCGGTCGCGTCGCTGGAGCGCGCCCTTCGGCTGCGGCCGGGTTACGTCGATGCGACCTATAATCTGGGCAATGCGCTGGCCGCCCTGGAGCGCCGAGACGAGGCCGAGGCCGCTTTCCGGCGCGCCGCGCCGCAGCACCCGGGGGCGCGCCGCAATCTGGCCGTCGCCGCGAATCAGCGGGGGAATCGGCTGGTGGCGGCCAACCGCGTCGGGGAGGCCCTGGCGGCGTACCGCGAGGCGTTGGCCGCCGATCCGGCCGATCCCGATATCCGCTACAATGAAGCCCTCGCGCTGCTGGTATCCGGCGACTTGGCGGGGGGCTGGACCCACTACGAGCGGCGGTTCGAATGCCGGGGCCGGAAGGGCCCGCGGGCCTTTGCCTTTCCGCGGTGGGACGGCCGCGCGCCGCTCGCGGGCAAGGCCATCTTTCTTTTTGCCGAGCAGGGTCTGGGGGATACGCTGCAATTCGCGCGGTATTTGCCGCTGCTGGCGGCGCAGGGGGCCGCCGTCCACCTGGAAGCCCAGCCCGCGCTGCACGCGCTCTTGCGCACGTCGTTTCCGGAGTTGCGGATGCTGACGGGCAAGGGCGATCCGGTTCCGGCGGCCGATTATCACCTGCCGCTGCTGAGCGTGCCGGGCGCCTTGGGCACCACACTCGCGACGATTCCCGCGCCGCCGCGGTACCTGCGGCCGCCGCCGGAGCGGACGCGGCGCTGGCGCGGGCGCCTGGGCGCCGAAGCGCGCCCCCGGGTGGGATTGGTGTGGTCTGGGGCGGCGGGCCACCAGAACGACCGAAACCGGTCGATCGCCTTCGGCGCGCTCGCGCGGTCCTTGCCCACGGAGGGCGTCCGGTACTATTCGCTTCAAAAGGAGATTCGCGCCGGCGACGAAGAGGCGGTGCGCGCCTTCGCGGTCGACGCGCTGGGGCCGGAGCTGGCCGATTTTGCCGACACGGCGGCGGCCGCGGACGAGATGGACCTGATCGTGTCCGTGGACACCTCGGTCGCCCACCTGGCGGCAGGTCTGGGACGTCCGACCTGGATCCTGCTGCCATATTCGCCCGACTGGCGGTGGCTGCTGGACCGGGAGGACTCGCCCTGGTATCCGTCGGCCCGATTGCTGCGGCAGCCCGAGCCGAATCGGTGGGAGCCGGTGTTGGAGCGGGTCAGCCGGGAATTGCGGGCCTTCCTCGGCCGGTGGCGTGAACGTCCAGGCCGGGCTTGATTACTCGGCGCGGGCGCCAGGCGCTGTGCCGTTGCTTTGATCAGAGCTCATCGCGCGGACAGCTTGGCGCTCCGCGCCGCGCTTGTCCGCCCCCGGTCATCTCGCTGACGTGAAGCCGAGGGGTGAGCGCACGTCCGCGCTCCGTGTCGGCTTCCTCACCTAACTCTTGTCGATCTGGGCGGCGAAGCCGGCCGCGTGCAGGGCCTTGATGACTTCCTGCTCGTTGAACGTCCCGGAAATCTGGAAGGAATCGGCGTCCTTTTCCGCGGTGGTCCCCGTCACGCCCTTCACTTTGCCAACCGCCTTGTTCAAGTCGGACACGCAGCCTTTGCAGCAGAGATGGACGCCGCTGACCGTGAGATTGGTCACAGTCTTGTCGTCGCCGGAGGGAGCGGTGACATGAATGGCCGGATCGCTCGCCGTGCCGAAAAACCCCGCATCCACCAGCGCGTCGACCGCTTTCTGGGCGGTGGCCCGGTTGCTCGCCGTGATGCTGATGGTGCGGGCGTCCTTGTTGGCATCGATCGAGGCGCCGGGGACGGAATCGGCAGTCTCCTTCGCGTCCCGGATGCACCCTTTGCAGCACAGGTGAACATTCGACAGGGTGACTTGATAGTCCGCGCGGGCGATGGTCGCCGCGGCAAGCAGGGCAAAACTGGCAATCCAGCGGGAGGGGCTCATGGCCCCTTTATGGCAGCCGGTTCCGCAAATGCCAAGCTTGACGGAACAGGACAAGACGGCAGAGAAGCCGTCGGAAAACACGATGCCATCCGACGCGGAATATAATTTGGAGCGGTTTGTCGTGGCGCAGGACTCGGTTTACGAGCAGGCGCTGGGGGAACTGCGCGCGGGGGAGAAGCGGTCGCATTGGATGTGGTTCATATTTCCGCAGGTCGCGGGACTGGGGAGCAGCGCCCTGGCGCAGCGGTTCGCGATCCGGTCCCGCGAGGAGGCCGGCGCGTACCTGCTGCATCCGGTGCTGGGCCGGCGGCTGCGGGAGTGCACGGCGGCCGTCAATGGGCTGAGCGGGCGGACCCTGGCTCAGATCTTTGGCTATCCGGACGACCTGAAATTCCGGTCGTCGATGACCTTGTTTGCCGCCTGCGGGGGGCCCGCCGACACATCCTTCCAAACGGCGCTCGACAAGTATTGCGACGGACAACCCGATTTGCGGACGCTGGAATTGCTGCGCTAGCGCCAGCCATCGACTGAATTGACGCGGCTCGGCGCCTAGGATAGGCATGCGGCAGTGACCGGCGCAGCAACCCCACAGTCCCGGCTGGTTTCGCTCGATGCCTTGCGGGGGTTTGACATGTTCTGGATCCTGGGCGCGGACGAGGTGGGGCACGCGCTGGCCAAGACCTGGGATATCGCGCCCCTGCGCTTCATCTCGGGCCAGCTCGATCATGAAGCCTGGGCGGGGGTGCATTTTTACGACCTGATCTTTCCGCTCTTCGTCTTCATCGCGGGCGTGTCGGTCGTCTTTGCCGTGCCCCGGCATGTGGAGAAGTTCGGCCGCGCCGGCGCGGCGCGGAGAATTCTGGTGCGGGGGCTGATCCTGTTCCTGCTCGGAATGCTCTATAACGGCGGGTTCTCGCACGCCTGGCCCGATGTCCGGATCATGGGCGTGCTGCAGCGCATCGCGCTGGCTTACACGGCAAGCGCGCTCCTATTCGTGTACGTTTCGCCGCGGGTGATCGGAGCGATCTTCGTGGCGCTGCTCGCGGGCTATTGGGCGCTCCTGACGTTCGTCCCGGTTCGGAACTTCTGCCTGGAGCAGGAGGCGGTGGCGGCGCGCTTTGGCGGGCAGAAGCCGCCGCGCGAGGTGGTGCGCGCGGCGTTCGATGCGACGCACGATGATGTCCGGGGCCAGTACGGGCCGGGGCTGAACCTGACCAATGAGCTCGACTTCGAGGTGCTGCCGGGCCGGATGTACGACCGGTATTGGGATCCGGAAGGGCTGCTGAGCACCCTGCCCGGGATCGCGACCTGCCTGCTCGGCCTGTTCGCGGGGCGCTGGCTGCGTCGTTCCGACCGCAATGCCCACGAAAAAGCGCTCGGCCTGGTGCTGGCGGCGGCCGCGTGCCTGGCGGCGGGCTATCTTTGGGGCGTGGAGTTTCCGGTGGTGAAGAAGATCTGGACCTCGACCTTCGTGCTGGTCGCCGGAGGCTGGGCTCTCGCGCTGCTCGCGCTGTTCTACGCCGTGATCGATGTCTGGGGCTGGCGGCGCTGGGCGGCGCCCTTCGTCTGGATCGGGATGAATCCCATCACGCTGTATTTGGCGAGCGCGTTGATTCCTTTCGGGGACATCGCCGCGCATTTCGTGGGCTACAACCAGCCGCTGTTTCTCAGCGTGGCTTCGCTCGGGCTCGTCTTCCTGCTGGCGTGGTTTCTCCACAGCCGGAAGATTTTCCTCCGGGTCTGACTTTAGCGGCGGCGCGGGGGGATGTGGCGGAAGAACCGCTGCATGCGCCGGACGGTGACGAAGATGATGGCGAGCAGCACGGCGGAGCTCACCCAGACGAGGCCCGCGTCGAGATGCGGCGGCTGCGTCAGATTGGCGGCGATCGTCGTCCCGATGAACTGGGCCCACCAGGCGGTGATGGCGGCGGCGAGCCAGACGCCGACGGCCCGCGCGTAGGCGCAGGCGGTCGAAAAGTTCTCCGGCTTGCGCCAATGCTCGGCGTTGGGCACGTTGAGCATCTCCGGCGGGAAAAGCCGGGCAACGGAGGTGATCCCGACGATCAGGGCCGGGACGGCGATCCCGAAAGTGGCCAAGCCGAACAACTGGCCGTTGCGCGATCCCCAACGATTGGCATGACCCGCCGCGTCGAAATGGACGGCGATGCGCGGCGGCAGGTGGCTGCCGCCGTAGGCGAGGACGGCGGCCAGAACGACCAGCCCCAGCACATACGCGCCGGTGGCGAGCCGGAGCGAAGGCAGCCGCGGAGTGGCCGGTGGCGTCATGGAATGGTTTTGGCCGACGGGGAAAGAAAATGCCAGTCGCCGATGACCTTCGCATGCCAGCTTCGGGGATCGTAAGCGACGAAACTGTCGAGCACGGCCTGGGCCCGGCCCTGGTCGATCATCTTCTGATCCACGAGGACAATCAGTTCGGGCGCGCGCCCCTGGTAGCGGACGCGGGCCAGGAGGGAGGCGTCCTTCTGCACGGCGTGGGTCGCGATGGCCCGCAGGCGGCGCACGTCGAGGGCAATTTCAGGGGAGGGCAGGTAGGCGACCGAACCGGGGGGCGCGCGGTCATCGAGGAGGTGGAGGTAGTCCAGAGCCGGCCGCGATATCACGTGCTGGGTGATGCCTTGCCGGCCGACATTGTCGAGGAGGGCGATCGTGTGCAGCCGATTGAGGGGTGACGCCACGCCGTAGAGCAGGGAGGCGGCGCCCGCCGCGGCCGCCCACCGGACGGCCCAGGCTGGCCGCCGGCCCGCGATCCACGCGATGATGCCGGGGACGAGCAGCAGGCCGAGCGGCTTGAACATCCGGTCGTTCACGTCGGTATCGAGATTGAGGGCGACGGAGAGGGCGTAGAATGCCTCCATTGCGGCCAGCACGCCCGCGATCAGGCAGGCGTAATCCGGGCGCTCCGCGAACTCCCGGCGCAGGAGGGCGATCACCAGCGCGATGCCGGCGATCGCGATCGCCACATGGACAGGCCACAAGTTGATCGCACTGGCGACGCGGGGCGCTCCCGGATAAAGAAACAGCCGGTCGACCATATTGCCCCAGGAGAATGCGCTCGAGATCGGCAGGCCGGCCAATTGCAGCGCCGCGTCCCACCAGACCGGGTGGATGCCGCGGCCGGCGCTCGTGCTGGGATTGGGGCCATGGCGCAGAAAGGTGCTCCATAGGAGCAGGTGGCCCAAGGCCAGCCACGCCGCGCAGCGCAGCAATTCAGCGGCGAGCGCGGCGGGACGGCGGCGCCGCGACCACATTTCCGGCAGGCGCAGCCCGGCGATGATGCCCGCACCCACGGGGGCGAAGGCCAGTTTTGCCATGGCCCCGAGCCAGTAGAGCACGGGAACGGCGATCCAGGACCAGACGGGATGGCGCAAGGCGGCGCGCAGGCCCAGAATCAGCCAAGGCAGCGCCGCCAGGAGCGCCACCTCGCCGCCGATGTAATCGCCGTAGGGGCGGACCAGGGTCCAGTTGGTCTCGATCGCCAGAATGCTCCAGGCCGCAAGCGGCCGGGGGAAGCCGAAGCCAAGAAACAGCCGCCAATAGCCCGCCATTCCGATCAGGGCCGCGACGAGGCACCCCAGAGGAATCGCGCGACCGAGCGAAAGTCCGAGCCCTTCCCACGGGCCGACGACCAGATATTGCCCGGGACTCCACCACGCGACGAAGTTCTCCTGGTTGCGCGCGATGTCCGCGGGGCTGGGAGCGACGATGCGGTTCCAGGGCCCGCCATGCTCCATCGAGTCCCACGCGAGAAAACCGGTGGCGGAGTCGCTGTTGAGGTAGGGCGGATAAAACCACGCCGCGCCGCACAGCGCCACGTGCAGCGTGATCGCCGCGACTAGGGGAAGGCCCCACCAGGCGGCGGGTCTCATTCAATACCCACGCAGCCCCGGACCGAATGGATCAGCGCCTGGGAGTCGTAGCCGACGCCGTCCTTGAAGACGGTCTCGATCTTGCGGATGTCGCTGATGGAGGCCAGGGGGTTGCCGTCGATCAGCACGACATCGGCGGCCTTGCCCGGCTCGAGGGTGCCGACCTCGCGGTCGACGCCGAGCAGCTTCGCGCCGTTCAAGGTCGTGATCCCGATCGCCTGGGCGGGGGTGAAGCCGCCTTCCACCAGGAGCTCCAATTCGCGCAGGCTGCCGAAGCCGGCCACCACGTTGCCGCCGCCGGTGGGATCGGTGCCCCCGACGAGCAGCCCGCCGGAATCGTAGAAGCGCTTTTCCATCGCCATCAGCTTGTGGAACGAGGGGGACAGGTTGAGGCTGCGCGCGTTCACGTGCTCGCGGTAGGCCTGGTAGTTGTCGCGGGCTTCCGGGCACATCGTTTCCAGGACCTCGGGGGGCAGCGGCGGGCGGCCGCCGACGAAGCCTTCGAAGACCGGCAGCGTTGAGGTGATCGCGACGTGCTTGCGGATGAGGAGTTGGATCAGGGCCGTCGCTTCCGGCGAATCGATCTTGAGGCCGTCGATGCTCGCTTGGGAAACCGCCGGCAGCGGCAGCTCGTTGACCTTCTTTCCGCGCACGAAGTCGTTGGCGACGAAGAAGCCGTGCTCGAGGTTGTCGATGCCGAGATTGGCGGCCTCCCGATAGGTCATGACCCCGATGTGGCCGGTGACCTGCATGCCGTGACGGTGCGCTTCGGCGATCGCGGCTGCCGCCACGGCGGGCGTCAGGTGCATGTAAAGCTTCACCGAGGTGAAGCCTTGGGTCGACCAATAGTCGACGAGGCGCACCGCGTCCTCCGGCCCGGTGACGGCGTGCAGCTGCGCGATGGAGGAGGGCGGACCCTCGATGTACGGCGTCGTCAGGTGCAGCTTGGGGCCGGGCATTTCCCCGGCGTCGATCCGGCGCTTGACCTCCATGTCGGCGTAGGGCTCGACGGAACCTCCCGTCCGGATCGTCGTCAGCCCGCAGGCGAGGTACAGGCGCGGAAACGAATACTCCATCTCGTTGACGTGAAAGCCCAGGTTCCGCACCCGGACGGCGTAGTAGAGATGCTCGTGCACCATCACCAGGCCCGGGATCACCGTCTTGCCCGTGCCGTCGATGACCCGCGCTCCGGGCGGGGGCGGGGTATCCGCCGCCGGGCCGACGCGGGCGATCCGTCCGTGATCGAGCACCAGCGTCTGGTCTTCGCGCGCCCGGGGCTGCGTGGCGTCGAAAACGCGGACGTGAACGATCGCCACCACCGGGGCGCGCACGGCGACCAGGGGACGGGAGGCATCGGCGGCGGAGGCCGGCCGGTGGGGCAGGGCAAGCAGCGCGAGCCCGGCCAGGACGCGACCTAAGGGGTATCTCATGCGGATGGGCTTAAAGGCGCCGCAGCGCGGCGTCGAGATCGCCGGCGCGGATGGGCTTGGAAACCACGTCGTTCATGCCCGCGTCGCGGCACTTTTCATGATCCTCGGGCAGGGCGTAGGCGGTGACCCCGATGACGGGGATCCGCGGGTCGAGCCCGGGCACGGCGCCGGAGCGGATGCGCCGCGTCGTGTCGAAGCCGTCCAGTTCCGGCATCTGGCAGTCCATCAGCACCGCGTCATAGGGCTTGGTCGCCAGCCGGGAGAGGGCGGCGTTGCCGTTGGGCGCGACATCGACCTCGTGCCCGAGGCGCGAGAGCAGCCCCACCGCGACTTCCTGATTCGGCGTGTTGTCCTCGACCAGCAGCAGCCGCAGCTTCTTCGCCGCGGGGACCGCCGGCGGCGGCCGCTGCAGCTCGAGCGGAGTCTGCGGCGCCTCCGCCAGGCGCGGCAGATCCAGTTCAAACCAAAAGGTGGAGCCGCGGCCGGGCACCGACTCGAAGCCGATGCTGCCCCGCATCAGGTCGACCAGCTGGCGGGAGATGGCGAGTCCCAGGCCCGTGCCGCCGAAATTGCGCGTGGTGGAGTGCTCGGCCTGCGCGAAGGCCTGAAACAGCTCCTTTTGGGCCTCCGCCGCGATGCCGACGCCGGTGTCCTTGACCAGCACGCGAAATGCGATGCGCTCGGCGTCCGCGCGCCGTATGTCCAACGTCACGTCCACGCTGCCGGCGCGGGTGAACTTGACGCCATTGCCGATCAGGTTGGTGAGGATTTGCCGCACGCGGCCGGGATCCCCCAGGACCCACCAGGGCCCCTCCCCGGGCAGGTGGCAGCTCAGGCTCAGCCGCTTCTTCAGGGCGCGGGGCTCGAGAAAGGCCGCGGTCTCGCGCAGGAGGGCGCCCAGCTCGAAGCCCACTTGATCGAGGCGGAACTTGCCCGACTCGATCTTGGAGAAATCGAGGATGTCATTGACGATGGCGAGCAGGCTCTCGGCCCCATTCTGGATCGAATTGACCATTCGGCGCTGGTC
The DNA here is from genome assembly GCA_035656575.1 of Opitutaceae bacterium. Classification (GTDB taxonomy): domain Bacteria; phylum Verrucomicrobiota; class Verrucomicrobiia; order Opitutales; family Opitutaceae; genus Palsa-1447. The sequence continues at coordinate 14,799 of DASRSH010000076.1, forward strand.
GCCATCCAGGGGCGTGTCGGTCAGGAGATCGGTCATGCCGACGACGGCGTTCATGGGCGTGCGGATTTCGTGGCTCATGTTGGCCAGGAATTCCGACTTCATGCGCGAGGCGGAGAGGGCGTCGTCGCGGGCCTTGGCCAGGCTTTCCTCGAGGTGCTTGCGGTCGGTGATGTCCTCGATCTGGGACACGAAATGCACCGGCCGGCCCTGCCCGTCGCGCACGAGCGAGGCCGTCAGGCGGATCCAGACGATCCGGCCCTCGCGGTGGAGGTAGCGCTTTTCGATCTGGTAGACGCCGCGTTGGCCGGCGATCAGCTCGGCGACCAGGGCCAGATCCGCGGACAGGTCGTCCGGATGCGTGATTTCCTGGAAGGTCTTGCGCAGCAATTCCGCCTCCTCGTAGCCGACGATGGCGCAGATCGCCTTGTTCACCCGCAGCCAGCGGCCGTCCAGGCCGACCAGCGCCATCCCGATGCCGGCGAATTCAAAGGCGTGGCGAAACTGGGCCTCGCTCAGCGCCGTGGCATCGCGGGCGGCCTTCAGCTCGGTTTCCGCCCGCAGCCGGCGCTGCCGGGCCGCGTACGCCTGCATGCCGGCGAAGCCCAGCAGCAGCAGCGCGGCCAGGCTGCCGAAAAGCTGCACGGTCTGCGCATGGCGGACCGCGGCCCGCCGCCGCTCCTGCTGCTGGTGGAGCAGGCGGTCCTCGCGGCTTTGCGCCTCGTCCGAAACCCGGACGAGCTGGCTGGTCCGGTCGATGGGCAGGGCGGCGAGCATCGCGGCCGCGACCGCGGCGCCCCGGTCGCGGCGGGCCTGGAGCAGGGCCTCGCTCTGGGCGAATTTCTCCCGGACGAGGGCGGTCATTTCATCGACCCGGCGGATCTGCTGGGGATCGTCCCGGACGAGCGTGCGCAGCTCGGCGAGCTTGGCGTTGACCTCGTCGTGGTGGTCCCAGTACCGCGCGCGGAAATTATCCTGGCCGGTGAGCGCATAGGCCCGCACGGTCGATTCCATCCGGGCGACCTGCGACACCATGCGGTCGATGGCCCCGCGCACCTCGTACGTCTGGCTGACGACGGCGTTCGCGCGATTGGCGTCCGCGTTCGCCTGCACGGCCTGCATGTCGATCGACAGCAGGATGCCGAGCGCGGCGGCGACCAGGGTGATGGAAATGGACCCGCCTGCGCGCACGCGCCGAAAGGGGCCCGAAAGCCCGGCGGCGAGCGCGAGCAGGCAGAGGGTGGTGGGAAGGGCGGGTCCGTAATAGACGCCGGCATCGCTCGTCATCTGCCGCACGGCGATGTAGTCCACGAAGGGGACGAGCGCGAAGGCGGCAAGCGAGCCGCTCACCAATCCCGTCCACAGCGCCCGCGCGCGATTGAGGCCGTGCATGAACAGGCCCAGCCCGACCAGAACAAAGGCGGCGGCGGTGGTCGGGGCCATGCGGCCGGGGAGGCTGGGAGCGACGGTGAACTGGTGCTTCCAGAGCAACTGATCGATGCCCGGCGCGCGGCCGGCGAAGAACTGCCAGAGGGCGATGGAGCCGAGCAGTGCGACCAGCCCGCCGCAGGCGAGGGCGAGCCGGATCCAGCCGCGTCCCAGGGCGGCCATGCCCAACGCGCCGATCAGGATCCCCGCCGCGGTGTTCATCACCATCGGCGTTCCGCCGGGAAAGAAGGTCACCAAAGTGAGATCGTTGGCGATCCAGCCCGCGACGACCAGGGCGGCCAGCGCGGCCGCCACGGCGGCCCAAAGCTGGAGCCACCGCCGCTCCTCCGGGGAATAATCGGCAGGCTGGGTCATGACGAATGCGGCGCTGGGCGGGAAGTAAGATGCCAATACCCGCAGGCCGGGCACAAGTATGCCTTGCGCTGACGCTCCAATCCGAGAATGGCGGCGGCGTCCAGGGCGTCGCCGGCGGAGCGGTAGCGGCGTTTTCCCACGCAGCCCTTTGCGCGACCGGGGTTTGGCGATGTTTTCACCGGCCGGCCTGCTGGAATTCCCGCCTCGAACTCGGGTTGCAACGCACGGGGAATATTGCGGACCCTGGCCCTGTGCCTGTCGACACTGATCCTTGTCCCTGCGGCAGCGGGAAACCGTTTGCCGCCTGCTGCCAGCCCATTTTGACCGGCGCGCGCCGGGCCGCCACCGCGGAGGAATTGATGCGGGCGCGCTTCACCGCGCATGCCACGCACAATTATGAGTTTGTGCATCGGACGTAACGCGGCACGGCGCGGCTGCCGTACGAGGCGCCGGCGGAGACCCCGCCGGTCGCGTGGACCCGGCTCGAGGTCCACAGCCATGCGCCCGGGGCCGCTCCGGATATCGCCCACGTCGATTTTTCAGCCTACGGGACGGAGAACGGGCGCGAGGTCGTGCTGCATGAAAAGGCCGAGTTCGCCCGCGACGGCGACTCGTGGATCTACACCCGGCCCCTGCGCGAGGGGCCGGCGCCGGTGCGGGCGGCCACGCCCAAGCCCGGGCGGAACGATCCGTGTCCTTGCGGCAGCGGGCGCAAGTACA
>DASRSH010000077.1:0-11424 GCA_035656575.1 Opitutaceae bacterium
GATCACCGCAGCGTCCTCGCCGCTTGGCGCGGCGCGGCGGAATCCTGGCTCCGCTGCCAGGGCCTGATCACCGTCTCGATCAACAATATAGTGTTACCTCATTTACCGCGAAAATACGTCCACAATTAGCTAGGACGCACAGGAATCGAAACCGGATTATCGTATTGCTGAGCGCGCAGAGCGCCGGCCAGGCACAGCAGCGGAAGAAGAAAGCGGAAGATTTTCATGGTCCGTCTCCGTTCAGTGGCCGAAATTCTGCACCGCCAGGACCATCTCCAACTCCAGGTCAACCACCCGCTCGTCCTGAGGACTGAGCTGCTCGGCCGCTTTCAAAGTGGTGATGGCCGCCGCCTTGTTGTCGATCACTTTACCCTGCAGCCAGCCCTGCCAGTACAGCCGCTCTTCTCTATCGCTCGTGCTCGCTTCCGCGGCGCTTGTGAGTTGCGGCAGCACGCGGTTGGCCAGCGCGATCGCCAAGTCATAGCGGTTGTCATTCTCAAGCCAGCCGCAGACGGCCGCCGCGCGCCGGGCCAGGCTGACCGTCGAGGCGGCCGAGCCGAATAGGCCGCTTGTGGCCGCAAGATCCGCATCGACCTGCGCGGTGTTGCCGGCCAGCGCTCCCGCATGGGCCGCAGCCTCGAGTTGGACTTCCTGCTGCACCAAGTCGGCGGCAAAAGCCGCTGGGGTTGAAAAGATGAAAAAACATACCACCGCGCCGAAGAGAGATTTCATAAGCTGAAGGGAAGAGCGGCACAATCGCCGCTTCCACGGAAGATTCCTAACAAGAAGATCCCCCTCTTTGCGGGGCGGCGACCATCAAGCTGGCGGGAATGTTTTTCTTGCGATCATCGCGGCCTGACGCTTATGACATAAGCCTCAATCGGCTGGCGGTTTGGGTACCCCTGGTGGAGCTATCAAGAAAGGGACCAAAAAGTGCCCCCCGAAAAAAAGTTACCTATCTCGTTGATTCGGCATCGAGCCGAGTTCGGCGCGCCGGCCGGACATCTGCTAGGCGGAAATCGACGCTTTGGCTACCCAAACGCGGGCAGCGCTCCGCTGAGTTCGTCCTCGGCTTCGACTTCCTCGGGCGGGAGTTCCTCGACGGGGGCGAAGCGTTCGGAGGAGAAGCCGAGCTCCTGGCGGCCGGCGTGGAAGGGGTCCGGGGGATTGTGCAGCTCCTCCAGAAGAACGCCGACCGTGGCGGAGTCGCCGGCTTTCACCACCTTTTCGCGGCCGAGGAAGACTTCGCGGATCGTGTAGGTTTCGCCTTCGACGGGCAATTGCTTGTACATCGCGCGCACCAGTTCGGAGAAACGTCCGTTGATGCAAACGACTTTTTGGCCCTTCATCATGGCGGATCAGACGGAGTTAACGATAGCCAACCCCTTCCGTTATTCAATCCGGCCTTCGTCGAAGTCAATCAGGTCGGGCACGCTACGTATTTCCCCAACCCGGTCGGCGCAGCCCATGGCCGTAAGCGCTTGCTTGAGAAAGTCCTGGCCCGACTCGGTCATGCCCTTCTGGACGAGCTCGCGGTTCCATTTGGCCGCCTGGACATCCGGCGGGAAAAGGCCGGCCAGCCGGCGGTCCACTTCCTCGTCGGAAGCCGAACCGTGGACAATGCTTTCCACGGCATCGGGTTCGACGCCCAGGTGCAGGCATAAGAAGCGATCCAGCCCGCGTTTATAGTTTTTGGCGTAGCTGGGCGGAAGGCTGCCGTGCTCCTTCACGTACCGGCATTTGGCGATGAATCGGGGCAGGTAGAGCAGTCCGGAGTCCCGGTGCGGCAAGTAGGGCGACGGGAGGCAGGTGAGGACCGCCCCGGTCGAACCGGGGATGGGCTTGGACGGCATGCGGCCGGGTTATAGCCCCACGGCCGCTCCGCGCTCCATCCTAATCACGATCCGGCTGAAATTGACGTCGGCCCCCACCACGCCGGCGGTCTTGCCGGCGGCTTCCCAACGGGCCGAAACCGTGAAGCAAAAATCCCCTGTCGCGGCGGAGCGGTAAAAGTCGGAGACGCAGCTATCCTTCTCCTTCAAGGCGTTCTGGAACCAGGGCCGCTTCGACCAATCCTGATCCATCGCGCTCGGATCGCGGCTGACGGCCCCCCCCGCCGAGCGGAGGTTGGACACCGTTTGGCGCCCCCGGCTGTCGGTCGCATAGGCCAGCTCAAACCAGGGGTGCGCCCGGAGCCACCGTTCCAGCACGGACTCGGTGCGGGCACGATCCCCGGTCGCCGCGGCAAGCTCCGGAATCAGCGCCGCGACCGCGCGCTGGGCATGGGCATGCGCGTCAAAGCGGAATTGTCCCACCGAGGTGAGCAGCACGTCGGTCAGGCTGCGCACCTGCCTCGCCGTTTCCGCCGCGCTTCCCGGGCCGACCGCGGCGGTGGACACGCGGCCGATGGCGGACGCGATGCCGGACACCCGGCTTTCCACATCCCGCGCCGAAGCTGCGGAGGCGTCCGCCAGACGCTGAATCTCCTCCACGACCGCGGTGAAGGCTCCCCCCGCCCCGCCGGCCCGGCCGGCCTCGATGGCCGCGTTGATCGACACGATGCGCGTGTGCTCGGCAATCCGCCGCCCCACGGCGAGGGCCTGGGTCATCTGCGCCGCGGAATCCTCGAGCTGGGCCACCGCGGCCTCCAGTTCGGCCACGATGGCATTGAGCCGCGGAGCCAGCTCCGCGAGCTGCACCGACGCACCCGCGATCCGATCAAGCGTTTGCACGGGGGCGCCTGACAGCAGGTGGCGTGCTAGCGGAAAGGGGTCACGTACCAAATCCCAACAAACCCTCGGGTTTGTTGGGATTTGGTACGTGACCCCTTTCTTCGGGCGTCGCTTCTACGGCAGGTCCGTGTTGCCCATCAGGTAGCGGTCGCACTCGCGGGCGGCGCCGCGGCCTTCGTTGATCGCCCAGACCACCAGGCTTTGGCCGCGGCGGCAGTCGCCGGCGGCGAAGACGCCGGGGATGCTGGTCGTGTACTTTTCGTGCTCGGCCTGGATGTTCGAGCGGGCGTCGCAGGCGATATTGAGTTCCTTGAGCAGCGCTTGCTCGGGCCCGAGGAAGCCCATGGCCAGGAGCGCGAGCTGCGCGGGGACGGTCTTTTCCGTTCCCGGCTGCTCCTTGGGCACGAACTGGCCCTTTTCGTTCTTTTCCCAGCGGATCTCGACGGTGACCAGTTCGTTCAGGCCGCCGGTGCGGCCGGCGACGAAACGCTTCACCGTGGTCTGGTACACGCGGGGGTCGGCGCCGAAGCGGGCGGCGGCTTCCTCCTGGCCGTAGTCCAGGCGGTAGATCTTCGGCCACTCGGGCCAGGGATTCGAGGCGTCGCGGTCCGGCGGCGGCTTGGGCAGGATCTCGATCTGCATCAGGCTGCGGCAGCCCTGGCGCATGGCCGTGCCGACGCAGTCGGTGCCGGTGTCGCCGCCGCCGATGACCACGACATCCTTGCCCGCGGCATCAATGGGAGCCGCGTGCCCGTCCAGCACCGCCTTGGTGTTGGCGGTCAGGTACTCCATGGCGAAATGAACGCCCGCCAGGGAGCGGCCCTCGATGGGAAGGTCGCGCGGCTGGGTCGCGCCGGTGCAGATCACCGTCGCGTGGAATTCCTTGAGGAAGATCTGCGGCTCGACGTTCTCGCCGACGTGGGCGTTGCAGATGAACTTCACGCCCTCCTGCTCCATCAGCCGCACCCGGCGCATCACGACCTCCTGCTTGTCGAGCTTCATGTTCGGGATCCCGTACATGAGCAGCCCGCCGGGGCGGTCGGCGCGTTCGAAGACGGTGACGAGGTGGCCGGCCTTGTTGAGCTGGGCGGCGGCCGAGAGTCCGGCGGGCCCGGAGCCGATGACGGCGACCTTCTTGCCGGTGCGATTGGCCGGCGCCTGGGGAATCACCCACCCTTCATCCCAGCCGCGGTCGACGATCGAGCACTCGATGTTCTTGATCGTGACCGGCGGGGCGTTGATGCCGAGGACGCACGAGCCCTCGCATGGGGCCGGGCACACGCGGCCGGTGAATTCCGGGAAGTTGTTCGTGCGGTGGAGCCGCTCGAGGGCCTCCTTCCACAGGCCGCGGTAGATGAGGTCGTTCCACTCCGGAATCAGGTTGTTGATCGGGCAGCCGGAGGCCATGCCGCTGATCAGCCGCCCGGTGTGGCAGAAGGGCACGCCGCAGTCCATGCAGCGGGCGCCCTGCTGGCGGAGTGTCTTCTCCTCCAGGTGATGGTGGAATTCCTTCCAGTCGCGCACGCGCTCGAGCGGCGCGCGATCGGTCGGCAGTTCGCGCAGGTATTCGATGAAGCCGGTCGGTTTGCCCATGGGTCAATTTCCTCCGACGCGGGCCAGATCGCGCGCGTTTTCCTGGAAGGCGGCCATCACCGCCTCGTCTCCGGTCAGCCCCTGGTCGTGGGCCCGGCGGATGCAGCTCAGCATCCGCTGGTAATCCTTGGGCATGACCCGGACAAATTTCGGCGCCAGTTCGCCCCACTGGTCGAGCACCTGCCTGGCCCGTGAACTTTGGGTGTACTTGAAGTGCCGCTCGACCAGACCCCGGACCTCGTTCAGCTCCTCGGGGTCCTCGATCTTTTCCAGGGCGACCATCTGCTTGTTCACCCGGGAGGGAAACACGCCGTTCTCGTCCAGGACGTAGGCCACGCCGCCCGACATCCCCGCCGCGAAGTTGCGGCCGGTCGGGCCGAGGACGACGACGCGGCCGCCGGTCATGTATTCGCAGCCGTGGTCGCCGACGGACTCGACGACCGCGTAGACGCCGCTGTTGCGCACGCAGAAGCGTTCGCCGGCCATGCCGCGGATGTACGCCTCGCCGCTCGTCGCGCCGTAGAGCGCCACGTTGCCGACGATGATGTTTTCCTCCGGCCGGAAGGTGGAGCCCTCGGGCGGGAAGACGATGATCTTGCCGCCGGACAGGCCCTTGCCGACGTAGTCGTTGGCGTCGCCCTCGAGCCGGAAGGTCATGCCCTTGGGCATGAAGGCCCCGAAGCTCTGGCCCGCCGAGCCGCGGAAGTGGATCGAGATCGTGTCCTCGGGCAGGCCCTTGCGGCCCCACTTCTTGGTGACCTCGCCGCCGGTGATGGTCCCGACGACCCGGTGCACGTTGCGGATGGGCAGGTGGGCGTCGACGCGCTTGCCCTCCTCGATGGCGGGGCGGCAGACATCGAGCAGGGTCGTCAGGTCGAGCGACTTGTCCAGCCCGTGGTCCTGGGCCATCGAGCAGAAGCGTCCCACCTCCGGGCCCATGTCGGGCTGATAGAGGATGTTGCTGAAGTCCAGGCCCTTCGCCTTCCAGTGCTCGATGGCCTTCTTGGGCTCGAGCCGGTCGACGCGGCCGACCATCTCCTCGATCGTGCGGAAGCCGAGCGAGGCCATGATCTCGCGCAGCTCCTCGGCGATGAAGCGCATGAAGTGGATCACGTGCTCCGGCTTGCCGGCGTACTTCGCCCGCAGGGCGGGATCCTGGGTGGCGACGCCGGCCGGGCAGGTGTTGAGGTGGCAGACGCGCATCATGATGCACCCGGTGGCGACCAGGGGCGCGGTGGCGAAGCCGAACTCCTCGGCGCCGAGGAGGGCGGCAATGGCCACGTCGCGGCCGGTCTTGAGCTGGCCGTCGGTCTCGACGGCGATGCGGGAGCGCAGGTTGTTCAGCACCAGGGTCTGGTGGGTTTCCGCCAGGCCCAGCTCCCAGGGCAGGCCCGCGTGCGCGATCGACGTCTGGGGCGAGGCGCCGGTGCCGCCGTCGTAGCCGCTGATCAGCACGACGTCGGCGTGCGCCTTGGCGACGCCGGCCGCGATCGTGCCCACGCCCACCTCGGCGACGAGCTTCACGCTCACCCGCGCGTGGCGGTTGCCGTTCTTGAGGTCGTGGATCAGTTCGGCGAGGTCCTCGATGGAATAGATGTCGTGGTGCGGCGGCGGGGAGATGAGCCCCACCCCGGCCGTCGTCAGCCGGGTCTTGGCCACCCAGGGGTACACCTTGGTGCCGGGCAGCTGCCCGCCCTCGCCGGGCTTGGCGCCCTGGGCCATCTTGATCTGCAGCTCGCGGGCGTTGACCAGGTATTCGCTGGTGACGCCGAAGCGGCCGGAGGCGACCTGCTTGATCGCCGAGTTCTTGGAGTCGCCGTTGGGCAGCGGCACGTAGCGGTCCGGATCCTCGCCGCCCTCGCCCGTGTTGCTCTTGCCGCCGATGCGGTTCATGGCGATGGCCAGGGTCTCGTGCGCCTCCTTGCTGATGGAGCCGTAGGACATGGCGCCCGTCTTGAAGCGCTTCATGATCTTTTCCGCCGGCTCGACCTCCTCGAGGGGGATCGGCGCGCCGGCCTTGAACTCCAGCAGGCTGCGCAGCGTGCAGAGGTTGCGGCCCTGGTCGTTGATCAGCTTGGCGTACTCCTTGAAGGCCGGGTAGCTGCCGGTGCGGACCGCCTTCTGCAGGCGGTGGATCGACTCGGGGGTGAACAGGTGCGCCTCGCCGTCATTGCGCCACTGATACAGCCCGCCGGTGGGCAGGATGCGCCGGTCGGAGGCGCGCGGCGGGAAGGCCGCGCGGTGGCGGGTCAGCACCTCCTGGGCGATCACGTCCAGGCCGATGCCGCCCACGCGGGAGGGCGTCCAGGTGAAGTAATGGTCGATGACGTCCTGGCGCAGGCCCAGGGCCTCGAAGAGCTGGGCGCCGCGGTAGCTCTGGATCGCGGACACGCCCATCTTGGACATGACCTTGATCACGCCCTTGGCCCCCGCCTTCACGAAGTTCTTGCAGGCGGCCTTGTGCTCGATGCCGGTCAGCATGCCCTCGCGGATCATGTCGTCGATGGTCTCGAAGGCGACGTAGGGGTTGATGGCGCTGCAGCCGTAGCCGATGAGGAGGGCGAAGTGGTGCACCTCGCGGGCCTCGCCCGTCTCCAGGACGAGGCTGACGCGGGTGCGCAGGCCCTCGCGGATCAGGTAGTGGTGCAGGCCCGCGATGGCCAGCAGGGCCGGCACGGCGGCGAAGTCCGCGTTCACGCCGCGGTCGCTGAGGATGATGACGTTGACCTCGTCCTCCTCGATCATGCGGCGGGCCATGGCGGAGAGCTCCTCCAGGGACTTGGCCAGGCCCTTCTCGCCGCGGGTCACGCGGAACAGGATGGGCAGGACGCCGACCTTGAGGCCGGGCAGGTGCTGGCGGCGCAGCTTGGCGAACTCCTCGTTGGTCAGGATCGGCCACTTGAGCTCGACGCGGCGGCAGGCCGACGGGGTCGGATGCAGCAGGTTGCCCTCCGAGCCCAGGCGGGTCTCGGCCCCGATGACGATCTCCTCGCGGATGCAGTCGATCGGCGGATTGGTCACCTGGGCGAAGAGCTGCTTGAAGTAGTCGTAGAGCAGCCGCGGCTTGTTCGAGAGCACGGCCAGGGCGGCGTCGTTGCCCATCGAGCCGACGGCCTCGACGCCGTCGCGGGCCATCGGGGCGATGAGCATGCGCTCGTCCTCGAAGGTGTAGCCGAAGGCGACCTGGCGCTGCAGGAGCGTCTCGTGGTCGGGCGGGGGCGCCTCCGGGCCGTCGGGCAGGTCCTCGAGGCGGACGAGGTGCTCGGCGATCCACTGGCGGTAGGGGCGCTCGCCCACGATCGCGCGCTTGATCTCCTCGTCGTCGATGATCCGGCCCTGCTTGGTATCCACCAGGAACATACGGCCGGGCTGCAGCCGGCCCTTGGCCAGGACGTCCTCCGGCGGCACGTCGAGGACGCCGGCCTCCGAGGCCATGATGACGCGCCCGTCCTTGGTCACGTAGTAGCGCGACGGCCGCAGGCCGTTGCGGTCGAGGATGGCGCCGATCTGCACCCCGTCGGTGAAGGCGATGGAGGCGGGGCCGTCCCACGGCTCCATCAGGCAGGAATGGTACTGGTAGAAGGCCCGGCGGTCCTCGTCCATGCTCTCGTGGTTCGACCACGGCTCGGGGATCATCATCATCATGGCGTGGGCCAGCGGGCGCCCGGCCAGGACGAGCAATTCGAGGGTGTTGTCGAACATCGCCGAGTCGCTGCCGTTGGGGTTGACGATGGGGAGGACCTTGGGCGTGTCCTCGCCGAACAGCTCGGACTCGAAGCGCGCCTCGCGGGCGTGCATCCAATTGATGTTGCCGCGCAGGGTGTTGATCTCGCCGTTGTGGGCGATGTAGCGGTACGGATGCGCCCGGTCCCAGCTGGGAAAGGTGTTGGTGCTGAAGCGGGAGTGCACCAGGGCGAGCGCCGTCTCCATGGCGGGATGGCCCAGGTCGGTGAAGTACTGCTCCAACTGGGTGGTCAGGAGCATGCCCTTGTAGACGAGGGTCTTGTGGGACAGGCTGCAGACGTACCAGTATTCCGCGCCGTCCAGGGTGGTGGCGCGGATCTCGGTGTACGAGCGCTTGCGGATCACGTACAGCTTGCGCTCGAAGGCGGCGTCATCGAGACCCGGTCCGCGGCCGATGAAGGCCTGGCGGATGAACGGCTCGCTGCCCTTGGCGGTGTCGCCGAGCATGGAGTTGTCGGTCGGCACGGTGCGCCAGCCGAGGAAGGTCTGGCCTTCGGACTGGACGATCTTCTCGAAGCGCTCCTCGATCCGGCGGCGCCGGATGCGGTCCTTGGGCAGGAAGATGGCCCCGGCGCCGTATTCGCCGGCCTCCGGCAGGCTGAACCGGGCCTTCTTGGCGGCGTCCTTGAAGAAGCCGTGCGGCATCTGGATGAGGATGCCGGCGCCGTCGCCCGTGTTCGTCTCCGAGCCGGCGGCGCCGCGGTGATCGAGGTTTTTCAGGATCTCGATGGCCTGATGCAGGATCCGGTTGGATTTCCGGCCCTGGATGTCGACGACGAAACCTACCCCGCACGAGTCGTGTTCGAACCACGGGTCGTAGAGGCCTTGCTGGGACGGGCGCTGGGACTTCATTGTTTTATGTGGGCGCAAAAAAAGGGCCGGCCCTTCAGGAATTGCCGGCCCAATCGGTGAATCGACTGATCAGAGCGGCATTGCTCAGAAGAAGCGGATCGTTTTCACGGCCATTTTGGCGTGCTCCTCGTCGGAGCAGCCGGCATTGGTCGGAACGTCGGTTCCGCTCGTGGCCGGTTTCACGAGGTCGTTGCTGAGCAGGTAATTTTCCACCTCTTCGCCGGACACGTCGGCAAGCATGACGCCGTCGATCTCCACGCAGGGGGAGAGCGGCTGCCCGGACTTGCGCACCATCTCCGCGTAGTTCTCGCGGTGGTTGATGATGTCGATGTCCTCGTACTCCAAGCCGTACTTGCCCAGGATCGCGCGCACGCCGTTGGACCACCCGCAGGAGGGCTTGAGATAGGCTTTGATCTTCATGCTGGGAAGGTAGACACGGGCAAAAACGTTGCAAGGTATAGGGCGCGTTTTGGCGTGATCAAGCCCACACTTTTGCTCTTACATCAATTCGAATGAACGTCTTGGTCACCGGGGCCGCCGGTTTTATCGGCTATCACGTCGCCCGGCGCCTGGCGGAAACGGGCAAATGCTCCGTGCTGGGGATCGACAACCTCGGGGGATATTATGACGCGGATTTGAAGCGCGCGCGGGTGGCGCAGCTGGCCGGAAGGGCGGATTTTCGCTTCCTGCAGACCGACTTTGCCGACGCGGAAAAGTTTGCGGGGCTGATGCGGCACTTCCAGCCCGACTATGTGGTGCACCTGGGCGCCCAGCCCGGGGTACGTCACAGCGTGACCCACCCGGAGGCCTACGTGCACTCCAACCTGGTCGGATTCGCGTCCGTCCTGGAGGGCTGCCGGCGGGTGCCGCCCAAGCATCTGGTGTACGCCTCGAGCAGCAGCGTGTACGGGGCCGGCGCCCAGCCGCCGTTTAAGGAGGACGACGACACCAATCAGCCCACGTCCTTCTACGGGGCCACGAAGAAGAGCAACGAGCTCATGGCGCACAGCTACGCGCGGGTGCATGGGCTCAATCTCACCGGCCTGCGGTTCTTCACCGTGTACGGTCCGTGGGGCCGCCCGGACATGGCGCCGACCCTTTTCGCCAAGGCGATCGTCGAGGGCCAGCCGCTGCCGCTGTTCAACGAGGGGCGGAACCTGCGCGACTTCACTTATATCGACGACGTCGTGGATGGCGTGGTCCGGACCCTGCTCTACCCCCATCCCCCGGCGCCGCAGGGGAGAATCTTCAACATCGGCCACCACCGGCCGGTGGAAACGCTGCTGTTTGTGCGCATGCTCGAGGCGCTGCTGGGCGAGACGGCGAAGGTCGACCTGCTCCCCGCCCAGCCGGGGGACATGCTGGAGACCTGCGCCGACCTGGAGCGGGTGCGGGCGGCGGTCAACTACGCGCCCAAGGTGCCGCTGGAGGAGGGGCTGAAGCTTTTCGTCGAGTGGTTCAAGGCATACTACCGGGCCGTCCCGACATGAACGCCTGGGCACGCCGGCTGGGGACTCTGCTAACCCAGCCGCGCTTTGCGGGACTGCTCGTTTCCAGCGTGGCGCTGGGCGTCGGGTTCTCGTTTGTCAGCCCCTTCCTGTCGATCTGGGGCACGAAGTCGATCGGCATGCGGCCGATCGTGTTCGGGCTGTACATGACGGCGACGGCGCTGAGCTCGATCTTTGTCGCCACCTCGCTGGCCCGGTGGTCGGACACGCACGTGCCGCGCAAGGTGATGCTCCTCATGGGCGCGGGAGGGGGCATCGTCGGCTACAGCTGCTACGCCTTTCTGCGCGACCCGCGCTGGCTGACTCTGGTCGCCGTCACGGCCGTCGCGCTGACCGCCCTGTGCTTCTCCCAGCTTTTCGCGCACACGCGGGACCGGTTCGCGGAGGCCGACATTCCGGGCGTGGAGAAGAGCCTGCCGGTCAGCATGGTGCGGGTGTGCTTTTCCCTCGCGTGGACAGCGGGGCCGTCCGTGGGGGCGTGGGTGCTGCTGGCCCGAGGCTTCCGGGGTCTTTTTCTGGGCGCGGCCTCGCTTTTCCTGCTGTTTTTCCTGGGGGTCATCCTGTTCGTCCCCTACGAACGCCCCACCCCCCAGGCCCGGGCGGCGATCAAGGAGCCCGTCTGGCAGGTGCTGTCCCGCGGCGATGTGTTTGCGGCGTTCTGCGCCTTCTTTCTGTGCTACACGGCCACGTCGATGGACACCCTGAACCTGCCGCTGCTCATCACCCAGGATCTGCACGGCACCGGCCGCGACCTGGGGATCACCTACGGCGTGGGGCCGATCGTCGAGATTCCGCTGATGCTGTGGTTCGGCCACCTGGCAAGCCGCGGCCACCAGCTCGCGCTGATCCGGGCCGGGGCGGCCATCACCCTCGCCTATTTCCTGGCGGTCTTTTTGGCGCAGGCGCCGTGGCACATCTTCCTCGCGCGCCTGCTGAACGGGGCCTGCATCGCCATCATCTCCAATGTCGCCATCCTTTTCTTTCAGGACCTGGTG
>DASRSH010000078.1:0-24712 GCA_035656575.1 Opitutaceae bacterium
CGTCGAGACCTTCCTCGCCTCCGAGCCCGCGGACCGCAGCTACATTCTCGAGAACATCGCCAACCTGGTGGTCAAGTCCGCCAACGAGGCCGGCGGGTACGGGATGCTGATCGGCCCCGCGTCCACCCGCGAGGAGATCGAGTCGTTCCGGGCCAAGGTCGCCGCCCAGCCGCGCAACTTCATCGCGCAGCCGCCGATCATGCTGTCGCGCTCGCCCACCTGGTGCGAGGAGGGCCTGGAAGGGCGCCACATCGACCTGCGCCCCTACATCCTGTCGGGGGCCCGGACCACCGTGACGCCCGGCGGGCTCACCCGCGTCGCCCTCCGCCGGGGCTCGCTGGTCGTGAATTCCTCCCAGGGGGGCGGCTCCAAGGACACCTGGGTCCTGCGGGGCGAGACATGAGCATCGCCCCATCCGCCCGCGGGCGCGCCCCCATGCTCTCGCGCGTGGCCCATTCCCTGTATTGGATGAGCCGCTACATCGAACGCGCCGAAAACCTGGCGCGGCTGCTCGAGGTCAATCTCCAGTTCCTGGTCGACTTCTCCGGCTTCGGCGACGTCGCCCTGCGGGAGCACTGGGGCTCCATCCTGGCCAGCGCCGGGGACGCCGGGCTCTTTGCCACCCATTACGCCGGGGCCGACAGCCGCTCGGTGACGGAGTTTCTCGCCCTGGACGTCCGCCATCCCGGCTCGATCCTCTCCTGCGTCAACGCCGCCCGCGAGAACGCCCGCATGGTGCGCGACCAGATCTCGATCGAGATGTGGGAGACGATCAACGAGCTCTACCTGTTTCTCCGCGGCCGCAGCGCCGACGACGTCTGGCGGCGGGGCCCGTTTGACTTCTTCGAGGAGATCAAGCGCCACTCCCACCTGTTTCAGGGCCTGACCGACGCGACCTACTCGCGCAGCGAGGGCTGGGAGTTCATCCAGTTCGGCAAGTGGATCGAGCGCGCGGACAAGGCCACGCGCCTCCTCGACGTCAAGTACCACATCCTGCTGCCGAACGCGGCCGACGTCGGCGGGGCCGTCGACACCGCGCAGTGGCAGGCGGTGCTGCGTTCGGCCAGCGCCCTCGAGGCCTACCACCGCTTTTACGTGCAGGAAATCCTGCCCTGGAAGGTCGCCGAATTCCTGATCTTTTCGGACTCGTTTCCCCGCTCCCTCCACCGCTGCGTCCTGGAAATGGACGGCGCCCTGCGGCAGGTGCTGCGCGAGGACGGCAGCCGGCCGCCGGGTGCCGGGGCGGCGGCCTCGAAATCCCTCCTCACCATGCTGCAGACCACGGGCATCGCGCAGGTTCTGGACCAGGGCCTGCACGAATTTCTGCTGGCGGCGCAGCGCGCCCTGGCCCAGATTGCCGAGGAAGTGGTGCAAGCCATCATGGCCCCGCCGGGCGATCTGGCGGACGCCGCCGAGCAGCAACAACAGCAACAGCAATAGTGCGCCTTCAGCTCCTCCATCGCACGACGTTCATCTACGAGGTGACCGCGCGCGACAGCTTCAACGAGGCGCGGCTGCAGCCGATGGACGGCGACGGGCAGCGCCTGCTGTCCTTCCGCCTGCGCACCGCGCCCGAAGCCCCCCTGCAGACGTTCCAGGACTATTTTGGCAACGCGGCCCACCGCTTCACGATCGCCGCGCCCCATGCGGAGCTGGTGGTCGAGGCGGCATCCGAAGTGGAAACCGATCCCGGACTGGGCCGAGCCCCCGTGCCGGAGGTGCCGCTGCGCTCGCCGGAAGCGGACGCCGCCGCCGCGGAACAGGTGGAGTTTCTCCAGCCTTCGCGCTATGTCCCGCTCGACGACGACCTGGCGCGCGCCGCGGCCCTGGTGCTGCCGGGCGACGCGAGCGCCTGGGGCGCCGCCCAGGAGATCTGCAGCTTCGTCTACCGCACCCTGCTCTACCGCCCGCAGTCGACGGGCATCGAGACGATCGCTTCGGAAGCGCTGAAAATGCGCGCCGGCGTCTGCCAGGACTTCGCGCACGTCGCCCTCGGGCTGTGCCGGTGCGCCGGGCTTCCCGCCCGCTACGTCAGCGGGTATTTTCTGGATACGGGGCGCAGGCCCGGCGAGCCGGAAGCCTCGCACGCCTGGGCCGAAGCCTGGGTGCCCGGCGCCGGCTGGACCGCCTTCGATCCCACGCACAACTGCCGCACCGACGAGCGCTACATCCGCCTGGCGGTCGGCCGGGACTACGCCGACATCCGGCCCATCTCCGGAACGTACCGCGGCGCCCCCACCCGGGAAATGCGAGTGGAGGTCGAGGTGCGCCGGGCCTCCGAGGTCAGGGCTGATCGCGGTTGATCGCGACCACGACCCCGTTGCGGAATTCTACGCTGATGCGGTCGTAGACCGTGCGGTTCGGGTAGTCGAGGTACCAGGGATAGCCGCCCCAGCCCCAGCCGCCGCCCCACCCGCCCCAGCCGCGGTGCCGCCAGCGGGCATAGTAGCCCGTGTAGAGATACATGCCGTCGGCCTCATATTCCACATAGTGCCAGACTTGCTCCTCGCCCTGCGCATCCTGCCGGCTGGTCACCCGGTCCGGGTCGCCCAGCGCCAGCTTGACCGCTTCCATGCTCATGCCAATGCCGACCTGTCCGGCCTTGACCAGCGCCTGCTGCTGCGGCGGCAACGAATTGAACGCCGCGGGGTTGGCCTCGATGCGGGTTTGGGGAGTATCGCATCCCGCCAGGAACAAACCCAGCGACGCCGCTCCCAGAAATACCAGTAGATTGATCTTATTCATGAACGTCCTTCCTGCGCTATTCATGGGATGATACGACTCCCACCTGAAGCTAGACGCCCGCCCCGTCCTTTTGTTTCTATTGGGCCATGGACTTGCTCCTTCTGTGGGACATCGACGGCACCTTGCTCAGCTCGGGGGGTGCCGGCATGCGGGCCCTGCAGGCCGCATTTCAAAAGGAGTTCGTGCCCAATGGGTTGCTTGACGACATCGAGTTTGGAGGGCGCACGGACCGATGGATCATGCGGCGCATTTTCGAGAAGTTCGGCCTGGAGGCCTCGGAAGCCAACTTTGTTCGCCTGACCGAAGCCTATCTCCACAACCTGCCCGCCGCCATGGCCTCGGGGCCGGCCCACGTGCTTCCGGGGGTGAGAGATTTGCTGATGCAGGCTTCGGAAAGACCCCGGGTCGCCCAAGGCCTTCTGACGGGCAATATCAAGCGCGGGGCCGCCGTGAAACTGGGCTTCCACGGGCTGTGGGAGACCTTTCACTTCGGCGCCTTTGGGGACGATTCCGAGCTGCGCAACGAACTGGGCCCTCATGCGCTGCGCCGCGCCCGCGAGCGCCACGGCTATGAATTCCCGCCCGGCAAGGTCTGGATCATCGGCGACACGCCCCACGACATCGCCTGCGCCCGGGTGATCGGGGCCAACTCCCTGGCGGTCGCCACCGGCGGCCATACGGCCGAGGTCCTTGCCCGCTCGGAACCCACCGCCCTCCTGCCCGACCTCTCCCAGCCGGACGCCTTCTGGCAGGCGTTGACGCAGGGTTAGCTTTGGGCGCATCCTGACCACCCCCTTATGACGATCGCCATCGGTTCGGATCATGCTGGGTTCAAGTACAAGGAAGCCATCAAGGCCTGGCTCTTGGAGCACGGCCACACGGTCCGCGACTTCGGGACCGACTCGGAGGCGCCGTGCGATTTTCCGGACTTCATCCGTCCCGTCGCCCTGGCCGTCGCGGCCGGCGAGGTGGAGCGGGGCATCGTTCTCGGCGGCTCCGGCAACGGCGAGGCCATCGTCGCCAACCGGGTCGCGGGCGTGCGCTGCGGGGTCTGCTGGACCGAGCAGCTCGCCTACTGGAACCGCGCCCACAACGACGGCAACTGCCTTTCGATCGGCCAGCGCACGATTCCCGAGGACCTCGCCCTGCGGATCGTCGACACCTGGCTCAAGACGCCGTTCGAAGGCGGCCGCCACGTTGCGCGGGTGCGAAAAATCGATAACCCGTGGGCATGAAACTCACGTATTGGGGCCACTCCTGTTTTCTCGTCGAGACGGCGTCCCACCGGCTCGTGATCGACCCCTTTCTCACCGGCGCCGCGCCGGTCAAGGCGGGAGACGTCGCCTGCGACTACATCCTCCTGTCGCACGGGCATGACGACCACCTGGGCTCGGCCCTGGAAATCTCCCGGCGCACCGGCGCGACGATCCTCGGCAACTTCGAGCTCACCGAATACCTCGGCGCCAAAGGCGCCAAGGTGGACTCGCTCAATCCCGGAGGAGCGATCCGCACCCCGTTCGGACGGGTGAAGCTCACCCTCGCCCACCATTCGTCCAGCATCATGGACGCCCAGGGCCAGCCCATCTATCTCGGCACTCCCTGCGGCCTGCTGATCGAGGCCGACGGCCAGCGCCTCTACCATGCGGGCGACACCGCCCTTTTCCTGGACATGCAGCTGATCGGCCGCGGCGGCCTCGACGCCGCGCTGCTGCCGATCGGCGATCGCTTCACCATGGGGCCCGACGACGCAGTGGAGGCGCTCGACCTGCTCAAGCCCAAGGTCGCGGTGCCCATGCACTACAACACCTGGCCGCCGATCGCGCAGGATCCGGCCGCCTTCGCCCGGGCCGCCGCGGCCCGCGGTCATGCGGTAAAAGTCCTCGCCCCGGGGCAGTCGCTTGCCCTGTAATCCGGTTATGCCTTTCCCCCCGGCGCCGGCCGTGCTGGCGGCGCGCGACCTCTCCCTTGCCGACCTCGACCGGGAGCCGGCGGTGGCGCTGGCGCGCGTGCACGCCTGGATGCACTACTCCCGCACGCTCGACAACCGGATCCTCGAGCTGTTTCGGCAGGGGCTGATCAAGGGCACGGTCACCGGCGGGCAGGGCCACGAGGCTCTGATCGTTCCGCTCGCCCTCCTGGCCGACAAGGCGAACGACGTCGTCTGCTTCACGCACCGAAACCTCGCCGGCCACCTGATCTGGAGCGGGCACCTGTGCGATCATCTCAACCAGTACTTCGCCAACCTCGGCAGCCCGACCCAGGCCCGCGAAGGCAACATCCACCACGGCGATCCGGCCAACCGTTCGCTGCCGATGATCAGCCACCTGGGCGCGATGATGGGGCCGGTCGTCGGAATGACCGATTCGCAGCGCCGGCTCGGCCGCCCCGCCGTCGGCTTCGCCATCTTCGGCGACGGCGGTTCGAGCACGGGCGACATTCACGAGGCGCTGAACCTGGCCTCGGTGTGGTCGGTGCCGGTCGTCTTCATCGTCGAGAACAACCGCTACGCCTATTCGACCCCGCTCAAGGAGCAGTACGCCCCGAACACGGAATTGTGGCGGCGGGCCGCCGGCTACGGCATCGAGGGCCGCTCGGTCGACGGCACGGACCCCGAGGCCGTGATCCGCGTGCTGAGCGAGGCGATCGCCGCGTCGCGGCGGGATTCGCGCCCGCGGTTGGTCGAGGCCCATGTCCTGCGCCTGCGCGGCCACGCCGCCTATGACACCTGCGACTACCTCCAGCCGGGCGAAGCGGAAGGCTTCGCCGCGCACGACCCCGTCCCGCGGGTCCGCCACCGGCTGGCGGCTCTGATCGGCGCCGACCGCGTCCAGGCGGTCGAGACCGAACTGAACGCCTTCATCGAGGCCTGCATCAAGGTGAGCCTGGCCACGCCCCGGCCCGATCCCGTCCAGCTCGCCGGCGATCCCGCGTTCGCGCCGGCGACTCCGCCCCTGCCGTGGGTGCCGCGCCTGGGCTCCGACGCGGCTGGGCCCGAGGCGGAGTTCCTCAATTACGCCCAGGGGATCAACCACGCGCTGCGCAAGATCCTCGCGGAGCAGCCGCGCTCGCTCGTGCTCGGCCAGGACATCGCCACCTACGGCGGGGCCTTCAAGGTCACCGAGCATCTGTTCCGCGACTTCGGCCGGACCCGCGTCCTCAACACCCCGCTGGCGGAGAGCGCCTGCACCGGCTACTCGATCGGCATGGCCGTCAACGGCCACCGGCCGATCGAGGAATTCCAATTCGCCGATTTCGCCACCGAGGCCGCGACCCAGATCACGCTCAATGCGGCCACGTTCTATTTCCGCTCGGGAGCGGCGTGCCCCCTCGTGCTCCGGCTGCCCACCGGCGGAAACGTCACCCTGGGCTCCTTCCACTCGCAGGAGCTGGATTCCTTTTTCCTGGCCATGCCCGGGCTCAAGGCCCTCTACCCCAGCACACCCCAGGACGCCTTCAACGCGATGCTGGCGGCCTACGAGGATCCCAATCCGGTGCTCTTCTTCGAGCACAAGGCGCTCTACCGCCGCGGGCGGCAGCAGGTCGGCTGGGATCCGGCCTACCGCGACGTGTGGCGGCCCAAGCGCGTGCGCGCCGGCGACTTCGCCACCTTCGTCAGCTACGGCGAAATGATGCACATCGCGCAGGAGGTCGCGGAATTCTTCGCCGCCGAATACGACACCGGTTTCGACCTGTTCGACCTGCGCTGCCTGGCGCCGCTGCGCCTGGAGGAGATCGAGGCTTCGGTGGCCCGCACCGGCCGCCTCATCGTGCTGCACGAGGGCCGGCAGACCCACGGTTTCGGCGCGGAGCTGGTCGCCCGGATCGCGGAGCGGCAATTCGCGGCGCTCAAGGCGCCGCCCCTGCGCATCGCGTCGCTCGACCTGCCTGTGCCGTTCGCGCCCGAGCTCGAGGCGGCGTTTCGCCCCAGCCGCGACAAGGTGGTCGAACGCATCACGACATGGATGGGCTGAGCGAAGAGTCCCGGCTGCCCTGGCGCGCGATCCGTCTGTTTGCGATGGACGTCGACGGCGTGCTGACGGACGGGCGGGTGGGCATTTCCAGCGCCGAAGGCGAGGAGATCAAATTCTTCTCGATCCTCGACGGCCTCGGCCTGGTCGGACTTCCGGCCCTGGGCGTCGCCGCCGCCTGGATCAGCGGCCGTCCCTCCCGCGCGACCGAGCGCCGGGCGGCGGAACTGCGGATCCCGCACCTGATCCAATCGCGCACCGACAAGCTGGCGGCCCTGCAGGAGCTCGCCGCGTCCCTCAAGCTGGACGCCGCCGCCTGCGCCTACATGGGAGACGACGTCATCGACGCCCCCGCCATCGCCTGGTCCGGCATCGGCATTTCCGTCCCGGGCGGGATGCCCGCCGCCCTCATGGCCGCCCGGTACGTCACCCACCGCGCGGCCGGCTTCGGCGCCGTCCGCGAAATCTGCGACCACCTTCAGGCCGCCCACCGCCCGCCGCCCGCCCCTTGAGCTTCGGGCCAAACTTCCGCCGCGGGTGCGCCGCGCTGGCCCTGGCGCTGGCGCCGGCGGCCGCCTGGGCCGCCCACGCGCCCGCCGACTCGGAGAATCCCGGCTCCGACAACCTGATCATTTCGCCCGCCCACGGCTGGGTCCTCCCCATCTTCACCCCCGACGGCTACCGCAGCCTGATCCTGCGGGGCGACGAGGTGCGGCTGCGGCGCAACGACCGCATCGACCTCCAGGACGTGACGATCATCCTCTTTTCCGGCACCGCCGCCGAAACCGAAACGACGCTGATCTCCAGCCCGGAGGCCAGCTATTTCCGCGGCAAGAACCTCGCCTCGGGGCCGACGCTCGTTTTCGTCCAGCGCTTCGCGGACAACTCCCAGCTTTCCGGGGCCGACTGGACCTACCAGTTTGCGAAAGGCGCCCAGGGGGCGCGCGAAAAATTGATCATTCGGCGGGATGCGCGTGTCGTCCTGCAGCAACAGATCCACGATTTCCTGCAATGAACCGGTTATTTGCCAGCCTGGCGGCCGCCGCCCTGTTTTCCCTGCGGGCCGCGGCCGACGTGGCGCCCAAGCCGACCGTCATCATCGCCGACCGGCTGGTGTCGGTCAGCACCGACACCGAAACCACCACCGACTGCGAGGGCCACGTCGTCGTCACGGCGACGAACATGGAGCTGCGCTGCGATCACCTGCACATGGTCACGACGCGCCTGAGCGACCGGTCGGGCAGCATCGGCAAGCCGACCGGGTTCAAGACCCTGGTCGCCACCGGCCATGTGGTGATCCTGCAGACCCAGGGCCTGCGCGAAGCCACGTGCGGCCGCGCCGAAGTCTTCCCCGCCCAGGACAAGATCGTCCTCACCATCGATCCCGTGGTCATCGACCACGGCAACGGCACCCGCGCCACGGGCGACGAGATCGACCTGTACCATAACGACCGGCGCGTCACTGGCACCAACGTCCGCATCGACGCCCCGCCGATCAAGGACCTGGGCTTCAGCAAGACCCAGGCCCCGCCGACGCCGACAACCTCGTCGGCGGCTCCCTCGGCCGCCCTGCCCAATGAGTAGCGCCATCACGACGGAGGGCCTCGTCAAGCGCTTCGGCGCCCGCACCGTCGTCGACGGCGTGAACCTGCGCATCGGCGCCGGCGAGGTCGTGGGGCTGCTCGGCCCCAACGGCGCCGGCAAGACCACCACGTTCTACATGATGGTCGGCTTGATCCCCGTCACCAAGGGCCGCGTGCTCATCGACGGGCACGACATCACCCACCTGCGCATGAACGAGCGGGCCTGGCGCGGCCTGGGCTACCTGCCGCAGGAGCCCTCGGTGTTCCGCAAGCTCACCGTCGCGCAGAACATCCAGGCGATCGCCGAGGCGATCGGGGTCCCGCGGTCCGAGCGCGCGCACCGCATCCGCCATCACCTGGAGGAATTGGGCCTCTCCCATGTGGCCAAGCAAAAGGCCTACACCCTCTCCGGCGGCGAACGCCGCCGGCTGGAAATCGCACGCACCCTCGTCACCCGGCCCAAGTTTCTGCTCATGGACGAGCCGTTCGCCGCGATCGACCCCATTTCCGTCGCCGACGTGCAGCGCATCATCCTGCACCTCAAGCAGCAGGGCATCGGGGTCATCGTCACCGACCACAACGTGCGCGAGACCCTCCGTATCGTCGACCGCGCCTACCTGATCCACAAGGGCCAAGTCCTGCGGGAAGGCACGAGCGAGTTTCTCATCCAGGACGAACAGGCTCGCAAAATTTACCTGGGCGAGGATTTTAATCTATAGATGCAGAAGGCGATCCACGGCATCACCGTCGCCCATTTCTTCGAGACGTACCGGTCCAAGCTGCAAATGGAGCTCGTCACCGGTCACGAGGGCGTGCACCGGCTGATCCGCGAGGGCAGCATCAACCGGCCGTCGCTCGCCCTGACCGGGTTTTTCAAGTACTTCGCCAACAAGCGCATCCAGGTCCTGGGCGCCGCGGAAATGACCTATCTCAAGACCCGGACGCCCAAGGATCAGATGTCGATCTTCGAGGAGATGGCGAAGCGGGCCGTCCCCTGCCTGGTGCTGACGCGCAACTTCAATCCCACGCCGGCGATGCACTCGGTCGCCCACGAGATGAAGCTGCCGATCTTCCGGACGCCCCTGATCACGATGAACTTCGTCAATCTGGCGACGCTGTGCATCGACAATGAATTCGCGCCGAGCGCGATCGAGCACGCCACGACCCTCGATGTCCGCGGCGTCGGCGTCATGCTCCGGGGCGACTCCGGCGTGGGCAAGAGCGAGTGCGCCCTCGCCCTGATCGAGCGCGGCCACTCGCTGGTCGCCGACGATCTGACGGTGATCAAGCTGCTGGACGAGCGCGAGCTGATGGCCTCCAGCCGGCCCCTCAACCGCGGCTACATGGAGTGCCGCGGCATCGGCATCATCAACATCGCCGAGATGTTCGGCGTGAAGTCGATCCGGCTGGAGAAGCGCATCGACATGGTCGTCTCGCTGCGCGAGTGGACCCCCGAGGTGGTCGAGGAGCGCACCGGCCTGGAGGAGCACTTCTACCCGATCCTCTCGATGAAGGTGCCCCACATCGAACTGTTCGTGCGCCCCGGCCGCGACATGGCCCGCCTAGTCGAGGTGGCGGCGCTCACCCAGGCCCTCAAGCGGATCGGCCACGACCCGGCGAAGGATTTCAACGACCGGCTGATCCAGTCGATGTCGGAGGACAGCGCGGACCGGACGACGCGCATCAAGCCGATCGAGCGCGAGGAGCGGCTCCCGGGCCTGTCCTCGGAATAACGATCTTATGTTGGACGCCTTGCCTCGCGCCGATGGGCGCATGCCGGATCAGCTTCGCCCCGTGAGTTTCACCGCGGGAGTCGCCCCTTACGCGACCGGCTCGGTGCTGGTCCGCTTCGGAGCCACGCAGGTCATCTGCGCCGCGATGATCGAGCCGAACGTGCCCACCTGGATGAAGCAGCAGGGGGTTAAGGGCGGCTGGCTGACCGCGGAATACTCGATGCTGCCCTACTCGACCCTCGAGCGCAAACAGCGCGACAGCACCCGCGGGAAGACCGACGGCCGCACGGTGGAGATTCAGCGGCTGATCGGCCGGTCCCTGCGCAGCGTCGTGAACCTGGACAAGCTCGGGGTGAACACGCTGTGGGTCGACTGCGACGTGCTGCAGGCCGACGGAGGCACCCGCACGGCCGCCATCACCGGGGCCTACCTGGCGACGCGGCTGGCGGTCCAGAAGCTGCTCGACGCCCGGAAGCTGGCGGAGAATCCCCTGTCCGATTCGGTGGCCGCGGTGAGCGTCGGCGTCTTCGGCGGCCGGGAGCTGCTGGACCTGGCCTACGTCGAGGACAAGGACGCCGAGGTCGACTTCAACGTCGTGATGACCGGGCGCGGGCAATTCGTCGAGGTGCAGGGCAGCGGCGAGGAGGCGACCTTCAGCCACGAGCAATTGCAGAGCCTGCTGGTCCTGGCGCAGAAGGGCCTGCGCGAACTCGCCGCGCTGCAGAGCAGTTTCCTCGACAGCCAGCGCAAATCGTAGTCCGCTGGTCCTCCCGCATTTCGTTCCGAATGAATATCCACGAATACCAGGCCAAGGCGCTCTTCGAGAAGTTCGGCGTGCCGGTGCCCAAGGGCGCCCCGGCGACGACGACCGACGAGGTGATCACGGCGCTCGCGCAGCTGCCGGAAGGGGCCACGATGGTGAAGTCCCAGATCCATGCCGGCGGCCGCGGCAAGGGCACGTTCACCGACGGGTTCAAGGGCGGGGTCAAGTACTGCCGGACCAAGGCGGAGGCCAAGGAGGTGGCCGCGAAAATGCTGGGCAATACCCTGGTCACGGCCCAGACCGGCCCCGCGGGCCGCAAGGTGCAGACCCTGTACTTCACCGTCGCGAGCGACATCAAGAAGGAGTACTACCTGGCGATCCTGCTCGACCGCGCGAGCTCGCGGCCGGTCATCGTCGCCTCGACCGAAGGCGGCGTGGAAATCGAAAAGGTGGCGCACGAGACGCCGGAGCGGATTTTCAAGGTGCTCATCGACCCCGCCTACGGCCTGGCGGATTACCAGGTGCGCGACCTGACGACCCGGCTGGGATTCTCCCCGCCCGAGGCCAAGAACGCCGCGCGGCTGATCCGGACGCTCTTCCAGATGTACTGGGAAACGGACGCGGCGATGGTGGAAATCAACCCGCTGATCACCACGCCTGCCGGCGAGGTTCTGGCCCTGGACGCCAAAGTGTCCTTCGACGACAACGCCCTCTTCCGCCACCCCGACATCCTGGCGCTGCGGGACCTCAACGAGGAGGACCCGAAGGAAATTGAGGCCTCGAAGCATGCGCTGAGCTACATCGCCCTCGACGGCAACATCGCGTGCCTGGTGAACGGCGCCGGCCTGGCGATGAGCACGATGGACATCATCAAGCATTACGGCGGCAACCCCGCGAACTTCCTCGACGTGGGCGGCGGCGCCTCCAAGGACCAGGTGGTCGCGGCGTTCAAGATCATCCTCGGCGATCCCCACGTGAAGGGAATCTTCGTGAACATCTTCGGCGGCATCATGGACTGCAACGTGATCGCGACCGGCATCGTCACGGCGGTGCGCGAGGTCGGCCTGAAGCTCCCGCTCGTTGTCCGCCTCGAAGGCAACAACGTGACCGCGGGCAAGGCGACGCTGGCGGAGAGCGGGCTCACCATCGTGAGCGGCGACTCCATGGCGGACGCCGCCCAGAAAATCGTCAAACTCGTCGCCTGACTCCTCCCATGTCGATTCTCGTCACACCGGAAACCAAGATCATGGTCCAGGGCATCACCGGCGACTTCGGCGGCCGGCATGCCAAGCTGTCGCTCGACTACGGCACGAAGGTCGTCGCCGGCGTCACGCCCGGCAAGGGGGGCCAGTTCTTCGAGCACGGCGCGCATCGCGTGCCGATCTTCAATTCGGTCGCGGACGCGGCCAAGGCCACGGGCGCCACGGTGTCCGCGATCTTCGTCCCGCCGCCCTTTGCCGCCGACGCCATTCTGGAATGCGTCGACGCCGAATTGGCCCTGGCGGTCGCGATCACCGAGGGCATTCCCGTCCGCGACATGGTGCGGGTCAAGCGCGTCATGGCGGGCCGCGCCACCCGCCTCATCGGCCCCAATTGCCCCGGGGTGGTGACGCCGGGCACGGGCGACAAGTCCTCCGGCGGCTGCCGCATCGGCATTGCGCCCGGATACATCCACAAGCGCGGCCACGTGGGCGTGGTGTCCCGCTCGGGCACGCTGACCTACGAGGCCGTCTATCAGCTCACCACCCGCAACGTGGGCCAGAGCACCTGCGTCGGCATCGGCGGCGACCCCGTCAACGGCACGTCGCACCTCGATGTCATCAAGATGTTCAACGACGACCCCGACACGCACGGGATCATCATGATCGGCGAAATCGGCGGCACCGCCGAGGTCGAGGCCGCCCGCTGGGTCCGCCAGAACTGCCGGAAGCCCGTGGCCGGCTTCATCGCCGGCGCGACCGCCCCCGCCGGCCGCCGCATGGGCCACGCCGGCGCGATCGTCGGCGGCACGGAAGACACCGCCGCCGCCAAGATCGCGGTCTTCAAGGAATGCGGCATCGAGGTCGCCGCGACCCCCTCCGACATGGCCGACGCCCTGCTGCGCGCGGCCCAGGCGAAGTCTGTGAAACTGTCCTAGTCGGCAGGAATCAGACGCCCTTGGCTTCGACGTAACGCACTTTCGCGGCCTCACTCCGTGCCCAGCAAGCGGCGGGACGCCGCTGCCACTGCTCTAGCGTTCCCGGCAGGAACGCGCGCGACGACGGCCGCAGGCCAGCCTCGGCTGGCCCAAGCGCTCGGTCTCTGCCGGAACGACATCGGCAAGCCGTTCAATGCCTCCGAAGAAGGTCAGCACCCGCGCCAAATGCCGCGTGGGAACGGTGCCATCGCCCTGTTCCAGCTTGCGGTAGGTCGGCAGGCTCACGCCGATCGCCTTCGCAACCTCGCGCTGCTTCACGTTCCGCCGCAGGCGGCAGTCGCGCAGCCGCTCGCCCAGGGCGCGCAGGGCGTCGCGCTCGGTGGCTGGGCTGAGGTGGTCGTCTTGAACCATGGTGCGCTGCAAGTTCAGTACTCCGCCTGATCGCTTCACGTTACATGAAAATCGATTCACGCGCGCAACCCCATTGCTGCACATGCCGCAACGAGAAATCGGCGGCGCGACCTTGAGGCTCAGCCGCGCCCGCAAAAGACGCGCAGAAGGGTTTCCTTCGGCCCCTGCCCGGCCGGACTTATGCGAAAACCGGCCCGCGGCCTCCCCAGTCGAGCTTTCGGTTGCGCTTCAGCGCCAGCAACAGAGAGCGCCGCGCGCGGCGGATCGCCCGGGCCAGGGGCGCGCCGTGGGCGAGTTGAGCCGCAATGCCGGCCGAAAGCGCGCAACCGGTTCCGTGGGTATTCGCCGTCGTCACCCGCTTGGATTCGAAACGCGTCTCCTTGCCCGCCGCCGTCACGAGCACATCCGTCGCCTTCGGGCCCTTGCCATGCCCGCCCTTCACCAGCACCGCGCGGCACCCCTCCGCCACCAGGCGGCGCCCGGCCTCGGCGGCCTCCGCCACGGTGCGCACCGGAAGGCCGGTGAGCGCGCTGGCCTCCGGCCAGTTCGGCGTCAGCAATGCGCCGAGCGGAATCAAGTCGCGCTTCAGCGCCGCGACGCCCGCGGCGTCCAAAAACACCGTGCCGGAGGTGGATCCCAGCACCGGATCGATGACCAGCGGAGCGCGCGCCCGCCTCCGGCTGAGCACCCGCGCCACCGCCCGCACCGCCTCGGCGCTCGGCAGCAGCCCTGTCTTGACCGCCCCGATTTCAAAATCCTCCCAGATCGCCTCGATCTGCGCCTCCAGCAGCCGGACCGGAACGGCCTCCCACGCCTTCACGCCATGCAGGTTCTGCGCGGTCACCACTGTCACCGCCGCGACGGGATGGGCGCCGGCGGCGCGAATGACCTGGGCATCCGCCACGACGCCCGCCCCGCCGCCGCTATCGATTCCGGCAATGCTCAAGACGCAAATCGGAGGTTTCATGCTGGAAAGGCGCCCCGGCTCAAAGCGAACCTGTCATCGGTCCCGGGTTCGAGCTGAATCCGGCGCGGCGCTTCATGGCCGGCTCCGGGTCCAATCGCGGTACCCGCCGCGCAGGCTCGCCGCGGCCTTGAATCCATGCCGCTCGCGCAGGATTTCCGCCGCGCGCAGGCTGCGCACGCCCGCGGCGCAATAAACGATCGTCGGCGCGGCCGGATCCATCGCCTTCACTTCCGCTTCCGCCTCGCCAAATTCCAGCGCGCCCAAAGGAATGTGCCGCGACGGCTTGATCGCGCCCATCATGCGCTCCCAGTCCTCCCGCACATCCAGCAGTTGCAGCCGGCCGTCCTCCAGGTGCCCCCGCAGCCATTCGGCATCGACTTCCCGCGGCGGCTCCCCCTCCCAATGCGGCGTGTGCGGCGAAGGGGCTTCGCAGACCGAGCCGTAGCCGGCGGGCGGCAGCTCGGTGATCTCCCGGCTCCGCGGATCCGCCGTCAGGGTCAGGATTTGCGTCTTCATGGTGAGCGCGTCGAAAAGGAGCAGCCGCCCGCTCAGCGGCTGGCCGATCCCGGCGAGCACCTTGATCGCCTCCGTCGCCTGCGCCGTGCCGATCAGGCCGGGCAAGACGCCGAGGACGCCGGCCTCCGCGCAGTTGGGCACGGTTCCCGGCTCCGGCGGCTCCGCGAACAGGCACCGGTACGTCGGGCCGCCCTTCAGGTTGAACACGCTGAGCTGGCCCTCGAAACCCTGGATCGCCCCGTAAACAAAGGGCCGGTCCGCCAGGACGCAGGCGTCGTTCACCAAATAGCGCGTTTCGAAATTGTCGGAGCCGTCGACCACCAGATCCACCGACCGCACCAGCTCCATCGCATTGTCCCGCGTCAGCCGCGCGACGAGGCCTTCGACCGCGATCAAGGGGTTCAAGGCCAGCAGCCGCTCCGCCGCCGCTTCCGCCTTGGGCCGCCCCACGTCCTGCTCCGTGAACAGCACCTGCCGCTGCAGGTTCGAGCGCTCCACCCGGTCAAAGTCGATGACCCGGATCTCCCCCACGCCGGCCGCAGCCAGGTAGAGCAAGGCCGGGCAGCTCAGTCCCCCGGCTCCCACGACGAGCACGGTCGCCTCCTTGAGCCGGTGCTGGGCCTCCGTGCCAAATCCGGCGAGGCCGAGATGCCGCTGGTAGCGCTCCAGTTCCTGGGGCGTGAAGTCGTGCCGCTCCATGGTCAGCCTCCGTCGTAGGTGGGATCCCAGTCCTTCCAGACCGGCTCGTAGCCGCCCGCCCGCACCGCGGCGGCGACCTCGGCCGGCGACCGGTTGTCGTCGATCGCAAACTGTTCCAGCGTCTCCGGATCCACGGCGTAGCCGCCCGGATTGGTCCGCGAACCCGCGCTCATCGACGTGAAGCCCAGCCGGAACGCACGGTCGCGGAACGCCGCGCTCTCGCGCGTGGACAGGGACAGCTCCACCTCCGTGCTGAGCAGCCGGAACGCGCAGAGCGCCTGGACGAGTTCGCGCTCGGCAAAGCTCGCCGCCGCCGCGAATTCGGGCCCCTCGTGCGGCCGCAGCCGCGGAAACGAAATGCTGTACCGCGTCTTCCAGTACGTCCGCTCCAGGTACCGCAGATGCAGCCCGGTGAACCACGCGTCGGCCCGCCAGTCGCTCAGTCCGAAAAGGGCGCCCAGGCCAATCTTCTTGATGCCGGCCCGGCCCAGCCGATCCGGCGTCTCCAGCCGGAAGGCCATGTCCGACTTGGGACCGCGCAAGTGGACGCGCGCATACGCCCCGGCATCGTACGTCTCCTGGTACACGAGCACGGTGCTCAGCCCCTCTGCCGCCAGGGCGCGGTAATCGTCCTCGCTCAGCGGCTGCACCTCGATCGACAGGCTGGCGAAATGCGGCCGCAGCAGCCGCAGCGCGTGGGCCAGATATTCCCGCCCCACCCGCCCCGATTCCCCCGTCACCAGCAGCACATGGTCGAACCCGAGACCGCGCAGCGCCCGCGCCTCGGCCAGGATCTCCGCGTCGGTCAGCACCTTGCGCGGCAGCCGATTGGTCGCGCTGAATCCGCAATACGTGCACACGTTCGCGCAGACATTGGACAAGTACATCGGCGCGTAAAACTGCATGGTCTTGCCAAAGCGCTCGACGGTCCGCCGGTGGCTGAGCTGCGCCATCTCTTCCAAAAATCCTGCGGCCGCTGGCGACAGGAGAGCGCCCAATTCCTCAAGGCCCACCCTCCCGGCCCGCGCCGCGCCCAGCGCCCGGCGCACGTCCGCCTCCCGGAACTCGCGGATCCAGCGCCCCCGCTCCGCAAATTCAAATCGCGCCAGCTCGTGCACAAACGAGTTCGCAGCCGAAGGCGACGCGGGATTCGCCGCGGCGGCCGAGCCCTCTTCCCCCTCCCAGCCGGTTTGAATTTGCCGCTGCAGGCTCATCGCGCCGATTCAGCCAGGAAATCCGTCAGGGGCGACGTCGGCCGCGCCTCCGGCGCCGCGCTGGCTCCCGGCAGCCCCGCCTCGAATGCCCGGCGCCCGGCTTCGACGCCCAGCCGGAAGGCGTTTGCCATCGTCACCGGGTCGGCCGCCGCCGCGATCGCCGTGTTGACCAGAACGGCGTCGGCTCCCATCTCCAGGGCCGCGGCCGCATGCGAAGGCGCCCCCAGCCCCGCGTCCACGACCACCGGCACCCGCGCCTGCGCGATGATGATTTCGAGGAAGGCCCGCGACTCGAGCCCGCGGTTGCTGCCGATGGGCGCCCCCAGCGGCATGACAGCCGCGGCGCCCGCCTCTTCGAGCTGCTTGCACAGCACCGGATCGGCGTGGACGTAAGGGAGAACGATGAACCCGCGCGCCGCGAGCTGGCGCGTCGCCGCCAGGGTCTCGATCGGATCGGGCATCAGGTATTTGGGATCCGGATGGATCTCCAGCTTCAGCCAGTTCGTCTCCAGCGCCTCCCGCGCCAGCTCCGCCGCCAGGACCGCTTCCTTGGCATCCCGCACGCCGGAGGTGTTCGGCAGCAGCCGATAGCGGCCGCGGTCGACAAAGTCCATCAGGTCGTCCGCCGCCCCGTCCGTGCGCACGCGGCGCAGCGCGACCGTCACCAATTGCGTGCCGGATGCGGCCAGCGCCTCGCGCATCGCGGCGCCGGAGGCAAACTTGCCCGTCCCGCAAAACAGCCGGGAGGAAAAGGTCTCGCCCGCGATCACCAGTTCGGAAGGTTTCATGATGAAAGGGCCGCTCCGTGGCAGCGGCGTTCCGCCGCTTCTTCGCCGTCCGAAGCGGCGGGGACGCCGCTTTCACGGGCGGCTTCCTCCAGGCGCCGATAGTTTTCTTCGACCGTCCCGCCGCGATACAGGCACGACGACACGGCCACTCCCGCGGCGCCCGCGGCCAGAAGGTCCGACACATCCCCCGCTTCCACTCCTCCGATGGCCCAGGCGGGAAGCCCGGGCATCACCGCGACGACTTCGCCAATCCCCTCCACGCCCAGAAGCGGCGCCAGGCGGGCCTTGTTGCTCGTGAAGCGCAGCGGCCCGACGCCCGCATAATCGAGGCAGCCGGCGGCCACGGCGCGCCGGGCTGCGGCGGCATCGTTCACGGTGCCGCCCAGAATCCTCGCCGGACCGAGCGCGGCGCGGGCCGCGCGCCAGTCGCCGTCCTCCGCGCCCAAATGCACTCCCGCCGCGCCTGCGGCCAGCGCGATATCCACGCCGTCGTTGACGATTCCGATGGCGCCATGCGCGCGGCAGATCGCCACGAAGTCGCGCGCGGTGCGCAGCCAGGTCGCCTCATCGGCTCCCTTCATCCGCAATTGCACCCACTTCGCTCCGGCGCCGCACAGCCGGCGGGCCTGCTCCTCATGCGAGAGTTCCAGGCCGTCCTGCGTCAGGCACATCACGGGAGGAAGCACCGCGCGCCGGTAGGCCGCGAACGCCCGGACCGGATCGACGGCATTCCAGATTCCGCCCATGACCGCCACCCCGTCGAAGCCGGCCCGGCGGCAGTCGGTCACGCGTTCCGGCGTCACGCCGCTGAGCGCCAGGACCTGCAGCGCCGCGGCGGGCCGGCTGCGCTTCCATGCGGCAAAGCGGGCGAACTCATCGCCGGTGAAGCCCTTGCGGCCCGGCTTGGAAGCCGAGGCGAACACCGGCGAGAAAAAGACGCTGTCGCATGCGCCCTCGCGCGCGGCGCGTTCGACCTCGGGGAGCGAGTGGCACGACCGGCTGCGCCAAAGCCCCGGCGCTGCCTGTCCCGCACCCAGCTCCGGCCCATGCACCCCGCCCACGCCGAAGGCCTCCGCCAGCCGGTGGTGCGAGTGGATCACCAAGCGCGGGCGCCACGCGGGATCGGCCGTTTCGATCCAGCGCGCCAGCCGCTCCTCGCTCCAGCCGGGCTTGCGCACATGGTAGCGCTTGAGCCCCAGGCGGAGCAATTCGCCCAGGACCGCGAACTCATCGGCGCGGTCGCCTTCCGGCGAAATGACGGCCAGATGGATCATCAGCCCCCCTGGGTCGCCTGCACGACCAGGACCTCGTCGCCGGAAGCCACCGGCGTCGCCGGCCACTGCGGCCGCGCGATCACGCGCCCATTGACGGCCACCGCCACGCCCCTGCGCTCGGCAAAGCGCGCCTGGGCGAGCGCGGCCAGCAGCGTCGGCTCGGCGACCGCCACCTCCCGCCCGTTGACCCGCACGCGAATGCCCGCTGCGTTCACGGCTGCGTGATCCCCGCCGGATCGACGTAGAGTTCGCCGCCGGCCTGCCGGAACTCCCCGGACTTCGCCTCCATCCCGGCCTGGATTTCGGCGTAGCGACGGACGTCCTCGGTGATCTTCATCGAGCAGAACTGGGGCCCGCACATCGAGCAGAAGTGCGCCGTCTTCGCGCTTTCCTGCGGCAGCGTGGCGTCGTGGTACTCCCGCGCCCGTTCGGGATCCAAGGACAGGTTGAACTGGTCCTCCCAGCGGAATTCGAAGCGGGCCTTGGACAGGGCGTTGTCCCGGTACTGCGCCGCCGGATGGCCCTTGGCCAGGTCCGCCGCGTGCGCGGCAATCTTGTAGGCAATGACCCCGGCCCGCACGTCGTCCTTGTCCGGCAGGCCCAGGTGCTCCTTGGGCGTCACGTAGCAGAGCATCGCCGTCCCGTGCCAGCCGATCATCGCGGCGCCGATGGCGCTGGTGATGTGGTCATAGCCCGGGGCGATGTCCGTCGTCAGCGGCCCGAGGGTGTAGAAGGGAGCTTCGTGGCACCACGCGAGCTGCTTGTCCATATTCTCCGGAATCAGGTGCATCGGGACATGGCCGGGACCCTCGCACATCACCTGGACGCCCCGCTCCCAGGCGCGGAGGGTCAAGTCGCCCTGGGCCTTGAGTTCGGCGAACTGCGCCTCGTCGTTCGCGTCGGCGATCGACCCCGGACGCAGCCCGTCGCCGATCGAGAATGACACGTCGTAGGCCGCCATGATGTCGCAGATGTCGTCCCAGTGGGTGAAGAGGAAGTTCTCGCGGTGGTGCGACAGGCACCACTTGGCCAGGATCGATCCGCCCCGGCTCACGATGCCCGTCATGCGGCAGGCAGTCAGGGGGACGTAGCGCAGGAGCACGCCGGCATGGATGGTGAAGTAATCCACGCCCTGCTCCGCCTGCTCGATCAGGGTGTCGCGGAAGATCTCCCAGGTCAGCTCCTCCGGCCGGCCGCCGGCCTTTTCCAGGGCCTGGTAGATCGGCACGGTGCCCACCGGGACCGGGCAATTGCGGATGATCCACTCCCGGGTCTGGTGGATGTTCCGGCCGGTGGAGAGGTCCATGAGGGTGTCGCCGCCCCATTTCACGGACCAGCGCATCTTCTCCACCTCCTCGTCGATCGACGAGGCCACGGCCGAATTGCCGATGTTGGTGTTGATCTTGACCAGGAAATTGCGGCCGATCGCCATCGGCTCCAGTTCGGGGTGGTTGATGTTGCAGGGAATGATCGCGCGGCCGCGCGCCACCTCGTCGCGGACGAACTCGGGCGTGATCTCGCGCGGGATCGCCGCGCCCCAGGATTGCCCCGGATGCTGCCGCCACAGGGAATTGCGCGGCCCCTCCGCGGTCATTTCCAGCAGCTCGCGGGCGCGCTGCAGGCGCATGTTCTCGCGCACCGCGACGTACTCCATTTCGGGGGTGATCCGGCCCTGGCGGGCGTAATGCAGCTGCGTCACCCGGGCGCCGGGCTTCGCGCGCAGGATCGTCCGCCCCGTCCGGTCGAAATACTTGATGGGGTTGCGCCGGCCCTCGGTCTCGGCCTGGCCCCGGTGCTTCTCCGACAGGTAACCGTCGTCGATGGGCTGGACGGCCCGGCCCTCGATCGCCTCGGCGTCGCCCCGCTCGGCGATCCAGCCGGCGCGCAGCGGCGGCAGGCCGCGGGCGGGATCGCCGTGGAAGTCGGGGTCGCCCCAGGGGCCGGACGTGTCGTACACGCGGACGGGCTCGTTGGCCACCTCCGTGCCGTTGGGCAGCCGGGTCGGGGAGAGGCTGATTTCGCGCATGGGCACGCGCAGGTCGCTGCGCGAGCCCGTGACATAGACGCGCCGCGAACCGGAAAACGCCGTGGGAACGAGGGAGGAGGATGAGGACATGGTGGTGGTGGTTGCCGCCCGGCTCCTCCCTGGGGAACAGGTTCCTCCGGCTCAGGCGGCGGTCCTGTTTTCCCTACGGCGGTGCGAGCGCATCAGGTTCCAAGGATTTGGGGGCGGATCGCGCCTCCGTCTCAGCCCGGCGCCCCGGGCTCTCCTAAACGAGGTGGCCTCCAACCAACCACGGATCGCCCCAAGCGCAAATGAAATTAATTCTGGACAGGTCCGGGCAATTCGCCCAAATCTTTCCGCTGCATCAGGAACGAGCCCCGGCGCAAGCCGGGGTTCTGCCAACCGGGCCGGGAGCGGCCACGGTGGATCGGGCTAAGGCCCGGATGTGCGAGGCCTCGCTGGGAGGCTTCGAACCAAAGCGCTCCCCGGTCCGGATGCCCCTTGCGCAGGGTTGCTGCGCCCCCACCACCAGACATGACATCCGAACCAGACCTGCCCGGGATCCGCATCCGCACGGACAACCCCAACCATCATTTGTGGTGCAACCACGGCACGTGGTTTCTGCACTACACGATCCATCCGACGCCCCTGACGAAGGAGCGCATCCGCCGCTCGCTGGGAACCAAGGATCTCGCCACCGCCCGCCGGCGGCGCGACATCTTCTTCGCCGAACTGGCGAGCAAGGTCGTCGCCGCCTAACCCTTCGGCGGCTCGTCCGCCGCCACCCGGCACGGCAGCAGCGCGGCGTCCTGCATGCCGTGGATGATCTTTTTGTCCGGCGGGCAAAACGTCGCCAGGGCGCCGCTCAATTGGGCCTGTCCGTCGCGCAGGAAATAGTACGGGCAGAGCCGCAGGCGCCCCTCGGCTTCGGCGGCCGACGCGTCGTCCGCGTACAGCCGGTGCCGCACGCGGCGCGGCTTGCGGTAGGTCTGGACGATGTGGAGGTGCGTCGGGGCGAGCTCCACCGCCCGCTCGATGCCCTGCTGCCACTCCTCGCGCGAGCAGTCGCTGCCCAGCAGCACGCTGCGCGCGCCCCACGCCGTCTCGTGAAAGCCGCTGATCTTGACGATCAGGTCGCGCTCCTTCTGCGTCGCCTGCGCCAGTTCGCGCCAGTCGGTCAGCGCCCGGCCCCCGGCCCTGGGGCCGTCGAGGACGGCGCCCGGCGGCAGCGGGGCCGGGTCCATGATCCAGGTGGGCGGAATCAACTGCTGCAGCCGCTTGCGCGTGCGCGCGCCCAGCGCCTCCGTCCAATAGTCCGCCAGCAGGTGGTGGTGGAACAGCCCAAACGTCAGCTTCTCCTCCTGGAACGGCCGCATGGGCGGGGCGACGGCGACCTCGCCCGCGGCCCATGCTTCGAACAGGAAGCGGGCCGTGCGGATGTTCGCCAGGTCGAACAGTTCGAAGAAGCGGTAGATGACGTCGATCTTTTCGGGGGTGCCGCCCGCGTCGAAGAACAGCGCCCCGCCGAGGGGAAACAGCCGCTCCGGCGCCAGGCAGAACACCCGCTTGCCCTGCAGCTGCAATTGATGCGCCAGCCATTCCATCTCCGGCCGGTAGGTCGCGGCCTCGTCCGAAACGACGAGGGCAATGAGCGGATTGGGCAGCGCCGGAGCCAGCGCCGCCAGGCTCGCGTGAAACGCGCGGATCATGGCGTCGCCCTCGCCCAGGATGCCGCCCTGCGGCTCGTACAGCCGGTTGAGGAACGCGGTCAGGCCGATCCCGCCCGGGACCGAATCCATCTCCGTCATGACGAAGCCCTGGTCGGTCAGAAGCAGGTCCGGCCGCAGCACCGTGGGAAAGGCGCCGCGGTTGCGCGCGGCCCGGCCGTGCTCGATCAGGTCGGCCGGCTTCCCGCGGTCGAGGTACTCGGCGGCCCAGGGCGCCAGCAGCGGCTTGTTGCGCAGCAGGTTTCGGCCGCCCGCCGAACGCAAATAGAGCGTTTCCAGGGCCCGGTGGTACTCCAGGCAGGCCTGCCCGATCTCCACCAATTCGTCGCGCTGCTCCGGCGTCAGCCGCCAGGCCTCCGGCGACAGGCGCCAGGTCTTCGCCTCGAATAGAGGCTGCGCGGCGAGGGCCGATTGGATCTGGTCGTAGGCGAGGTCGGCCATGGGGCGCCTATTCGTCCATCTGGATGTCCTTGTTGCGGTGGCGCGGCTTGCCGGCCCGCAGCCAGGCGGTCACGAAGCGGTCGATGTCCCCGTCGAGGACGCCCTGGGTGTCGCTGGTGCTGACGCCCGTGCGCAGGTCCTTCACCATCTGGTAGGGCTGCAGGACGTAGCTGCGGATCTGGCTGCCCCAGCCGATTTCGCCCTTTTCGCCGTAGAACTTCTCCATCTCGCTGCGCTGCTCGTCCAGCCGCTTCTCGTAGAGCCGCGCCTTGAGGACGTTCATCGCGCTCGCCCGGTTCTTGATCTGCGAGCGCTCGTTCTGGCAGACCACGACGATGCCGGTCGGGATGTGGGTCACCCGCACCGCCGAATCGGTCGTGTTGACGCCCTGCCCGCCCTTGCCCGAGGAGCGGTACACGTCCACCCGGATCTCGTTTTCGGGAATTTCAATCTCGATGTCCTCGTCGATCTCCGCGACCACGTCCACGGCGCAGAACGAGGTGTGGCGCCGCTTGTTCGCGTCAAAAGGACTGATGCGGACGAGCCGGTGGACCCCGCGCTCGGCATTGGCGTAACCATAGGCGTTCTCGCCCTTGAGCAGGAGCGTGGCCTTGGTGATGCCGGCCTGGTCGCCCACCTGCACGTCCTGCACCTCGACCGTGAACCCGCGCCGCTCCGCCCAGCGGTTGTACATCCGAAAGAGCATGTCCGCCCAGTCGCAGGACTCGGTGCCGCCCGCCCCCGCCTGGATCGAGAGGATGGCGTTGTTGCGGTCGAACCGTCCGTTGAGGAACGAGGCGATCTCCAGGCCGTCGAGTTCGTCGGCCAGGGCGGACGCGGTGTCGACCACCTCCCGGGTGTAGGCCTCCTGTTCGGCGGGGCCGGCGGCCTCCACCAGTTCGAGGAGGACCCCCAGGTCGTCCAGCTTCTTGCGATAGGCGGCCACCGGCAGGATCGCCCGCTTCAGGGCGTTCAGCCCCGCGATGTGCTTTTGCGCCCGCTCGTTGTTGTCCCAGAATCCCGGAGCGCCCATCTGGGCGTCGAGGGCCTCGATTTCCCGCAGCTTCTGATCGACGTCAAAGAAACCTCCACAAGTGGCCGGCGCGCTTCTTGATGCTTTCGATCTGGTTGAAGGTATCGGGAGGAATCACGCCCCCACTATCCCGCCTTGGCGCCGTTTTTTCCAGTCCCAATACCAGGCAATCCAAATGCAGATCTCGTATAAGAGGTAAAGGGGCACGGCCATCGCGACCTGCGTGACCACTTCGGGCGTGGTCAGCAGGGCGCCCAGGACCAGGGAGGCGACGATGACGTGGCGGCGGTAGTGGCCGAGCTGCTGGTGGGTGACCAGGCCCATCTTGACCAGCAGCAGCACGACCAGGGGAAACTGAAAGCCGACGCCCATGCCCAAAATGAATTTGCACACGAAGCCGATGTACTGATCGGCCTGCCAGTCCGAGGCGCTGAAGCCGAGCAGCTCCGAGTACTTGATCGAGGCGCGCAGCGCCACGGGCAGGAGCAGGAAATACGTGAGCAGGACGCCGGCCAGGGCGAGGAAGGCGCCCCAGAACATCCATTGGCCGATCGCGCGGCGCTCGCGCATCTTGAGCGCCGGCACGATGAAGCTGCCCAGAAAGTACAGCCAGAAGGGCGAGGACAGGACCACCGCCGCGTACAGGGCGACATGGAACGCCGTCATGAACGCTTCGGCCGGGCTCAGATTATGGAGCCGGACCTCCAG
>DASRSH010000079.1:0-2658 GCA_035656575.1 Opitutaceae bacterium
GACCTCGGCTTTGTGGTCGGCGGGGCGCAATCCGGCGGCACCGAGCCCCTGCTGGTCCGCGCATCGGGGCCGGCGCTGGCGCAGTTCAACGTGGAAGGGCGCCTGCCGGATCCCTTGCTGCAGCTCCTGAATGCGGACGCAGGCAACGCGCTCCTCGCGTCCGACGCCGGCTGGCAGGGCAGCGTTTCCATTTCCAGCACGGCGGCCGCGGTGGGCGCCTTTGCCTGGACCGATCCCTCCAGCCTGGATTCGGCCTTGGTCGAATCGCTCGCGCCCGGGCTCTATGTCGCCCAAATCAGCGGCGATTCCGGCGACACGGGCCAGGCCCTCGGCGAAGTCTATGACGCCACTCCGAGCGCCGATTATGCCGCCGCATCGCCCCGGCTCATCAACGCGTCGAGCCGGGCCACCGTGGGCGGCCAGTCTGGCTCAATTCTGACCCTGGGCTTCGTCGTGGGAGGCACCGCCTCCCGCACGCTCCTCATCCGCGCCTCCGGACCGGCCCTGGCGGAGTTCGACGTTCCCGGCACGCTGGCGGATCCGCAATTGCAGCTTTTCGCCACGGGAGGCGCCTCGCCCTATCTTCTCGCCACCGACGCCGGTTGGGCGGGGAACCCGACGATCGCCGCCGCGGCCACGGACGTAGGCGCCTTTGCCTGGAGCAATCCCGCCAGCGCGGACTCCGCCCTGCTCGTCACGCTCCCGCCGGGGAATTACACGGTGCAGATTTCGAGCGCGAGCGGGGCCAATGCCGGCATCACCTTGGGAGAGCTCTATGAAGTGAGGTAAGGCGGCCATGCTCGGTCTTCTGCTCGCCTTTGCCGCCGCTCCCGCGCCCTCGGCTTGCTTTGACTTCTCGCATTGGACCCTGACGCTGCCGATCGGAGGGGAGAAGCGCCCGGACGTGATTTCGTCGGCGCGGCTGCAAGGCGGCTATGCGTCGGCCTATTTCTACGCCGAGCCTGCCACCCAGCGCATGATGTTCTGGTGCCCGATCGATGGGGTGACGACGGCGCACACGCATTATCCCCGCTGCGAACTGCGCGAACAGATCCATGGGCCGGCGGACGACAACGCCACCTGGCGCATGGGCGATTTCGGACGATCCGAACTGGACGCGACCTGCGTGGTCGAGCGGGTGGGCCCGGATACCGGCCGGGTGATCGTCGGGCAGATCCACGCTGTGGATTTTCCCCTGCTCAAGCTCGTCTATGCCTGGAACCGCCGGCGGGGAACCGGCCAGCTCATCGCCCAGATCAATCCCGACGATCCGTTCCACGACCACCCGGCCGATTACCCGCTGGCGCTCGATGTGCCGCTGGACCAGCCGTTCAGCTATTCCATCCGGGTGGTTTCACGGCCGGGCCACGCCGAGGTCAGCGTGGCCATCGCCGGAGCGGTCCCGGCCAGTTGCCGCGTGGACGAATCGGCCTGGCTCGCGCATCCCCGGAAGGGCCTTTACTTCAAGGCCGGCGACTACTGCAACGACCGGGGGGCGAGCGCCACCGAAGGAGCGCTCGTGGGATTTTCTGCGCTGCGGGTGGTTCACGATGCCGGGACAAACTTGTGACGACGCGGGTCGAAGGTGAGATGGCCGCGGTGGGCTTCGTACCAGGCGACAATAGATCCGGCGTCGCCGGTGGCCGGCGTCAGACGGCGGAGGGACTGCACCGCGTGATCGAACTGCTCGGGATGGCCCACGTCATCGATGCGCAGCACCTGGATTAGGGTATCCAGCGCGTCGGGAATGCCGATCTGGGCCGCGACTTGGGCGGCTTCGACCTTGTTCATCCAGTCGTCGCCTTTCGCTGCGGCCCAAGCCTGCCGGACGGCCGGCTTAACCGAAATGCCCGGCAGATGGCGAATCGCGTTGTAGGTGGCCCAGCGCCCGTGGCCGTGAATGAGATAATTCAGCAGGAGGGGATAGGTCGACGGGTCGTGCAGGGCGGCCGTGGCCACCACCCAATTTTTGGGCAGATACTTGATTCTGGGATCCGCCAGCACCGAAAGCAGCGTCGGCCGCGCCTGCTGTTCCCAATGAAACTTAACAACCAGGTCGACGAGGTCCGGATGTCGCCGCAACGAGCGCAACACCACCGCCTGGTTAGCGGGGATCGCGATCCGAAGGACCACGGGCATGATATAGTACTCCATTTCTCCGCCGTCCATCGCCGCGATCAGGACATCGAGATTTTCCGCTCCTACGCGGGCGAACGCCTCGCGGGGAAGGTCGCTGTGCCGGGCTTCGTCCGAATCGACGTTGTTAATGACGGCGGTGACATCATCGACGAACTGCCGGGCTTGTTCTTTCGATGGTCGCGCGGCCAGCGGAGCGTGGCTGAACCAGGCGCTTTGAAGGGGAGGCTGGGGCCAGTAAACGTCTGCGTCGTAATTGTTGGTGGTGAGCGTCAGGCCGCTTCGTTCCAACGCGGCTTGAGCGGAGCCATCCGTCCGCATCGCCACCTCGACCAAGCGGGCATCGGCCAGCCATTCCGGACTCACATCCGGCCTATTCGGCAACCCGCGATTTCCAAAGTGGAGCATGAACGTCTGCTCGGTGATCAAACCGTCGTCCGTGTCCGAGCGGAATACGCTCCATTCCATCGCGGCCATTTCGGGTTCGATCGCCTCGCGGCGGAGCGGATTGGCTAGGTAAAA
>DASRSH010000080.1:0-4980 GCA_035656575.1 Opitutaceae bacterium
AAGTAGTCGCCGAACGCCGTGGCGTCCTGGTAGGTGAAGTTGCCGTTCACCGTCCAGAGCCGGTTCGGCTGCCAGACGGCCTCCAGTTCCAGCCCGTCATCCTTGATCGGATAGACCTGGCCGGTCATTTCCGAACCGTACTTGAGCTGCTGGAAGAGCGCCGCGCTGGCATAGAGCGTGTTGTGCAGGAAGCTCTGCTTGTAACCCACCTCGTACAGCGTGCTCTTGGTGGTCAGCGAGTGGTCGAGCGCCAGCTTGGGATCGGCGTCGGTCCCGCTGACGTTCACCCCGCCGAAATTCGCCGATCCCAGTATGGCGTCGACGTGGTCGTAGGTCGCATAGACCGAGGCCGCGTCCGTCAGCTTGAAGACGTCGCTGAGGAAATACGACTGGTCGTTCTTGGCGTCCCACACGTCGTAGCCTTCGTAGGTGGGATGGTTGCCCAGGCCGTAGGCGCTTTCATCCACCCACACCGAGCTGGACCGGCCCCGCGGAATGTAAACCGGCGTCGTCAGGGGATAGACCGTGTAGAACGCCTCATACGCGACCTCGACGACCGGAGGATTCGCGGTGTCCGCATAGATATGGTCGAACCGGTAGCCCGGCGTCAGGGTCATGTTGCCCCACTTGATCGCATCCTGCACAAAGGCGGCGGAGTCGTAGATGTAGGACCACTGGTTGCCGCTGCTGCTGCCCGCGTCGGGGCTGCTGGCATTCCCGGCGAAGCCGGGAGCGCCCGGCACCTGGACCCCGCCGCCCCAGGTCTCGCCCTCGTTATAGTAACCGGGGTAGAAGACGTTCCGCAGCGGCTGGCTCAAGTCGTATACCGAGAACGGCTCGGTCGTGAAGTCCTGGTACGATATCAGCTCCTGGTAGCGGAAATCCACCCCGGTGATGATCTGCTGCGAAATCGGCCCTGAGTTCACCGTGTCGTGGAACTCCAGCCGATCCTGGATCGACTGCTGGCGCGGAACATATTCGTCGTACCCGTAGGTCTCGAACTTGTCCGAGGAGCCCAGGCCGAAATACGTCCGATTGATCAGGTTGGCCACATCGCTGAGTTGGAGGGTCTCCTTGACCTGAAACTGCATCAGCCGGGACCGCGCCGTATCGGAGGGTCCGATCAGGGCGTCGTAGGCGGGAAGCTTGACCACGTGGGCGGTGTCGGCGTCGACATTGGAAT
The DNA here is from genome assembly GCA_035656575.1 of Opitutaceae bacterium. Classification (GTDB taxonomy): domain Bacteria; phylum Verrucomicrobiota; class Verrucomicrobiia; order Opitutales; family Opitutaceae; genus Palsa-1447. The sequence goes on from DASRSH010000080.1 coordinate 1,184, forward strand.
ACGAGCCGTCCGCGTTCACTCCATAGTTGGTGGGGCTGGGCGGCGTCCCCGGCGCGGCGATGTCATAGCCGAAGTAGGCATTCGGCCCGCTGGTCACGGGCGAAGCCGGCCCGGCAATGTAGCTGCCGTTCCAGATGAACTGCTGCGTGACGCGATTGGCGCCGGTGATCTCGTTGGTGCGATCGCTGTAGATCTGGCCCCAGGCCTCCACCGTCAGGTTGGCGGTCGCCAGGTAGGTGAGCGCGGCGTACAGGTCCTGGGTCTGGTCGTGGTCGTTGATGTAGTAACCGTCGCCGTAGCGGCTGAGGTAGCTGACGCGGTAGGCGAGCTTCTTGCTGATCGGACCGCCGAAATCGAGCGTCGCCTCGGGATTGGAATAGGAATGCCCGCTGGTCCAGGAGCCGTAGGTGACGGTGAGGTCGCCCTGGAAGCCGTCGAAATACGGCGCCTTGGTCACGAAGTCGACGTACCCGCCCGCGCCCTCGCCCTGGGGGCCGTACACCGCCGAGCCCGGGCCCTTGACGATATCGAGCGCCTCAACCCCGTTGAAGCTGGGCGGGGTGCTGTTGCGGGTGAAGGGAATGATCTGCCCGTCGAAGTACATCTGGGCCAGGTCGCCGCGGATGAAGGGCACGGCGGGAATGCCGTACTGCGCGGCCGAATACACGCCGGCCGAGAACTGCCCGAAGTCCATCGCGTTCTTGACCATGCGGTCCTGCATCCAGGCGGCGTTGACGCTCGTGACCGAGCGCGGGATGTCGAGGACGCTCTCGGCATCGCCCATCACGTCGCCCACCGGCCGGACCGTGGGCAGCACCTGGTCGCTGAGCGGCACGTCGCTGACGGTGAAGGCGTCGAGGCGCGTGATCTGATCCTGGGTCGAGGTGGCGGGGGCGGAGGCCGGGGCCACGGGGCCGCCGGATGAGCCGTCGGCCGTCCCGGAACCGGACCCCGAGTTATTGCCGGTGGCGCTGGTGTCGGCGTGCAAGCATGCGCCGAGCGTCGCGCCGCAGAGCAGGCTGCGGAGGAGAAGCTTCATAGTGTGTCGTGTGGCCGGAAGGGAGCACCCCCCATGCCATGTGACACAGCGAAGTGACAGTCCGCGGCGCAAGCCGCCGGGCGGCCTATGACAGGCTTCGCCCCTACGGCAGGACTTCCGCCACCGTGACCGGCCGCGAGAGAACGCCGATCGCCTGCAATTGCCGGATCTGCTGGGCAATCCGAGCGGGGTTAATCCGGCCCAGCTCGTCCCCAGCCGCGGCGTCGCCGTCGATCAGATGATATTTTTTCATGGCCGCCAGGCAGTAGGCCTCGAAGTCCGGCGTCATCCGCGGATTGAGTTCTCGAATCCGCGCGTTGGCCGCCCGGTTGTCGCCCGAGACATACTCGCGCCAGCCGGCCAGGGAGGCCTTGGTAAATGCGGCGACGACATGGGGATGCGATTCAAGATAGTCGCGCCGGGTGTAAAAGACGCGGTAGGGCGAAAACCCCTCGTCCGAAAGCAGCAGCACCCCGACGGCGGCCCCGGCCTTTCGCGCATAGTAAGGCTCGTTGGTCACGAAGCACTGGGCGACCATCGCCGGGCTGGCAAGGAATCGAGAGATCCCGAAGTCGCTCGGCGTGACGCTCACGTGGATTCCGTCGTGCTCCAGGATGCGCAGGAAGTTCGAGCCAGGAATCGCCATCAGGTTGCGGCCATTCAGGTCCGCAAACGAATGGATTCCCTGGCCCTGGTGATACAGGATCCCCTGAGGGTCCTTCTGCATGAACGCCGCCAGCATCACCAACGGAATGCCACGGCTCGCGGCGATGATGATGTCGTCGCTGCGTCCGATGCCGAATTCCGCATGCCCGGCCGCCACCACCTGGGGCGGCGGGTTGCTCGGCGCCCCTTCCAGGATCGTGACATCCAGGCCCGCCCGGGCATAGAGCCCGGCCGCCTGCGCTTGGTAAAACCCGCCATGTTCGGGCTGGGCGTACCAGTCGGTTTGGAGCCGCACGGCCGTGCGGCCCGAATCGGAAGCGGCGCGCCGGGTGCAGCCCGCCGCCAGGGCCAGCGCCACCAGCCCCGCCGAAAGCAGGACCCTCATTTTTCGAGCTTGAGCGCCGATTCGTGCCATTGGTGCAGGACGCACCAGCTCAGCAGATTCACCCCGCCGACAAAGACAAATCCCATCGCGCACGCCGTCAGCGCCACGCCGAACAGCTCCGGGATGCGCAGCTGCGAAAAGTACGTGACCGTCATGAACCCGAGGCCCCCGACCGAGTTCTGCGCGCTGCCGGCCAGGAAGTCGCCCGTGATCGCGCCGATGCAGGCCAGGGTGGCGGCGATCTTGAGGCCGGTCAGGAAAAATGGCAGCGCGGCGGGAAAGCGCAGCCGGAAGACTTCCGACAGCCGGCTGGACCGGCAGATGGCGAACAGGTCGACCAGGTTGCGGTCGACCGAGGTGAATCCCAGCGTCGTGTTGGCGACGATGGGAAAAAAGCAGATCGTGTACGAGATGGCGATGATCGCGGGCAGCCCCTGGCCCAGCCAGAGGACATAGATCGGTGCCAGGATGACCACGGGCGTCATCTGGAACAGAAGGATGTAGGGCACGAGCGCCCGGCGCAGCGACAGCGCGAAGCCGAGCACGGCCGAAAAGATGAAGCCCAGGACGGCCGCGGCCAAGAACCCCAGGATCGCCCCTTCGAACGTGAACAGGGCGGCCTGCGCCAGCGTCCGCCGCTCCCGCCAGGTGGCGGCCAGAATCAGATGCGGCGCCGGAAAGATGTACGAGGGAATGTGGTAGAGGGCGATCGCGCCGTACCACGCCCCGAGCAGGACCAGCCCGGCGAGCAGCGGCGGCCAGATGCGTGAGGACAGCGGCGACTTCATCGCAGGGCCGAGTCGATCTGGCGCAGCTCGTGGCTGGCCTGGGCGAGCAGCCGCAGGAATTCCGGGCTTTCGCGCAGGCTGCGGCGCCGCGGAAACGGAAAGGGGACGTCGATCGTGGCCGAAAGCCGGCCCGGGCTGGGGGAGAGCACCACAATCCGGGTGGACAGGAACACCGCCTCCGCCACCGAATGCGTCACGAAGAAAGCGGTGAACGGGCTGCTCTCGCGCAGCGCGAGCAGGTCCTCGTTCAGCCGGTCGCGGGTCATTTCGTCGAGCGCGCCAAAGGGTTCGTCCAGCAGCAGAATCCGCGGCGCGACGCTGAGGGCGCGCGCGATGGAGACCCGCATGCGCATCCCCCCGGAAAGCTGCCAGGGGTACTTGTCCGCCGCCGGCATCAGGTCGACCAGCTTCAGCATCTGCAGCGCGCGTTCGCGGCGCTCGGGCCTGGCCACGCCGCGCAATTGCAGCGGCAGTTCGACATTGGCCCGCACGCGCAGCCACGGCAGCAAGGTCGGATCCTGGAAGACGTAGAACATCCCCTCGGCCGCCGGCCCGGGCGGGCCTTCGTCGACCACCACACGACCGCCGGTCGGCGCGGTCAGGCCCGCGATCAGCCGCAACAGGGTGGACTTGCCGCATCCGCTGGGTCCGATGAGGCTGATGAACTCTCCCCGCTCGGCCGTCAGATTGATGCCCTCGAGGGCGGCGGCCGCGCCGAAGCGCTTGGATACGTTTTCGAGGCGAAGGAGCGCGCCGCTCATGCCGCAGCAAAAGGATTGAAGGCGTAGGTGGCCATCTTTCCCGGATTGAGCAGTCCCGCCGGGTCGACTTCGGCCTTGAGCAAGCGCTTGGCCTCGATGTTGGGATGCCGCCCGCCGCCCTCCAGCAGGTAGGTGTGCGGATTGGCGATGAAGATGTT
>DASRSH010000081.1:0-4000 GCA_035656575.1 Opitutaceae bacterium
AGGGGATGGCAAACAGCACCCGGCCGTCCGACGTCTTGGGCACCATCAGGGCCGCGGCGCCCGGGAGGAAGCGGCGCGGCAGCACCAGATGAATGCCCTGGCTGACCGTGACGAGCGGCGCGACCGCCGCGTCATCCTGGCGGCGCAGGCCGTCGACAAACACGCCGGTCGCGTTGACCACGCACCGCGCCGAAATCGCAAAAGATTTTCCCGTCTCCTCGTCCCGCGCCTCCGCGCCGGACAACCTGTCCCCCTTTCTCATCAGCCCGGTGGCCGCGCAGTAATTCGCCAGGGCCGCGCCGAGCCCTCCGGCCGTCCGCGCCAGGGCGACGGCCAGCCGGGCGTCGTCGAATTGCGCGTCCCGATAGACCACGCCCGCAAACAGCCCGTCCTCCTTGACCGCCACCTCCCGGCGGAGGGCCGCCGCCGAAACGATGCGCGAGGGGGACAGGCTGTGTCCGGCCGCGAGCGCGTCGTAGAACTTCAAGCCGGCGCCGTAAAAGAGCGTGTCGATGGGGCCGAAGCAGGGCACCGCAAATTCCAGCGGGGTCACCAGGTGCGGCGCGTTGCGCAGCAGCCGCGCCCGTTCCCGCAGGCCTTCGCGGACCAGGCTGAGATTGCCCTGGCGCAGGTAACGCACGCCGCCGTGGACGAGCTTGGTCGAACGGCTCGAGGTGCCCCCCGCGAAGTCGCCGCGCTCCACGAGGGCGACGCGCAGCCCCCGCGCCGCGGCCTCGACCGCCGTGCCCAGGCCCACCGCCCCGCCCCCGATGATGAGCAGATCGAAGGTTTCCCCCGCTCCCAGGCGCTCCAGCGCCGCCCCCCGGTCCATCATTTATCCCGAACGCGGCGGCGCCGCGCCCTCCGCCCAGTTGAGGGAGCGCGCGACGGCGCGCTTCCACTCCGCGCGCAGCGCGGCCATTTCCGCCGCGGGCCGCGCCGGAGAAAACGTCGTGTCCACCGCCCACCGGCGGGCGATCTCCTCCCGGCCCGGCCAGACGCCGGCCGCCAGGCCGGCCAGGGCGGCCGCCCCGAGCGCGGTCGTCTCCACGTTCCGGGGCCGCAGCACCGGCACCCCGAGCAGATCCGCCTGAAACTGCAGGAGCGGCGCGCTGCGCGCCGCGCCGCCGTCGACGCGCAGCTCGCGCAGGGCGAGGCCGCCGTCCTGCGCCATGCACTCGATCAGGTCCGCCGTCTGCAGCGCGATCGCCTCGAGCGCGGCGCGGCAAAGCTGAGCGCGGCCCGTGCCGCGCGTCATTCCGACCAGCGTCCCGCGCGCATACGGATCCCATTGCGGCGCGCCCAGGCCGGCGAACGCCGGCACTAGGAAGGCGCCGCCGGCGTCGGGAACGGACGCGGCCAGCCGGTCGGCCTCGGCGGCGGACGCGACCAGCTTCAGTTCGTCGCGCAGCCACTGGATGGCCGCGCCCGCGACGAACACCGAGCCTTCGAGCGCGTATTCGGTCACGGCGCCGATCTTCCACGCCACCGTCGAGATCAGATTGTGCCGGGAGGCCACGGGTTCGCGGCCGGTGTGCATGAGCAGGAAGCAGCCGGTGCCGTAGGTGTTCTTGGCCATGCCCGGGGCGAAGCACGCCTGCCCGAACAGGGCCGCGTGCTGGTCGCCGGCCACGCCGGTGATCTCCGCCCCGGACGGCTGCAGGCGCTCCGCGACGCGGCCGAAGCCGCCCGCGCTCGGCCGGATCTCGGGCAGCAGCGCCCGCGGCACCCCGAACAGCGCCAGCAGCTCGTCGTCCCACTCCCCGGTCCGCAGGTCGCAGAGCAGCGTGCGGGCCGCGTTTGTCGCATCCGTGGCGTGGATACGCCCGCCGGTCAGCTGCCACAGGAGCCAGGTGTCGACGGTGCCGAAGCAGAGGGCGCCCCGCTCCGCCGCGGCCCGGGCGCCGGCCACCTCGCGCAGGATCCACGCGAGCTTGGTGGCGGAAAAATAGGGGTCGAGCCGCAGCCCAGTCTTGCGCGCGACCCAGGGCTCGGCGCCCTCGCGCCGCAGCCGCGCGCACTCATCCGCCGTGCGGCGGTCCTGCCACACGATCGCGGGATAGATCGGCCGCCCGCTCGCCCGCTCCCACACCAGCGTGGTCTCGCGCTGGTTCGTGAGGCCGACCGCCGCGATCGCGCCCGCGTCGAGCCCCGCGCGGGCCAGGGCCTCGGCCATGGTCGCCGCCTGGCTCGACCAGATTTCCATCGGGTCGTGCTCCACCCAGCCCGGCCGCGGGTAGCTTTGCGCGAACTCGCGCTGCGCGGCCGCCACCGGGCGGGCGTCGGCGTCGAAGACGATCGAGCGCGAGCTGGTCGTCCCCTGGTCGAGGGCCAGGAGATAAGAGGGGGAACTCATCGTTCGCGTTGCGCGATCAGGGACTGATGGTGTGACGCGCGGGCCTGGAAGATCGTTGCAAATTCAAACGGCCAGGGTTCATCCACGATCGACCAGCGCGCGCAACCCGCGAGGGCCCGGGCGGCGTCCCGGCAGTATCCCGCGTGGTCGCTGCGGAAATACAGCCGGGCCTGCGGCAGGCAGTGTTCGGCGAGGGAGTCCAAAAACGATATTTGCATCAGGCGGTTCTTGTGGTGCCGCCGCTTGGGCCAGGGATCCGGAAAGAGCAGGAAGACAGCCGCGAAGCGGCTTCCGGGCGGCAAGGCCGCCAGAAAGTCCTCGATGTCGGCCCGCACGAACCGGACGTTGGGAAGGCCCGCGCGGGCCCGCTTGCGCTCGGCGCGCTCCACCCTCTCCTGGTTGATGTCCACCCCCACGCAGCGCCGGTCCGGATGCGCCTGGCCGTAGGCGGTGAGGAAGTGCCCGTGGCCGCAGCCGATTTCGAGCACCAGCCCGGTGCCAAGATCCGCCAAGGCGGGCCGCAGCGCCTCCTGGCGGGAATCCCGGTTCGGGTTGCGCCGACCAAGCACCTCGGCCGCCTCAGGCATCCGCGCGTCCTCTGCCCGCTTCGATGGCCACCAAAAGAATGCCGATGTCCGCCGGACTCACGCCGCTGATGCGGCTCGCCTGCCCCAGCGTATAGGGCCTCAGCTCGGTCAATTTCAACGCGCTTTCGCGGCGCAGACCGGGAATCGTCAGGTAGTTGGTTTCCAGTGGAATCCGGACCTGCTCAACGCCCGCGAGGCGGGCGATCTGCCGTTCCTCTCGCTGCCTATATCCTTGGTATATAATATGATATGAAACCTCGTCGCGCACCGCCGCCGGTTCCGCCATGAAATCTGCCGGCAAGGGCGGTCCCCCGCCCCGTCGCATATGCGCGGCCCAGGTGGCTCCCTCCACCCGGTCAGATTCCAGCCGTCCTACCCACCTCTCGATGGCCGTCCGTTTCGCTTCGATGCGCCTCCCCCGCTCTGCCGAAATGAGGCCCAGTCTCTGCGCGTGGTGCGCCAGGCGCAGCTCCGCGCTTCCGTGGTTCAACAGCAGCCGATACTCGGCCCGGCTCGTGAACATCCGGTAAGGTTCGTCGGTTCCCTTGGTCACCAGATCGTCGATGAGAACCCCGGTGTATGCTTCGTCCCGCCGCAGCACCATGGGAGGCTCGCCGCGGGTCTTCAGAACGGCATTGACGCCAGCCACGACCCCCTGGGCCGCGGCTTCTTCGTAACCCGAGGTTCCGTTGATCTGGCCGGCAAAAAAGAGATTTTCGACCTTCTTGGATTCCAGGGATGGGAAAAGCTGGGTCGGCGGCGCAAAGTCGTATTCGACTGCATAGGCCGGGCGAAGCATGACGGCTTTTTCGAGGCCGGGGATCGAGCGCACCATCTCGAGCTGGACTTCGTATGGCAGCGAGGTCGAGAGGCCGTTCACATAGTATTCGTTGGTGGCGCGCCCTTCGGGCTCGAGAAACAGGAGGTGCCGGGGCTTATCGGCAAAGCGGACAAACTTGTCCTCGATGCTCGGGCAATAGCGGGGCCCGACGCCGACGATCTCGCCGCTGTACATGGCCGAACGGTGAAGGTTACGCCGCACGATTTCAGCCGTTGC
>DASRSH010000082.1:0-1988 GCA_035656575.1 Opitutaceae bacterium
CGTTCCACGTCGTTCGGCTTGATCTTGGCGGCGCACGCTCGTCCCGCGCCGATTATGGGCGCAAATCGGATTACGGAGCCGTCAATTCGATAAGAGAATAATATCATGGCCTGGTCGCACCAACTGGCCGAGAGGCAGGCGCCAGCCCACCATGGATGCGGGCTCGGGTCGGGGCGATCTTGTTCCGGGCCATGAAGGTCCTTCCACACGGGTGTTCGGAGGCGGACGGGGGACAGCCAAAACCCTCCGGAGCAGGGGCAGGGCCGGATGAGGATGGCCCCCCTGCTAACTCAAGTGTTGCAGTGCGACAAGCAGGCCGGCGGCGCAATGGCCGGAACATTTCCTGCGGGTCTGCACTGCCCATATCGCGGGGCTGCCCTCATCCGATCAGGAACCAGAGACGAAAAAGCGCAGTCTGCAGCCGGGAATTGCGAACGAAACCGGGAAGGGCAAGGGCGCGCAGGCGGGCGACGCCGCGATGCGCCAGGCTTTCCGCGATAATTTCAATCTGTCGCCGCACATCCGCGTCGAATGCGCCGGCCTCGCGCCGCAAGGCTGCGACATTTTTCCTGAACACACCCATAAATGCAGAGGGGCCGCGGCGGATCGCGGCCATTGCCCGCTGCGGCGGGGAGGCCGGGGCGCCCACCACATTCGCGTCATGCTGGCGATAGAGGATGACGCCGCGCGCGTCGCGCAGAACAGTGCCGCGCGCGGCGGTCACCATCAGGTAGCACCACCAGTCGTGCCAGCTTTCCCGAGGCGGCTCGCTCGGCGCGATGAGGCTGATGGCGGCCGCATTAAGCACCACGGTGTTTCCGGTCGCGATGTTCTGCGTCAGGCTGGCGGGAAAGGCTGCCGGGCCGTCCAGCGGCGCCGAAAGGCCGATGCGGTGGAGGTCACCGTCCACCAGCACTTGGCGCGCGCAGTAGAGCGCCGGGCGATCCTCCGATGCCTCTTGCAAGGCAGCGATGGCCCAGGCGAGTTTTTCGGGCAGCCAGACGTCGTCCTGGTCGGCGAAGGCAGCGCGGCGAAAGCCGCCCGCTGCCGCTTGCCGCAACAGGGTCATGAAACTCTTCGTCACGCCCAAGTTATCAGATGGCAACTCGTTTTCGATCAATCGGTTAGGATTTGAGGCACCCCAGCCGCGCAGGAGCGGGACGGTCCCGTCCGTCGATCCGTCATCGCGCCAAAGCAGCACCCAATCGCCCCAGCTCTGCGCTGTCAGGCTGTCGAGCAGGGCGGGCAGGTAGCCCGCACCGTTATAGGTCGAGAGCAGGATCGCGACGCCTGCGCGATCGGCGTCGGTCACGGTCCCGCTGCCTCAGCCCTGCGGGCCGAGGAGCTTGTCCACCGTCCGCGCCAGGCTGTGGCGCCATGGCGGCAGCCGCACGCCGAAGACATGGCCGAGCTTGCTGTTGTCGAGCCGGGAATCAGCAGGCCGCCGGGCCGGCGTCGGCCAGTCGGCGGTCGTGATCGGCTCGACCTCGGGTGAGGGGCCGTCATGGCGGCGCGCTTCCTCGAAAATCGCGACGGCAAGCCCGTGCCAGGTGGTCTCGCCACCGCCGGTCACATGGAAGATGCCGGCATAGTCAGGCTTCCAGCCGCCGCTTTCGATGCGCTGGATGATGTCGAGTATGGCGCCCGCGAGGTCGGCCGCGGCCGTGGGGCTGCCCTTCTGGTCGGCCACGACCCGGAGCTTCGGCAGCTTCGCGCCTGCCCCCAGCATCGTCTTCACGAAATTCTTGCCGGTATCGGAATAGACCCAGGCGGTGCGGAGGATGATGGGCTTGCCGGCCGCCGCCATAACCCGCGCCTCGCCGTCCCGCTTGGTGCGGCCATAGACGCCTGTTGGATTGGTCTCGTCGGTCTCGACATAGGGCACGCCCTTCGACCCGTCGAAGACATAATCCGTTGAAATATGAATGAAGGGGATGCCGGCCTCGGCGGAGAGCTGGGCGAGTACGCGTGGGCCATCGTAATTGGCG
>DASRSH010000083.1:0-4958 GCA_035656575.1 Opitutaceae bacterium
GAGGAGATTTACGGCGCCATGAACGGGGTTCTGGGGCTGCTCCAGGAGGAGCTGATCGATCTGGCCTCCGAATCCCAGCAGCAGATCCGGGCCCTCAAGCACACTCCCGGGGCCGCCCTGGGGACCTGCCGCTACAAGCTCAAGAAGGACCAGGACTTCCAGCGGGTCATCGAAGTCTTCAAGGCCCACAACATCCGTTATTTCTTCTACATCGGCGGCAACGACTCCCAGGATACGGCCGACAAGATCTCGAAGCTGGCGCAGGCCCAGGGCTACGAGCTGCGCGTGGTCGGCGTTCCGAAGACGATCGACAACGATCTGGCGGTCACCGACCACTGTCCCGGCTACGGCAGCGTGGTGAAGTACCTCGCCACGACGGTGCGCGAGATGGCCTGCGACAACGAGGCGATGGGCCAGGGAGACCTGGTTTCGATCGTCGAGGCGATGGGCCGCAGCGCCGGCTGGATCGCCGCCGGCGCCGCGCTGGCCAAGCGCCGGGACCATCCCCATGATCCGCCGCATCTGATCCTGCTTCCCGAGGTGCCGTTCAACCAGGAGAAGGTCCTCGAGGACGTCCGCCGGGTGCTCAAGCGCGAGAAGTACTGCATGATCGTGGTGGCCGAGGGATTGGTGGATTCCGACGGCAACTACCTGGCGGCCGACTCCGCGACGGATGCCTTCGGGCATGCCAAGCTCGGCGGCGCGGGCGAGGCGCTGGCCGACATCATTGAAAGCCACCTTCCCGGCGTGAAAGTCCGCGTGGCCCGCCCGGGGCTGATGCAGCGTTCGGCCGCCCACTCCGCGTCGAAGACCGACGTGGACGAGGCGTTTCTCGCCGGACAGGCCGCCGTGCGCGCCGCGGTGGACGGCGAGACGGACAAGATGGTCACGCTCGTGCGCGGCGAAACCGACCACTACACCTGCGAGACGGGGCTCGCGCCCCTGGCGGAGATCGCCAACGGGGTGAAGAAGCTGCCCCGCGAGTGGATCAACGAGGACAACGTCAGCATGAATTTCCAGTTCCTGCGCTATGCGCAGCCGCTGGTGCAAGGTGAGGTCACCCTGCCGTACGAGAACGGCATTCCCGTGTACGCGCGGCTGGACAAGGTGCGGGTGGACAAGCTTCTGCCGGCCTACGAGATCTGAGGCGCTGCGGGCTCATCGCCGGTTGGATCGCGGTCGTCGGCCTGTGGGTCGCCGCGGCCAAGTGGCCGCCCCTCGGCCATGACCATCCTGGGTTCGGTTTGTTCTTGGGCCGGTTTCATCCGGTCATCCTGCACCTGCCCATCGCGCTGATCCTGCTGGTCCCGCTGCTCGAAGGCCTCGGGCTGAGCCAGAGGCGGGAGCATCTGCTCCGCGCGGCGGGGTTGGTTCTCAGCCTGGCCGCGGCGGCGGCCGTCATCGCCGCCTGGGACGGATGGCTGCTCGCGTGGGCCGGGGGCTATCAGGGTCCGGTCGTCCTGCGCCACATGTATGGCGGGGTGTGGTTCGCGGCGCTGGCGATGGCGGCGACCTCGCTGCGGCGGCCGAACGGATTCGCGGGCGCGGGAAGGGCTGCCGTGTACGGAATCGCTCTGGCTGCGTCGGTGGGGGTGATGGTTTGGGCGAGCCACAACGGCGGAAGCCTGTCCCATGGGCCGACGTTCCTGACCGAATACCTGCCGACGTGGCTGGGCGGGCATCGGAAGGTGGAGGCGGCGGCTCGCCGTGCGACCACGGCCAGAAGCGGCGGGACGCCGCTTCCGCGGGGGCCCCGCACGGTCTACCTGGCCGAGATCAAACCTATTCTGGACCGAAGCTGCGTGAGCTGCCACGGGCCGAACAAGGTCAAAGGCGGCCTGCGTCTGGACACGTACGCCGGGCTGATGGCCGGGGGCGATTCCGGGGATGAAATCGACCCCTGGCTGCCCAATAAGAGCGAACTGATGCGCCGCATCACCCTGCCCCCGGATGACGACGATTTCATGCCCAATAACGGCAAGAACCTCCTCACTCCGGCCGAAATCGGCGAAATCCGGGCCTGGATCGCCGCCGGAGCATCGGACAAGCAGCCGGTTCCTTGATTTTTAAGTGGTTATAGGTCAGATCGATATGTTAACATCCGGAACACGGGCATAGTGGGATTGACATTCAGTCTCATCTGAAACTAAGTCTCAATCCCCGTGAGCCCTTTGCCCTCCCGCGAGCCTTTCCGCCCCTCCCGCATGAACCTGCGGGATATGCCGGTGGGAGCCATGGGGCGCGTTTGTGATCTGAAGGGAGAATCGGGCTTCTGTTCCCGGCTGCGGGAGATGGGCTTTTGCGAGTCGGCCGTCATCGAGCGCATTTCCGGCCAGAGGACGCTGCTTTGCCAGCTTTGCGGGACGCGGGTCGCCCTGAGCGAACACGCCGCCGAGCACATCGTCGTCGAGCTGATCCGCGGTGGAGTCTAGCCGTTTGCGATGGCCTCCAGCGTCCCGCTTTCGACCCTGACGAAGGGGACGTCCGCCGTGGTGGCTTCCTATCCCAAATCCGGCGGCGGGTTTCTGCGCCTGCGCGAGATGGGCGTGCTGCCGGGCACCCCCGTCACGCTCATCCGAGTGGCGCCCATGGGCGATCCGATTGAAATCAAGGTCCGCGGCTATCACCTGACGCTGCGCAAGAGCGAAGCCGAGCATGTCCTCGTTGAGGTCAGTTGAGCTGCCGGCGGCGGCCCGGCGGGCGGCCGGCGCCCGCTCGCCCACCTACGCGCTGGTAGGCAACCCGAATTGCGGCAAGAGCACGCTGTTCAACGCCCTGACCGGGCTGAAGCAAAAAGTCGGCAACTATCCCGGCGTCACGGTCGAAAAGAAGGTCGGCACCGCCTACACGCAGCACGGGCAGCCGCTGACCCTGATCGACCTGCCCGGCGCGTATTCGCTGGCGGCGCGCTCCCCGGACGAGGCCGTGACCCGCGACGTCCTGCTCGGGCGGCGCGCCGACACCGCGATGCCGGACCGCATCCTGTGCATCGTCGATGCGACCAATCTCGAGCGCAACCTGTACCTGGTCCATCAGATCCTCGACCTCGGCCGGCCCGTCATTCTCGTCCTCAACATGATGGACCTGGCCGCCGAGCAGGGCATCACGATCCGCGCGAACCGGCTCGAGCATGCGCTGGGCATCCCGGTGATCGCGTGCGAGGCCGTGAACGGCAAGGGCATCATCGAGCTCAAGCTCGCGATGAGCCGCCCCGACCTGCCGCTGTCCCGCCATGCCTGGGAAGTCCCCGCGGCCATCGCCCCCGCGGTCGCCGACCTCCAGGCCTCGCTGATCGCCAACGACGGCAAGACCCCCCTCTCGGCCCGGGCCGAGGCCCTCCTGCTTCTGACCGACAACGACGAGGTGCGGGTCACCGGCTCGGCCCAGCTGCATCCGCGCACGGCCGAGATCCTGCATGGCTGGCAGCGCCGCTGGGCGGGGGAGTCCACCGACTGGTCGGCGGCCCTGGTGCAGTCGCGCTACGAGGCGATCGCGCGGCTGGCGGCGGAGGTGGTGCACCGCGCCGGCCAGGCGACGACCACGCTGACCGACCGTATCGACGCCATCGTGACGCATCCCGTCTGGGGCTGGCTCACGTTCGGCGCCGTCATGGCGCTGCTCTTCTACAGCATCTTCACCCTGGCCCAGCCGCCGATGGACTGGATCGAGCACGGGACCGAGCAGCTGGGCGACTGGCTGAAGCAGTCCCTGCCCCCCGGCGACCTGACCAACCTGGCCAGCGACGGCGTCGTGGCCGGCGTCGGCGCCGTGGTCGGGTTCATGCCCCAGATCCTGATTCTCTTCTTCTTCATCGGCCTGCTGGAGAGCACCGGCTACATGGCCCGCGCGGCCTTCATCATGGACCGGCTGATGAGCCGCGTCGGCCTCAACGGCAAATCCTTCATCCCCCTGCTGAGCTCCTACGCCTGCGCCATCCCGGGCATCATGGCCACGCGCACGATCGAGGATCCCAAGGACCGCCTCGCCACCATCCTGGTCGCCCCGCTGATGAGCTGCTCGGCGCGGCTGCCGGTGTACCTGCTGATGATCGCGGCCATGGTCCCGAACGACCGGGTGCCGCTCGCCTTCAAGGTCGGGCTGATGCTCTTCATGTACTTTGTCGGGACGGCGGGGGCCTTCGTGTTCGCCTGGCTCTTCAAGCGCACGCTCCTCAAGGGCGCCCCGCCCCTGATGATCATGGAGCTGCCGCCCTACCGCCTGCCGCGGGCGAAGGACGTCCTCCTGCAGATGACCGAGCGCGCAGGGATCTTCCTCAAGAAGGCGGGCACGATCATCCTCGGGATCAGCATCATCCTGTGGGCCCTCAGCACCTATCCGAAGTCTCCCGCGAGCGCGACGCCGGTGCAGCAGATCGAGCACAGCTTCGCGGGCCGGGCCGGGCACATCCTCGAGCCCGTGATCAAGCCCCTCGGCTTCGACTGGCGGGTGGGCATTGGGCTGATCTCCTCGTTTGCCGCGCGCGAGTCGTTCGTCAGCGCCACCGCCGTGGTCTTCAACGTCGAAAACGTCGACGGCGGCAAGAAAGGGGACGTGACGCCGCTGCGCCGGGCCATGCGGGATGCGCGCTGGCCCGACGGCCGGGCGCTCTTCACCCCGCTGGTCTGCCTGTCCCTGATGCTCTTCTACGTCTTCGCCATGCAGTGCATGAGCACGGTCGCCGTCGTGAAGCGCGAAACGAACACCTGGCGCTGGCCGCTTTTCCAGATATTCTATATGACCGGGACGGCCTGGGTGGTGTCGTTCATCGTCTACCAAGCCGGAACCGCCCTGGGCTTCTGATATGTCGGCCCACGCGCAAACCTGGATCGCCCTCGCCATCGTCCTCGCGACGGTGGGCGCCTTCGTCTGGCGCGCGCTGGCCCGCCGCGGCCGGCATGGCTGCGGGGAATCATGCGGATGCCCCAGCCAGAAGCTGGCCCGGAGTCAGCCCGCGAACG
>DASRSH010000084.1:0-24037 GCA_035656575.1 Opitutaceae bacterium
GTCGCCCCGCAGCGGGTCGGTGATTTGTCCCGCGGTGACCGGGCCCGCGACGCCCGTTCCCGTGCCGCCCGGGATGGGAACGAACCGCGCCGTAGTCGCGGTCGGAAACCGGTTGGTGTTCGAAATCGACGCGCGCAGCGACAGCCCGCCCGCCAATTCGGCCTTGAGCCCGAAGGAGGGGGCGATGCCCGTGCCGAAGCCGGTCTTGGCGGCATTGTAGCGCCCGGCGGCGTCGAGCCGCAGGTCGCGCAGCCAGCGCGGCCGCCATGCGGGCGGCAGCAGCGAGGCCTGGCCCTCGGCCGCGGCGCTGTACTGCTGCAGCGTCCGCCCCGTCCAGTACCCCGACGTGGGGGCGATCTGCCCGTCGCCGTAGTACTGGTCGTCGTTGAAGCTGGCCTGGTACTGAAGGTTGTAATCGAGGCCAAAATTGAGCATGGCCGGCCCGGTCGGCAGGCTGAGTTCCGCGTTCGTCAGCCGCAGGACGGCGTCGGCGACCTGGTAATTGTCCAGGTTGAGGTATTTTCCGGGCCGTCCGAAGTAGATCAGGGCCTGCTGATAGAAGGCCGGCGGCGGGGCGTAAACCTGGGTGTCGCGCAGCGGGTTGTACGCTCCGGTGTCGACCAGCGTCTGCCAGACATTGTCGTCGACGCCGGCCAGGCCCCGGTAGTCGGTCAGGCTGTGGCTGTATTGCAGGTCTCCCGCCACGCGCCAATGGGCGGGCAGCTTGAGCAGCAGGCCGGCCACGCCGGAGTAAAGGTCGAGGCGCGCCTGGTCGTAGCCCTGCCCGAGCGCGGGCGCCGACTCCAGCAGCGAGACGTCCACATCCTGGCCGAACGGATTGAGGGGATTGGCCGCCTTCAGCGTCAGGTTGGCCGGAAAGAGATCAAAGCCCGGCTCGTTGATCTGGTGCGAATAGAGCCCCTGCAGGGCGATCTCCAGGTTTGGGAAAACCGTGTACGTCGCCGTGCCGAAATACGATTCACTGGTCTGCCGCGTGCCATAGGCATAGTTGAGGCTGTCATTGGAGCTGGACATGCCGCCCGGGGCGCGAAACAGGCCCAGGCTCGGCACGCCCTCGCGGCCGGTGAAGGCGGCCAGGCCGCCGGAGCCGTCGGCGCCGGGCGCGACGGACGTCAGGTCGGCCGTTCCGGGGCCGAAGAGGGGCGTGCCATCCGCGCTCACGATGTTGGGTGTGGCGCGATAGATGGCGACGCCCGCCGGATCGTCGATCAAGGGATGCGTCGTCAGGTTTTCCTTGATGTCACCCAGCTCCTGTTCATTGGGCGGCGTGGAGCGGGTGACGGATGCGTCGAACCGATAGGTGAGCTTGCCCCCCAGCAGGGTCTGCCCATGCATGAAGGACAGGAAGGAACTCGGCGCATCCACGCGCGTGCCATTGGTGTAGGTGGCGGTGAGTTCGTCGATGTTCTCGACCGGCCGCAGCACGATGTTGATCACCCCGCCCACCGGGTTGCCGCTGTACAGCGCCGCCGCCGACACCGGCAGGACCTCGACCCGCTCGACCAGATTGAAGGGAATCAGATCCACGTCGGCCTGCCGCTCCGTGATGGCGCCGCCTTCGTCGTAGCCGCTGAGCACGGTCGGCATCGGCAGGCCGTTCACCAGCACGAGAGTTTCGTCGGCGCCAAAGGCGCGCAGGTTGATGTTGGTGCTGCCGTTGAAAAAGGCGGACGTCTGCCCGTTCTCGTTGCCCCCGCCCTGGCCCAGTCCGGGCGTCGGATCGCTTTCCAGGACCTCCTGCCGCAGGAAGTCGTCGAGGGAGGTCTGGCCGCTGCGGACGAGATCCTCGCGGGAGTACACCAGGTACGGCAGCGCGTCGTTTTCCGAGCGCGGGAGGTCGAGATTGCCCAGCGGCACCGCCGCGGAGTCGATGGGCGCCGTGCCGGGATCGATCTCGCCGTTGACGGTGAACGGGTCCATGCGCATGGCGGTCTGCCGCTCCGAGGGAGAAGGGGGAGGCGCCGACGCCGGCGCCGCCTCCGGCCGCGCCAGGGGCGCGGCCGTGATGACGAAGGTGCCGCGCCCGTTGGGCTGGGCGATATAGCGCGTGCCGTCCAGCAGCGCCGCCAGCGCGTCGGCCGGCTCGAACCAGCCCCGCACCGGCTGCGCGACCACGCCGCGGAGATCGTCCGGCGAGAACAGCACCTGCCGTCCCGACTGGCGCGCAAAGTCCAGCAGCGCCTGGCCGGCCGGCTCGGCGGGAATCGAAAAGTGGGTCGGTTCGGCCAGCGCCAGGGCCGGAAGCAGTCCGGACAGCGCCAGCGGTAGCAGCCGCATGCGGAAAGTCTAGCGGGCGCGGGCGGTCACATGGATGACACCGTGGTCGTCGCGGTCGACCTGCACCGGCCAGCGCACCGGCAGCCCGGCCAGGAATTCGTCGAACTGGTCCAGTTGGAACCGGCCGCTGATCTTCAGATTCGCCACGGCGGGGTCGGCCATGGCCGACTGGCCCGTGAAGCGGGCGAAGGAAGCGAGGGCGTCGGCCAGCCGGGTGCCGTCAAAGATCACGGTGCCCTGCCGCCAGGCCAGAAGATCCTCGACCGCGCTGGCGCTGAGCCTGCTCACGCCGGGCTGGGCGGCGGAATAATGGTCGCCGGCCCCCAGCGAGTAGGCGGGGACGCCCGGGGCCGCCGCCGCCGGACGCACCTGCACCGAGCCCTCGACCACGGTGACTTCGAGCTGGGCCGCCGCTTCGTCCCGCACATCGAAGACGGTCCCCGTCACGCGCACCGAACCGGCGGGCGTGGAAACGACAAACGGCCGGGCGGGATCCTTGGCCACGACGAAGAAGGCCTCGCCGCGGAGCAGCCGCGCGTCGCGCTCGCGGCTGGTTTCGGTGACACGCAAGGTCGTGTTGGCATTCAGCTCCACGCGGGAGCCGTCCGCCAGGGTGAGCGTGTGGCGCTCCCCGGCTCCGGTCGCATACGCCAGCTCCACCGGCCGCAGGTGCAGGGCGACCGCCAGCACGGCCGCGCCCGCCAGGGCAGCCCCGGCAAGCCCCAGGTAAACCCGGCTGCGCAACGGCCGCGCCGTGGCTGGCGGCGGCGGCGACGCCACGGCGCCGACCGCCGCCAGCACGGGAAGCTGCTCGTCCAGAGCAGCGGAGAGATGCTGGAACTGCTGCAGCAGGCGCGGATGCTCGGGATCGGACTTGAGCCAGAGGTCGAACGCGGAGCGATCGTTCCGGCTCAATCGGCCCGCCTCCAGCCGGGCGGCCCATAGCGCGGCCTGCTCTTCGGCGGCCGGCGAAGGAAAGGGAATGGGGCTCATGATCTTGCCTCCTGGAGGGCGGCGCGCAGCAGCCGCAGGGCGCGGGCGTGCTGTTTTTCCACCGTGCTGACCGTGATGCCGAGGCGATCGGCGATTTGCTGATGGGAGAGGTGATCCACCTTGCGCAGGAGCAGAACCGAGCGGCAGCCGGCGGGCAGTTCGGCGATCGCCTGGTGCAAGAGCCCCAGTTCCTGGCGGGCCATGACTTCCTGGGCCACTCCCGGGGCGCTCGAGGCCGCGGCCTCGACGTCCACGCCCTCGGGGGCGATCGGGGAAATGCTGCGGCGCTTGAGCCGGTTGATCGCCAGGCGGCGGGCCGCTACATACAAGAGCGCCTCGGGCTTTTCCGCCGGCGCCCGGCCTTCGCGCGGATATACCCGCATATAGGCATCATGCGCAACGTCCTGCGCCTCGGAGGTGTTGCCGAGCAGCCGCGTCAGATAGCGCCGCAAGGGCGCGATCGTCGACCGGTAAAGCGACGCGAAATCACGTTGATCCACCGTCTGGTCAGGCATGGAAGCCAGTCCTGCTTTCACACCCTCGGCGACAGCCCAATCCTCCCAACCCGCTATTCACAACGTAGCGTTAGCGCTGGAGGGCCGCTTTCGCCAGCTTTTCGTAAAGGGAACGTTCCTCGGCCGTCGGGTGGGCGGGCACCTGGATGCGGATCCGCGCGTACATGTCGCCGCGGTCGCCGCCTTCGCGGGGCAGGCCCAAGCCGCGCAGGCGCAGCCGGCTGCCCGCCGCGGTGCCCGCGGGGACCGTCAAGGTCACCGACCCGTCCAGGGTCGGGACCGCCACCTTGGCCCCGAGCACCGCCTGCCACGGTTCCAGCTCGAGGTCGCATTGGAGGTCCGCCCCATCCACGGTAAAGTCCGGATGCTGGGCATACTTGACCCGCAGGTACACGTCGCCCGCCGGAGCCCCGCCGCTGCCGGCGGAACCCTGCCCCGCCAGGCGGATGCGCTGGCCCTCGCGAATGCCCGGCGGTATGCGCACCTGGTAGGTGTCGACGCGCCCGCGGTCGTCCGGCTCGGTCCGCCGCAGCGTGATCTGGCGGGTGGAGCCGTGCAGGGCTTCCTCGAGCGTGACCAGCAGATCCGCTTCGACATCCGCGCCGCGCTCGGTCTCCGGTTCCGCGTAGCCCCGGCGCCGGCGGAAGCTGTCGAAGCCCCCGCCGAAGAACTGTTCAAAAAAGTCGCTGAACCCCGTCCCGCCGAATTCGAATGATTCGGCGCCTGGCCCGCCGCGAGCGCGTCCCCCCGGCCGAAACCCGGCGAAGCCGCCGCCCGCCCCCGGCCCGGCGCTGTTCCAGTCCGCGCCCAGCTCGTCGTAACGGCGGCGTTTCTCCGGATCGCTCAGCACCTCGTTCGCCTCGTTGATCTCCTTGAACTTCGCCTCGGCGCCTTTCTTGTCCTTGGCCACGTCCGGGTGGTACTTGCGCGCCAGCTTGCGGAAGGCGGCCTTGATCTCGTCCTGCGTGGCCGTGCGCGGCACGCCGAGGGTTTGGTAGTAGTCCTTGAATTGCACCGGCATCGGCTCAAGACCCTAAGCGGAAAACGCGGAATTGCCACCGCTTCATCGCCGCGCCTCCAGTGCCATCCGCAGCCGGTGCGGCAGCTTCGTCGCGATCGCGGTGATCAGCCGGTAGCGCCAGCCCGGCACGACGTAGACCCGCCCCGCGCGCAGGCCCGCGAGGGATTCGGACACCACCTGCGGGGCGGCAAGCCAAAGGCTGGGCGGAGCGCGTCCCGCGCGGTCGATCCCCGCGACGTCGTGAAATTCGGAATAGGTGAAGCCCGGGCACAGGGCCTGGACGCGCACGCGCGAGCGGCGCGAGCGCAGCTCCAGGTGCAGCGCTTCGGTGAAGGCGGTCATCCAGCTCTTGGTCGCGCCGTAGCCGGCCGAACCCGGACCGCGGATGAAGGCGGCGACGGAAGCGACATTGATGACCGCCCCCCGGTCGCGCGGGACGAAGGCGGCGAGCGCGGCGTGGGTGAGCCGCAGCGTCGCCAGGATGTGAACATCGTGCATGCGGCGCTGGTCCGCGTAGGGGGCCTCCCAGAACAGCCCCGTGCCGCCGAAGCCGGCGTTATTGACGAGCAGCTCCAGCCGCGGCTCCTCCGCGATGCGCCGCGCGACGCGCTCGACGTCGGCCTCGGCCGCGAGGTCGGCGGCCAGCGCCTCGACCCGGCATCCCGCCGGCGCCAGCTCCGCGGCGAGAGCCTCCAGCCGCTCCGCCCGGCGGGCGACCAGAATCAGGTCCCACGCCGGCGCGAGCTGGCGCGCGAATTCCGCGCCGATGCCGGCGGACGCGCCGGTGATGAGGGCGATCGGGCGGGAGCTGCTCACGGAAGCGGAACGCTGCCCCGTCACGGCGAGCGTTCCCACACAAAAATTTGCCCCTCGCCGAAGGCCGCGCGGCGCAGCCAGCGTCCCGGCGCCGGGGGGTAGCCGGTGCCCAGGCCCCGGCCCCACCGGAAATCCGGCTGTTCCCAGTGATAGGTGACGGCGTAAACGGGGCGTCCCGCCCGCCGCAGCGCGGCGAAGAACGCGGCCGAGCGCGCGGCGGCGGAGTCGGTGCGGACAAAGGGGAAGCGGGTGTAATACATCAGCGGGCCGGTGGCCGCGCGCGCCAGGATGACGGCATTGGCCGGCAGGTGTCCGGCGGTCCAGCGGGCGCAGAGGGCGGGGACTTCGTTCGCGCGCATCCAATAGGTCACCCGCTGCCGGACGCCGCCCCGGACGGCCACGGCCAGGAGCGCCGCCGCCCCCAGAGCGGCGGCGGGAAAGGGCAGGGGCCGGCGCCGGGTCGCCGCCCGGACGGTCCACAGGCCCAGGATCACCAGCGCGGGGGCGGCCGGGAGCAGGAAGCGCAGGTTGTACCATCTGTCATTGGTGCACCAATACGCCGCGTAGAAGGCGGCGAAGACGAACACCCAGGCGGCCAGGACCAGCCGGGTGCGCCCGGGGATCGAGGGGAGGAACGCAGCGGCGGGCGCGAGCGCGACGACCGGCGTGAAGTAGCACGGCAGCCACCGGACATAGGCGCGGAGGGTGAGCGGCACGTAGCGCAGCCCGAACTGGGCGCCGACCTGGGCGGGGTCGCCGTAACCGGTGGTGAGGACGTGGCCGAAGAGCCGGTGATTGTACCAGGCGAGGAAGATCGCGCCCGGCAGTCCCGCCAGGACGAAGCGCAAGAACGGCCGGAGCCCCCCGGTCCGTGCAAAGCACAGCGCCAGGGGGACCAGGGCCAGGCTGTCCGCCGGCCGGATAAGGACGGCCAGCGCGGCGGAGAGCCCGGCCGCGACGGGCCGGTCGCGCAGGGCGCAGAGCATGGCCAGGGTGACCCACACCAGCGCCGGGCCATCGCTCTGGGGCTGCAGGGCCTGGAAAAGATAAACGGCGCTCAGTCCGATGATGGCGGCGGCGAGCGCGGACCAGGCGCGGGGCAGATCGACCGCGCGCGCGACCAGGTACGTCACGACGACGCCCGCCACGAGCTGGAGGAGGATCAGGGCCGGAACCGCCGCCGCCCACGGGAGCAGGCGGCCCGCGGCCGCGACGAGCAGGGGGAAGCCGACCGGATAGGCGGGCGCGAGCCGGCCATCGGCCGTGGGGACGAACGTCGTGGCCGCATAGGCGTCGCCGCGGGGGGAGAAGGCCGCCGCTTCGGCCGCGGGCAGCGGCAGGCGGGGTGCCGCGGTGACGGAGCCCTGCGCAATCAGCCGGGCGCTGTTCAGATAGCCGCCCGAGTCGTTCGGTCCCGCGGTGGAGTCGATATGGCGGGAGAAAAACGCGGCATAGGCCAGCAGGGCCACCCACGGCAGCCACGCCGCCCGGGGCGGATGGAGGGTGAGGGTGGAAACGGATACCCAGGCGAGAAGCCCGGCGGCGGCGATCCAAAAAGGCCAGGTTGCGAGCAGCTTGCCCGCGAGCCATGCGGAGCGCGCAATCGGCACGGGGTCGGTGAAGCGCAGACCGGCGCCGGGCGACTGCCGGGCGATCAGCTGGAAGGGTTCGCCCGGCCAGGGAAAGTTCACGCGGCGCCAATGCGGGGGAGCGGCAGCGGCTGCGGCCTGGAGGGGCTCGATGCGCCGGCCGCTTCGCGTCCGCAGATAAAGCTCGGATCCCGGCGGCTGCATCCGCCCTTGGATGCGGACTTGGACGAGGGCGGCTTTCGCGCGGATCCAGGGTCCGGCATAGTCGCCGGTGTGCACGTTCGCCGGCGCAGCCGCATCCTCCGGGGGGCCGGAGAAAGCCGGAACACGTCCGGGCTCGGGGTCAACCAGGGCGATGCCCGCCGCAGCGACATACAAGGCGATGGGGAGAAGCGGACCAAAGGCGGCGATGCAGACGGCATTGAGGAGCAGCGCCGCGAAGAGCGCCTCCGGGGCGAAGGGAAGCGGGGCGGAGGCGGGAGCGCAGGCGGAGGCAACCACCGCCGCGCCGGCAGCGGCGCAGGCCCCCAGAAGGAGAGCATGGCGCGAGCGGCGGGGCGAGAGCAGCAGCGCAAAGGAAGGAAGCCAAACGAGGAAGGCGGCCCAGGGGGTGGGGAAGGGCCAGCCGAGCAAGTCCCAGCCTCCTGTGGGCGCGGCCGAAGCGGGAGGGCGAGCGAAGAGGGGTATCCCGATCGGCCGCGGTCCGAGGGCGGAGAGCGCGGCGAAGGCCAGGGCAGCCGCGGCGAACACCAGCAGCCCCGCGGGCGAAAGACACCGGCGCACGATCGCCAGAACCGCACCCCAGAGAACCAGATCGGCGGCCAGATGGACCAGGGCGGCGAGACGGGCGTCACCCAGAACCGGAGCGCCCGGCGGAGGCAGGAGGCTCGCCGTCCCCGAAATCCAGGCCAATCCCAGCCCTGCGCCCGCCGCAAGGGCGGCGGCGACGATTCCCCGCTCCGCGGTGAGACGTTGCACGCCTCAGGTATGGAGCGGCCGGAAGTCCGCTTCCAACCCTAATAGCCCAGAAGGTTCCGGGCGGCCCCGTCCCAGCCAATGTCTCCGCCGCCTTCGACGGGATCGGTGGCTTCGACGAAGTGCAGGCCGGAAGTGAAGCGCCACAGCCAGCACTCGCCGATGTGGCGGTCGTGGACCAGAATGTAGTCGGGCTCGCCGTCGAGCCGCAGAGTCGAAATGCTGTACTGCCCGTGGGTCGCTTCGCCGACGGCATCCAGAAGCTGCAGGGCGACTCCGGTCGCATCCAAGGCCACGGTCCAGCGTCCGCTGACCCCGATCAGCCTTCCCGCCCGGAAATAATAGCCGAAAAACCGCGACGGCAGGAAGTGGCCGCTGGCCCGGAGCTGCCTCAGTTCCGCCTCGACCGCGCCGACAAACCGGACCCGCCAGGGGAAGTCGGCTGGCAGCCGCAGCGCGGGCAAGGGCAGTATCAGCGTTTCGGTCATATTCTCTGTCTATACAACGGCCAACTGAAGTGCGATTTTAGGAATTGTACGGGAGAAGTGGCGGAAGTGCCCGCGGGTTGTCATTAAGGCATGGGGCGCCGCACCCCAATCGCAGTGGAGTGGCGACCCCACTCAGCATCTAATCTGCTGTAGTCTAGTCATTTGGGTTAGGCCGCTGGGGGCGGGAAGATTTGTTTGCATTCCCCCGCCGATGTCACTGTGCTGGACCGCTTCAAATACGCCTGCCCTCCCCATTGGAGGTCTCAGGGGGAACGAAACCATGAACACGCCTCTCACCCTCAAGGTAAACGCCCGCGGCCAGACCGGCCGGAGCGCCTCACGCCGGCTCCGCAAAGCCAACAGCATTCCCGCCATCCTTTACGGGAAGCACACCGATCCGGAGAAGCTCGCCATCGACACGGCGGAGTTTTCCAAGCTCCTCAAGACGGTCGCCGGCCGTTCGCTGCTGATCGAATTGCAGCATCCCAACCGCACCGACAAGGCCCTTTCCTTCCTGCAGGAGATTCAGCGCGATCCGATCACGGACCGCTACCTGCACGTCGATCTCCACGAGGTGAAGAGCGACGAGAAGTTCGAGATCCGCGTTCCGGTCCACGCCGTCGGCGAGTCCTTCGGCGTCAAGAACCAGAGCGGCGTCCTGGAAGTCAACACCCACGTGCTGCGCATCCGCACGCTGCCCAAGGATCTGCCGGAAGTGATTGAAGTCGATGTCACCGAGCTCAAGGTCGGCGAGACGATCAAGGTCAGCGAATTGAAGGCCATCCCCGGCGTCGAGTTCCTCGACGCGAAGGGCCAGCCGGTCGTGTCCTGCGTCGAGCCCGTGGCGGAAATCGTCACCGAAGTGGCGCCCACGGCGGAAGCGGCTCCCGCGGAAGGCGCGGCGGCGGCTCCGGCCGGCGAAGCCAAGCCCGGAGAAGGCGCGGCGGCGGCCAAGCCCGGCGCGGCTCCGGCGGGCGATGCGAAAGCCGGGGCGGCCCCGGCTGGCGACAAGAAGGCGGCCCCCGCGGCCGGCGCGAAGCCGGCGGCCCCGGCCAAAAAGTAATCTCACGGCAGGGGAAGCGGCGGGACGCCGCTTCCCCCGGCCGGCATCGTTCTTTGTCATGTCCATCATACTGGTCGCCGGCCTGGGCAATCCGGGCCGCGGCTACGCGCGCAGCCGGCACAATCTCGGCTGGTGGGTGGTCGATGCGCTGGCCCGCAAGCGCGGGCTGACCTGGCGCGCCGAGCCCGCCTTCGATGCCGAGATCGCCCGCTGGGACGCGGCTCCCGGGGGCGCCCGCTGGCTCGTGAAGCCCCAAACCTTCATGAACGACAGCGGCCGCGCCATCGGCGCCCTGGCCCGCTTTCGCAAGCTGGAGCCGGCGCAGATCGCCGCCGTCTATGACGACCTCACCCTGGAGGTGGGGCGGCTCAAGGTGACCGTGAGCGGCAGCTCCGGCGGGCACAACGGGGTCGCCAGCCTGCTCGAGCATGTCGGCGACGGATTCGCGCGCTATCGGCTGGGCATCGGCCCGCGGCAGCCGCCGCAGATGGACCTCAAGGATTTTGTCCTGACCGAATTTTCACCCGAACAGCTTGTTATTATCGAACAGAAACTCGATTCGTACGTTCAGGGCCTGGAGCTGCTGCTCGAACGCGGCGCCGACCAGGCCATGAATCAGCTCAATCGCAAGGAAACCACCTCTTCATGAACCCGACCAAACGCAACTACCGCGCCACCTTCATCCTCGACAACCGGGGCAAGGAGGACTCGCCGGAGACCATCATCGAAAGCGTCAAGAAGGAGATCGCCGCCGTGCAGGGCGAGGTCACCGGCGTCGAGAATCTGGGCAAGCGCGACTTCGCCCGGGTGATCGATCGCAAGTTCACCGGCGGCGCCTACGTGCAGATCGCCTTTTCGGCCCCGCCCGAGGGCCCCGCCCAGCTCAAGGAGCGCCTGCGGCTGAACCACAGCGTCTACCGCACCTTCGTCGAATCCGTCTGACCTTCCGCCTTACCCCATGGCTTACCTCAACAAGGTCTTTCTGATCGGAAACCTCACGCGGGACCCCGAGCTGCGGGTCACGCCGAAGGGCACCTCGATTTGCCAGTTTGGCATCGCGGTCAACCGCCAGTTCAAGGACGAGTCCGGCGCGACGCGCGATGAGACGACGTTCGTGGACATCGAGGCGTGGGGCAAGCAGGGCGAACTGGTCTCGAAGTACCTGACCAAGGGCAGCCCGGCGATGGTCGAGGGCCGCCTGAAGCTCGACCAGTGGGACGACAAGACCAGCGGCCAGAAGCGCAGCAAGATGAAGGTCGTCCTGGAGAACGTGCAGTTTCTGTCCTCCCGCGGCGGTGGAGGAGGCGGAGCCGGCGGCGGCGCCCCCCGTGGCGGCGGTGAAGACGAGGGCGGCGACGCTCCGCGTTCGGCACCCCGTCCCCCCGCGCCCCCGAAGGACCCCGCGATCGACGAGGACGTCCCGTTCTGACGTCGCCCGGAAGGGGCTGCGGGGCTCTTGCGCCGCCCCCCTCTCTTTTCGGACGGTCAGCCCGCCCAAGGTTTTCCTCGCGGGCCTGAGGGACTTGACCGGGCCCTCTCGGGGCTCGGGATTGGCAGGCAGGAATGGGCCTGAAGCGACGGCTGCGCCGGCGCGTTTTTTGGCTTTGGCTGCGCGGAGCTTGGCAATCGGCGGCGGCCGGATTGTGACGGCCGGAATTGCGGATAAGGGTGCGGAAAACGAAAGGAACAGGATGAAAAAGTTACCCCCCTATCTTCTAGGATTCATGCTCGCCGCGGCGGTCTCGCTGCCGCGGGCATCCGGCCAGCAGGCCCAGCCCTCCGGGCGCGTGGGCGTTTACGATTCGCGCGTGATCGCCTATGTGCAGTTCTCGACCCAGGCTTCCCGCCAGCAGCGCGATCGCCAGGGCGCGGAGGCGCTCCTGGCGAAGGAAACGGGACATCTCGCGCTGGCCACGCGGCTGTCCGCTGATTTGGCGGCGGATCAAGCCCGCATCCACCTGGAGGTCTTCAGCACGGCTCCCGCGAGCGAGGCGCTGGCGGAACTGCAGAACCGGCGTCCCGACCTCTGCGCGGCCCTGGGCGTTGCGCGCCTGGTCTCGAAATGGGACGACGGCGCGCTCAGCCAGGTTCCTCCGGGGCAGCGCGTCGACGTGACAGACGCGCTGGTGCACGAATTCGTCGCCCAGCCGGATGCGCAGCTGGTGGCAATCCTGCGCGCGATCCAGGCGGCCAAGCCGCTGCCGCTGCTGGAAGCCAAAGCCCAGACCCTGATCGGAATCGAATAGCCCCCGCGCCGGCGGCCGGCACCCTGGGTTGACGACCGCCGAACGTCGCGGATAGAGGAAGGAGCGATCGAGGTGGTCGCTCCTTCCGTGCATCCTGACGTTTCGCCCTCGATTACGGCGGCCCCTGCGGCAAGCCCCCGTTCGCGCCGGCTGGCGATCGCGGCCTCCCTGGCCGGGCTTCTGGCCCTGCTGGTGCTGCGGCGGCCGGATGCCCTCACGCGGCCGCAGCTCTGCGCCGAGGACGGGATCGTGTTCTTTCTGGGGGCGTACAACATCGGCCCGCGGGCCATTTTCCAGCCGTATGGTGGCTATCTGCACCTGATTCCCCGCCTGGTGGCCGCGGCGGTCACGCACGCGGATCCCCTGCGGATTCCGCTGTGGTACAATCTGGCCGCCCTGGCGGTGTGGCTGGGCGTGGGGGCCCTGGTGTTCAATCCGCGGTTCAAGCTGCCGGCCAAACCCGCGCTGGTGGCGGCGCTGGCCCTGGCGCCGCAGTCGGGATCCGTCATCATGAGCCTGACCAACATCCAATGGATTGCGGCGATCGCGCTGGTGATTTGGCTGGTGGCGGATCCGCCGCGGACGCGGCGGGGCTGGATCGGCACGGGAGCGGGGCTCGTCCTGTGCGGCCTGACCGGGCCGTTCTCCGTGTTCCTCGCCCCGGCCTTTGCCCTGCGGTGGCTGTGCGACCGATCCGCCGGCCGGCTGGCGCTGGCCGCGGTGGTCGCGGCGGCCGGGCTGGTGCAGCTGGCCTTCATGCTGCGTTATGCGGGGTATTCGGCGCACACGTTCTCGCCCCACGGGCCGCTCGACTTTCCCGGCGTGATGATCTTCCGGTGCCTGGGAGACTTCTTTGCGGGGTATGGCCCTTCTCCCCTGGCGTGGCCGCGCTGGATTCCCCTCGGAGCCGTGCTGCTGGCGGCCCTGGCCGCGGGCGTGGTCCTTGCGCCGGCGGTGCGGCGGCCGGCGGCGTGGCTCGCGCTGGCGGCGCTGCTCGTGCTCGCGCCGGTGGCGGTCAAGTTCGCGCACGATCCGGTCGATCTGCAGTCGCCGCTGAACGGCGACCGGTATTTTCTCATCGTCCATGTCATGCTGGCCTGGATACTGATTCTTCTCGCCGCGCGGGGGCCGCGGGCCGCGGCGGCCGCCGCCGGGCTGGCGCTGGCCGTGTGCGTCGCCGGCAACCTGCGCTCGTTCCGGATTCCGCCGCTGCCGGACAAGCATTGGAGCCGGTACGTGGAGCCGATCCGGGCGGGCCGGGGGTTCGCGATCCCGATCAACCCCGCTCCCCTGGTGATGCCGTCCGCAGGCCGGGACTCGGACCGCTGACGGTCGCCCGCCAGACGCAAGTGATTGCCGTTTAAAGGCGTAGCGGGCCGCATGGCGGCGAGGGCCGGCGACCCAGCACGTCCGGGCGCAAGGAGCGGTTGACAGCGGCCCGGCTTCCGGCCGTTATCTTCCTTTCACTCCGAACACATCGCGCCGGCCGCGGCGCGGACCAATCATCATGTCTCATAGCGAAATCCTCCTTTTGAAGCCCGTCGAGGGGCTTGGTGGCGAAGGCGACCAGGTCAAAGTCCGCGCGGGCTATGCCCGCAACTTCCTGCTGCCGCGCAAGGTCGCGGTGCCGGTCACGAAGGCCAACCGCAAGCAGATCGACGCGCTGAAGCGCCGCCGGGGCGAGCGCGAGGTGCAGGAACTGAACGGCGCCCAGGAACTCGGCCGCAAGCTGGAGAAGACCGCGCTGGCGTTCGCCGTCAAGACGGGCGAGGGCGGCAAGATGTTCGGCGCCATCACGGCCAGCGACGTCCACGACAAGCTGGCCGCGGCGGGCTTCGACATCGACAAGCGCAAGGTCCATCTTTTCACGCCGGTGAAGACGCTGGGGCGGCACACCGTGAAGGTGAAGCTGCACGCCGACGTCACCGTCGAACTGGGCTTCGACGTCGTCTCCGAGAACCCGATCATCGAGACTCCCGCCGCCGAGCCGGCGGCGCCGGCCCGTCCGCGCCGCAGCGACGCGAAGAAGACGGAGCGCGCCGAGAAGAAGTGACGTGGCGGCGGCGCTCGGCCGCTGCCTGAGACCCGCGCAGCGGCGGGACGCCGCTGCCATTTTTCCCTGTGCATATCTCGGGGTATAACTTCTGAGGGACTATTCGTTGCCTCTCGCCTTGCCGCCCTGACAACTTCGCCCTTTTCCAGCATGGTCGAAGAAGCTCCCCGGCGCCCCGCCGCCACCCGCGCCATTCCCCACAGCCCCGAGGCGGAGGAGTATCTCCTGGGCTGCTGCCTGCTCGATGGCTCCGCGACCATCGCCCAGTGCCTGGAGGCCAAGCTGCCTCCGGAAGCGTTCTACTCGTCCGCCAACCGCATCATCTATCAGAAGCTCTGCGAGCTGTACCAGAAAAGCCCGCCGGTGGACGTGGCGGTGCTGGTCGAGGAGCTTAAGACTTCCCGGCAATTGGAAGCCGCCGGCGGCTACGCCTACCTGTCGCAGCTCACGGGGCGCATTCCGACGACGGCCCAGGCGTCGTACTTCATCGAAAAGGTCCGCGAGCTGCACCTGTTGCGCGAGCTGATCCGCGTGTCCACGGCGACGGTCGAAAACTGCTACAACTTCACCGGCGGCATCGAGGAGTTCGTCGACCAGGTCGAGCAGACCGTCTTTCGCGTGACGCAGGACCGCGTCTCCGATGCCGCCCAGGCCATGAAGGAGCCGACCCGCGAGGCCATGGCCGTCATCCAGAAGATGATGATGAAAAAGGGCGAACTGACGGGGGTCACCTCCGGGTTCAAGGACCTGGATAATCTGACCTGGGGCTTCCAGAAGCAGGAAATGATCATCCTGGCCGCCCGTCCGTCGATGGGGAAAACCTCCCTGGCCCTCAACTTCGCGGAAGCCGCCGCGATGCCCAAGCGCGGGGAGGGGGTGGCGGTCCTGGTCTTTTCGCTGGAAATGAGCGCCGCCCAGCTCGCGCTGCGCATGCTGTGCTCGCGCGCGCGGGTGAATCTGAAGCTGCTGCGCGAGGGCCTGCTCTCGCGCAACGGAGACGACAATACCCGCCTGGTCGCGGTGGCCGACGAGTTCGCCAAGTCGCCCATCTTCATCGACGATTCCAGCCACTTATCGATCATGGAGCTGCGCGCCAAGGCCCGACGCGTGCATGCCCGGCGCCCATTGGGGCTGATCGTTGTAGATTATTTGCAACTACTGAGCCCGACCGACTCCTCGGTCCCGCGCGAACAGCAGGTCGCGGAAGCGTCGCGCGGCCTGAAGGCATTAGCGAAGGAACTTGGTTTGCCGGTCATTGTATTATCCCAGCTCAATCGCTCGTCCGAGAAGGAGAACCGCACGCCGAAACTAGCCGACTTGCGCGAGTCCGGATCCATCGAGCAGGACGCCGACGTAGTGCTGATGCTTGCCCGCCCCAAAGATGCCGATGAGAAATTCCAAACCGCCGCAGATTCGGCGGAGTTAATCGTTGCCAAGCAGCGCAATGGACCGGTAGGAGAACTGCGACTCACGTTCCTACGAGACATCACCCGATTTGAAAACTACACCCAGTAACGGCTTCCTTCGGGGAGTCGTCGTTCTCCTAGTCGTTGCTTTCGTTGTTTTTGCGGGCCGGGTCGAAAGTAGGGCGCAATCCGATGTGAACCCCCTCCAGCAGGGGGCCGTGCAGGCCAAGGTCGGAACCATCACGATCAAGTTCGTGGGCACGGCCAATGTCAGCGAGGATGTCATCCGCGCCAACATGCAGCTGCGCGACGGCGGCGATCTGGACGAGGAGACCCTCGACCACGACATCCGCAATCTCTACAAGACGGGCCTATTCGAGTACATCCAGACGCGCTGGGAGCAGGTCAACGACCACGTCTTCAACCTGATCGTCGAGGTCACCCCGAAGTTTCGCGTTCTCGCCATCCGTTACGTGGGCAACCACCAGATCAAGACCTCGCGGCTGCGCAAGGAGGTCAAGACCAAGCCGAACACCGCGCTCGACGAGCGCCAGGTCAAGGAGGACTCCGAAAAGATCCGGGA
This sequence comes from Opitutaceae bacterium, assembly GCA_035656575.1. Lineage (GTDB taxonomy): Bacteria > Verrucomicrobiota > Verrucomicrobiia > Opitutales > Opitutaceae > Palsa-1447. The sequence goes on from DASRSH010000084.1 coordinate 16,047, forward strand.
GCTGTACCAGAAGAAGGGGTTCAACCAGGTATCCATCACCTATCGGATCGATCGCGACCGGACGACCGGCTTCGGCACCGTCATCTTCAACATCCGCGAGGGCAACCGGGTGCGGATTCAGGCCATCAAATTCGTCGGCAATGCCCACATCAAGAGCCGTACGCTGCGCGGCCAGATGGACACCAAGAAGTGGTGGATGTTTTCCTGGCTGACCGGGTCCGGCCGGTTCAAGGATGACGACTTCGACGACGACTTGGACAAGCTGCGGGATTATTACCGCGACGACGGCTTCCTCGATGTCGACATCTCCGAGGACAAGGTGCTGTTCGAGTACCCCAAACCCGACCGTCTGGTGCTGGTGATTCCCATCAACGAGGGCCGGCAGTACCGCATTGGGCAGATCACCTTTTCGGGCAACAAGATCCACTCTTCGGCGCTGCTGCGCCGCGTGGTCCGCCAAAAGCCGGGCATGATCTTTTCGCCTTCCCTGCTCGACAAGGACATCGATCGGCTGGGCGACTTCTACGGCAAGGACGGCTATCTTTACACGGACGTGCGGCTCGATCGCCGGCCCAACCTGGCCACCAACAATATCGACATCGAGTACCGGATCCAGGAGGGCGACAAGTACAACGTCGAGTCGATCGAGATCGAGGGCAACACCAAGACCAAGAGCACGGTGATCCTGCGCGAACTGGTGCTGGGTCCGGGCGACGTGTTCGACACGGTGCGCATGAAGATCAGCCAGGCCCGCCTCGAAAACACGCGCTTTTTCGACGACGTCGACATCAAGAACGAGCCGACGAACATTCCCGGCCGCGAGAACATGAGGGTCGCGGTCAAGGAGGGCCGCACGGGCAGCCTGACCTTCGGCGCGGGCTACAGTTCGCTCGAGCGGGCGACGATTTTCGCGGAAGTCTCCCAGTCCAATTTCGACCTGTTCAACAGCCGCTCGCTCTTCCAGGGCGATGGCCAGAAGTTCCGCATCCGGCTGGAGATCGGCCAGCTCTCAAGCGAAGCGATCGTTTCCTTCACCGAGCCCTACATCAATCAGCAGCCCCTGGAGTTGGACACCAACCTGTACCGCACCAGCTCGGACTACGAAAGCACCTATTACAACGAAGTGGACGTCGGTGCGAACATTTCCATCAGCAAGATGCTGTTCGAGCTCATCCGGGCGACGGTGGGCTACCAGTACGAGGTGGTTCAGATCCAGGACGTCACCCCGAGCGCATCGCCGATCATTCAGGAGTTCGCCGGCAACAACTCCGAGTCCACGGTGTTTCTGACGCTGTCGCGCAACACCCTGGACAAGCTGATCAACCCGACCACGGGCAACAATATCAGCCTGACGGGCAAGGTGGCCGGGCCGTTCGGTGGAAAGACGGACTACTACGAGTTCCTGTTCAAAGGCTCCCAGTTCTTCAAGGTCTTCGATGCCCAGACCCAGGTGCTGGAGCTCTACATGCAATCCAGTGTCATTCAGAATTACGGCTCGTCCACCGTGGTTCCCTATTACGATGCGCTTTACCTCGGCGGTCCCGAAGATCTCCGCGGCTTCCAGTATCGGTGGGTCAGTCCCCGCGACATTTATGGCGAGCCCATCGGCGGCAAGACGATGGGTCAGTTCACGGCCGAGTACTCGCTGGATATCGTCAACCCGATCCGGTTCGCCGTCTTCTACGACGCCGGCTTTGTGAACCCCGGCTCTTACGACTTCAGCGTCAGCAACTACCAGGACGACTTCGGCATCGGCCTGCGGCTCTTCGTCATGGGCGCTCCGCTCAGCCTGGATTACGGCATACCGATTCGCGGCGACGTTCACTACCCGGACAAGCAGGGGAACCAGTTCAACTTTTCCTTTGGCACCCGCTTCTGATTCTGATTTAGTCCACCTTTCATCGCCATCAATAGACTCATGAAGAAATTCACCCATACTCTGCTGTCGGCCGCCTGCATTCTGGCCACGGCATTTACCTCCCACGCGCAAACCGAACCCAAGATTGTCGTGGTTGATCTCGAAAAGATTTTCAAGGCGCACTACGCCACGGTGGCCGAGGAAGCGAAGCTGAAGGCCCAAGGCTCGCAGGCGCAGAAGGACCTCGACGGCCTGATCAAGCAGCGCAGCGACCTGATCGATCAGTACAAGGCGCTGGACGAGCAGGTGAAGAATCCGATGACCACCTCGGACGCCAAGAGCAAGGCCCAGTCCGACGAGCAGTCGAAGGCGCAGGAGATCCAGAACAAGACGCAGGAAATGCAGCAGTTCGCCCAGCAGGCGCGCCAGACTCTCCAGCAGCAGTTTGTGAACTTCCGCACCCAGCTGCTGGATGACATCAACAAGGTCGTCCTGCAGGTCGCGCACGATCACGGCGCGACCCTGGTGCTGAACAGCAGCGCCCATTTCACCGAGGGGACCACGCCGGTCCTCTACGCGGACCCGAGCTACGACATCACCGGCGAGGTGATGGCCATCATCGACAAGAACAAGCCCGCCGAAATGCCGGCGGACGCGTCGGCCCCCAGCGCCGCGGCCCCCTCCAGCGCGGAGGCGGCGCCTCACTTCTCGGTTCCGAACGTCACGCCGTCCTCGCAGTAAGCGGACGGCCCGGTTTCGCGGGCGATGGAAATCGCGTTCGCGCCGGAGGAGATTGTCGCCGCCGTGCAGCCGCTTGAGCTGCGCGGCGGGACCGACCGGACGATCACGGGGATTGCCGGTTTGGAGTCGGCCGGGCCGGGAGACATCTCCTTTCTCGGCAACCCGAAATACAAGACCGAGGTCGCGCGCACGCGGGCCTCGGTTGTTTTATTGCCGGCGGGCTTCGAGGGCCAGCCGCAGCCCGGACAGTGCTTCCTGCTCGTCCCGAATCCGTCCGCGGCCCTGGGAGTGCTGTGCGCCCGGATCGAGCGCTCGCTTTGGCCCCGGCCGGCGCCGGGGATCCATCCCACGGCCGTGATCGAGCCGGGGGCGCGCATCGCGGCTTCGGCCACGGTCGGCCCGCTCTGCGTGGTGGAGGCGGGGGCGGCGATCGGCGAGCGCACGTATTTGCAGGCCCAGGTGTTCGTGGGCCGGGGTTCCCGGATCGGCGACGATGGCTGGCTGATGAACGGCGCGCGGGTCGCGACCGACTGCATCCTCGGCCACCGCGTCCGGCTGCAGCCCGGGGCGATCATCGGGTCGGACGGCTTCGGTTATGAGTTCGTGCAGGGCCGCCACGAACGGCTGCCGCAGATCGGCAACGTGATCCTGGAGGACGAAGTCGAGGTGGGCGCCGGATCCACCATCGACCGGGCGCGGTTCAACAGCACGGTGATCGGCCAGGGCACCAAGATCGACAATCTGGTGCAGGTGGGCCACAACGTGCGCATCGGCAAGCACTGCCTGCTCTGCGCGCAGGCGGGGGTGTCGGGCAGCACGGTGCTGGAGGATTACGTGGTGCTGGGCGGCCAGGCGGGCCTGGCGGGGCACCTGACGCTGGGCAAGGGCGTGCAGGTGGGCGCCCAGGCCGGAATCAACTGCGACTGGCCGGCGGGGACGCAGGTGCGCGGCACGCCCGCGCTGCCGTTCATGCAGGAGCAGCGAATCCAGGTGTTGCGCAACAAGCTGCCGGAATTGTTCAAGCGGGTGGCGGCGCTGGAGGAGCGCAAGGATTGAGGGGCGGCGGCGATGGGCCGCCGCCAGGTTCGGCTTGTGCTTCGGGCGGCCGCTCGTTGCTTTGAAGGGCAGCCGTGCTGCAGACGCTCACCATTCGGAACCTGGCTCTTTTGGAGGCGCTGGAGCTGGAGTTCGAGGCCGGCTTCACCGCCGTCACGGGCGAGACGGGCGCGGGAAAAAGCATCCTGCTCGGCGGCCTGGCGCTGCTGGCCGGGGAGCGCGCGGACAAATCCATCGTCCGGCAGGGAGCCCCGGCCTGCGACGTCTCCGCGGCCATTGCCTTCGCCGAGCCCGATTCCATCAATGCGCTTTTGGAGGAATTGGGGCTGCCGGCGTGCGAGGAGGGCATGCTCGTGGTGCGGCGCACCGTGCCGGTGGACAAGCCGCAGAAAGCGTGGGTGAACGGGAGCCCGGCGACGCTCGCCGCCCTGCAGCGGCTGGGCGAGCGCTGGATCGATTTTCACGGGCCGAGCGAGCCGCGGCGGCTGCTCAAGGAAGGCTGCCAGCTGGAGCTGCTGGATCTTTTCGCCCGCGACCGGGAAGCGCTGGAGGCGTACCGCCGGGAATACCGCGACTGGCGCGACGCCCTGGCGGAGCAGCGGCGCCTGGCGGAGGAGACGGCCCTGTCGCCGGACCAGCTGGAGTACCTCCGCCAGCAGCTGAGGCAGTTCGAGGCGGTGGACCTGGCGGACGATGCGATCGAGGCGCTCGAGCGGGACCACCTGCGCATGTCGCGGGCGCAGGAGCTGATCGCGCTGGCGGGCAGCGTCGCGGGCAGCCTGGGGGGAGAGGACGGGGCGCAGGGGCGGCTGGCGCTCGCCCTGCGCGAGGCGCGCCGGCTGGCGGAGATCGATCCGGCCAGCGCGGCCCTCGCGGAACGCCTGGCCGCGGCCGCCGTGGAGCTGAACGACCTCGCGGCGGAATTCACCGCCCTCGGGCAGGATTTGGCGAACGAGGGGGAGGCGGCGGAGGCGCTCGCGGCGCGCATGAACGCGTGGCTGGAGATCAAGCGGCGGCATGGGCCGGACGCGGGGCGGGCCCGCGCCGCCCGGGACGCGCTGGAGCGGCGGCTGGAAGTGCAGAAGGATTTTGCCGGGGCGTTCGCGGCGGCCGAGCGGCGGGCGCTCGACGCGGAGCAGCGGGCGCGGGCGGCCGCGGCGCGCCTGCGCGGCAAGCGCGAGAAGGCGGCGCAAGCGCTGGCGCGGGCGGCGGCGGAGGAGATTGGGCAGCTGGGGTTTGCCCGGGCGGCGTTCGAGGTGCGGGTCCGGCCCGCCACCGAACTCGGGCCGGACGGGGACTGCACCTGCGAGTTTCTCTTTTCGCCGAACGTGGGCGAGGAGCCGCGGGCGCTCGCGCGCATCGCGTCCAGCGGCGAGCTGGCGCGTGTCATGCTGGCGCTCAAAGCGGTGCTGGCGGAACTGGATGGCGTTCCGGTCCTGGTGTTCGACGAGGTGGATGCGAATGTCGGCGGCGAGATCGGGCGCGTCGTGGGCCAGAAGATGGCGGCGATTGGGCGGAGCCGTCAGGTGCTGTGCGTGACGCACCTGCCGCAGGTCGCGGCGCAGGCGGAGAGCCACCTGGTCGTGGAAAAGGACCAGTCCAAGGCGCGCGCGGTGGTTTCCATCCGGCCGATCCATGGGCAGCCCAAGGCGCGGGTGAGCGAACTGGCGCGCATGCTGGGCGACCGCGCGGCGAAAAGCGCGCTGGCGCACGCGGCGGAGCTGCTGGGCAAATGACGCCGGGGGCCGGCCCGCGCGGCGGCTAACCGTGAAGCGAAGCGGCGGGGACGCCGCTGCCGCCGGGCGGCGGGGATTTCGGCGGCACCCGGAAGCTGCGCCAGCGCTTCAGGGGGACGAGGCCGAGGGCAATGAAGGCGAGCTGGGACGCGACGAAGATGGCGAGCGACCAGAAGGCCGCGGTCGTGAAGCCGTAGCTATGCAGGCCGATGCCGAGCATGTTGGTCCCGAACCAGCTCCAGCTCGTGACGATGTTCCCGAACACGGCCAGGCACATCAGGCCGCGCTGGCGCACCATGCCGCCCCAGCGCGCATGCAGGATCAGCGCGTTCCACAAAACGATGATCAGGGCGCCGTTCTCCTTCGGGTCCCAGCCCCAGAACCGGCCCCACGACTGGTCGGCCCAGATGCCACCGAGCACGGTGCCGACGAAGCTGAAGAGCGTGGCAAAGCAGACAATGCCGTAGACCATCCGGCTGAGCGCGAGGGCGGTCTCCGGGTCGAGCGAACGGGTGAGCGTGCCCCGCACGATGTAGATCAGCGCGAGGAAGCCGGCCAGGAAGGTCGATGCGTAGCCGGTCGTGACCACCACCACGTGGGTGGCCAGCCAGAAGTTCGAGTCGAGCACGGCGCGCATCATCTCCATCGTGTCGCCGGACAGCGCCAGATGCTGCGCGATCAGCAGCGTGCCGAATCCGATCACCCCGGCGGCCGCGGTGCCGATGGCGTTCTTGTAGGCCGCCTCGAGGATCAGGCAGAGGCCGACCGCGCCCCAGCCGATGAAGAGGGCGGACGAGTAGAGGTTCGTGACCGGCGGCCGTCCTTCGAGCCACATGCGGGTGAAAATGCCCGCGGTCAGGATCACCCAGGCGAGGAGGACCAGGCCGGAAGCGGCCCGCCGGCACGGCTCAGGCCAGAACATCCAGGACGCGATCGAAAGCAGGAACGCGACCAGGAACAGCGGCATCGCCCGGTAAAACGGCTCCGCGGCGTTGAACCGGACCTCGGCATCGGTCTTGCGCAGCCGGGGCCCGAATTCGCGCTGCAGCGCGCGGGTGTACAGGCTGATCAGATGGTCGAACTCATCCGCGCGCTGGGCGCGCCAGGCGGAGCCCAGCCCGGCGTAAACCAGGTTGACCTCGTCCACCTGGCCGGTGCCGAAGGATTCGAGCAGGCTGCGGCCGGCCGTCTTCCACCCGCTCATGTCCGGCGTGGCGCGCGGCGGGGGGATCGCCAGGACATCCGTCGCGTCGGCCAGGCCCGCATAGCGGTCGCCCAGATGCAGCATGGCCTGGGCCAGCGCCTCGTTGTGGGGCCGGCCCGCCTCCTTGGCCTGCAGGGCGGCGATCCCGTCGGGCAGGGCCGCCTGGAACTTCAGCAGCTCCGAGACGAAATCGGCGGCGCCGGGGACCTGCACGGCATTCTCGAGGCGCTGGTACAGCACCAGGCTGTCGAACAGGTCGCCCACCCCGCGCTGGAAGGCGGTCCGCTGCCGGGCGTCGACGGCGTTGGCCAGCTTGGCCTGGTTCTCGATCTTCGCCAGGTAGGGCTGGATCTGGCGGTAGGAAAACCGGCGCCACCGCGAAGGCATGAAGTCGAATCCGGCCAGCAGCGAGCGTTCCGTATCCGGATAGTGGATCGCAACGGATTCATCGGTCTGCCCGATGAGATTCAGCAGGTCGGGGTTGTCGACGACGAAGATGCGGTAGGTGTCGGCCCGGGCGGGACGATAGAAGACGTCGAGCAGCCATTCGATCGGCGTCAGCGTCATTTCTTGGGTGGGCGGCAGCCCGGCGGCATCCTGCAGATAGACCTCCTGGCGATGCTGGATCTGCAGCAGGGCGCTGCGCGCCACCGTGTCCAGGGGCTTCATCCGGCCGCCGGAAAGGACTGGCAGGCGCGCGAAGCCCTCGACATTCAGGCTTCCGGGATTGCCAGGCGGGATCAGCGCGGGCGCGAGGGCGCCGAGGGCCGCCAGGACGGCGAGCAGCGGCAGGAAGCGCGCGAGGAGGCGAAGGGCGGACTTCATGTCGCCACCGCCAGGGGCGCCCGCTGCCGCCGGCGGACGAAGCCGGCCAGATGCAGCCCGAATTGGGCCACGAGCCCGATCGCCATCAGGGCGCAGGCCAGGTAGGGGATCCGCCAGCTCGGATTGCGCACGACCTCGAGGATCGAGGTCTGGTCGCCCGGCAGGAAGCTGGCCTGGAAGAACGTCAGGCCGTCATACCGCAGCGGATTGTTCATGTAGATCAGCACCTCGCGCGAGGATCCGTCCGGCTGGTTCAGCCGCACCCGGCTGGAGAAATTGCGCGGGATGTCGGTGCCGGGATAGATGTCATGGCTGAACTTCAGCAGCGTGATCGAGAAGGGAAAGTACCTCCGCGCCGGCCGCATGATGATCTTCCAGCTGCGCCCGGCGTAGCTGAAGTGCTGGGGCATCTCCAGAAAGCTCGAGACCAGATAGGTGCCGAGCGAGCCGTCGGCGCCGACGAGCTGGACATAGGCCGCGGGCATGTTGCGCTCGTTCTCCTTGCCGGTCGTCGGCAGCGGGATGACGGCGATCTGCGGCCCCACGCCGGCCGTGGCCATCGAGGGCGGCG